>JAJRWU010000040.1 GCA_024276655.1 Planctomycetota bacterium
CTACAAATCAGGGCCGCCGCTCTCAGCGACGATGACCAACTAAAAAAGCACATGCAATCTCGCCCAGGCAACCCATTTCGCCCCAACGTCAAAATAAAATCAGCCGCCACCGCTGCCTAAAAAGTGCGTTCCTGCACCCCGTTCAGAGTTCCCCCATTGGCTTTTTTTACGGGACGTGTGGCAAACGACGACGCCTAAAACGTGCGTTCCCGCACCCAGTGTAAAACGAATTGTGCCGTTTTCAGCCGTGCGCAGCATTACCCATGCGTTGCGATAACGGGCCCGCTGCAAAAAACATTCTCACAATACCCGTAGAAGCCCAGAGGCTTGCAGCCTAGAATGGCGGGCGGCCGATCAACATACTTTGCAGGAATCAGATTTGACACTGTCGGACACTGTGTTATGCCGAATGTTACCTTTCCACACGCCTAATGCATAACGTCTGTTTTTCGCCGTTTTGAGGCCATTGCCTTGCACGTGGGAACTGCCCTGCGAGCAAATCCCCTTGCTTTTCCACGACCTGAGGCCAACGTGTTACGGAGAGTCTGCGAAAAGGCGTTTGAGCACGTTCACACTATTTTCGACACCGAATCATCGGGACGGCTGATTTTGTTCAGTCCGGTTGTGGGTGTCTTTATCGGGTTGGGAACGGCGGCCTTCTTTTTCTGTGTGCATGGGGCGCAGGAATGGATTTTGGGCGTGGGCATGGGGTATATCCCGCCCGCCGCGGGGAGCCAGATCGCGGAGATCGCCCCTCAGATGCCAACACATTGGTACTGGGTGCTGCTGATTCCCACATTGGGCGGTCTGGCATGCGGTTGGCTGGTGTACGGCTACGCCCCGGAAGCCGAGGGGCACGGCACCGACGCCATGGTCCGCGCTTTTCATCGCCAAGGCGGCAAGGTTCGAGCGCGAACGCCGTTGATTAAAGCCGTGGCCTCTATTCTGACGATCAGCACCGGAGGTTCCGCCGGGCACGAAGGGCCCATCGCTCAGATCGGAGCGGGCTTCGGGTCCGTTCTGGCCGATAAACTCAAACTCAGTGAGCGAGAACGGCGGTTGCTCATGCTCGCCGGCGGCGCGGGAGGGATTGGGGCCATTTTTCGCGCGCCTTTGGGCGGCGCCTTGTTCGTGGCCGAAGTGCTTTATTCGACGGCCGCCGTTGAATTCGAAGCGGTGGTGCCGGCGGCCATCGCCTCGATTACCGCGTTTGTCGTGTTTACGGGAATCTATGGGTCGGGCCATGTTTTCACCGTGCCGGACAGTGTCTCGCTCGATACTCAGCTCAATCTGGCGGAGTTGCCGTTCTATGCCGGGCTGGCCATTCTCTGCGCCTTGACGGCTGCATTTTATGTGACCTCCTTCTACGGCCTCCGCGACAAGTTTTTTGCCAAGCTGCCGATCCCCAGCATGTATAAAACGGCCTTGGGCGGCTTGCTGCTGGGCGTGTTGGCGCTGTTTTTCCCGCAGATCATGGGTGGCGGTTACGGTTGGGTGCAGTTGGCGCTCGACAACCAAATGCCGATCCGGCTGATGATCATGCTCGGCTTGGCGAAAGTCTTGGCGACCTCGTTTACGATATCTTCGGGCGGCAGCGGCGGTGTTTTTGCGCCATCGCTCTTTATCGGGGCGATGCTGGGCGGCGCTTATGGATACGCCTGCAATCAATTTTTTCCGGGAATCGTCACCCAGGCCGAAGCGTACGTGCTGGTGGGCATGGGCGCCTTTTTTGCCGGCGTGGCCAAGGTTCCGCTAACCGCCATGCTCATGGTTTGCGAGATGAGCGGTTCTTATGGACTGCTCCCGCCGATGATGCTGGTGAGCATTTTGAACGTGGCTTTTCTTTCCCGACGTTGGACATTGTACGAATAGCAAGTGCCGGGCATGGTCGACAGCCCCGCCCACATGGGCGATTTTATCGTCGACGTTTTGGAGCAGATTCGCGTCAAGGAAGTCATGCAGACCGACCGCCCGATCGATTTCGTTCCCGAAGCAACGCCTCTGCCACAGATCTTGCGTTTGGCCTCGCATTCGCAAAATACGTATTTCCCAGTCGTCGACGCCGAGCGAAAGTTGGTGGGTATTTTTTCCCTGCGAGACCTGCGCGGCGCCATGACCGACGAAACCGCCGGCGCTCTGGTGGTGGCCACCGACCTAGCCACGCAGAATGTGTTCACCGTCCAGCCAGACGACGACCTCCACACCGCCATGCGTTGGTTCACGCGCGAAAACATTGACGAAATACCGGTGGTCGACCCCGACGACACTCGGCAAATCATCGCCATGCTCAGCCGCAAGAATGTCATCGCGGCCTACAATGAGCAGATGGCCGCACTCCACGAACAACACGAGCGCTCTTCCTGAACCGCAAACGCAACCGCGTTGGTCCAAGGTAAGGCGAGCAGCTTCGTACGTCTCCTAAGGAATCGTTCCGAAATAAGCATCGAGCGGAAAATTAGTGTCGTAGCCATGCTCGCCAGAGCGTGGGATGGTTCACCGCTCACCCACCGTCTGGCGACGATGGCTACACAAATGCGACCGTTATTTATCGAGCGGTGCTTATCTCCGTATTTCATCTCAGATTGAGCGGGGTGATAGCGTTGGGTTATTCTCGCCAAAGACCGTTTCCCCTATTTTAGGCGTCGCCATGCTCAGTTTGCATTCCGATACTTCGCCGCGTTGGCTTGAACAAGTCGACGCCAACCTGCCCGAAATATTGATTGACCACGCCCACTGCGAGAAGAAAGCGGCGGGCGTGGCCATGAATTTGATTTTTGCCTACGTCGAAAATGAACCGCTGTGCCGCGAGATGTCGGTTATTGTGAAGGAGGAGTTGGAGCATTTTGAAATGGTGCTCGATCTTCTCCAGCGGCGCGGCATTCGTTTTCGCCGTTTGAAACCAAGCAGTTATGGCCGTCAACTGATCGAACTTGTCTCGAAGCAGGAACCGCTGCGGGCGGTTGATCGGCTGTTGGTGGCGGGGCTGATTGAAGCCCGCTCTTGCGAGCGATTCGCCCTGCTGCGCGATCATCTGGAGAGCAAAGATCGCGAACTCTCCGACTTTTTTGGCGGGCTGTTTGAGTCGGAAGCCAGGCACCACAGCACGTATGTGCAACTCGCCAGGCAGTTTGCCGACGACGCACAAGTGGAAAGCCGCTTGCAGGCCTTGGCGGAGGAAGAAGCGGCCATTATCGCTCGCGGCGACGAATTGCCCCGCGTGCATAGTTGACGCCTGCCGCGCGGCGTCGTTGCCGCGCGGCCCTCATTTGTTACACTGGGGTGCTGTTTCCCGTTTCCGCCGCAGAGATTGGTTTGGACTATGTTTTCGTCGAGTTTGGGAGAGGCGTCTCTAGAGAGAGCGGCGTCGGGCGCGCCCCCCGGCCCCGGTTCGCCGCCCCCGCCGCTGCAAGATCACACTGCTGAAATCGACGCCCTGCGTGAAACCGGCGCTCTTTTTTATGCGCGCGGCTGGTCGGTCGGCACGAGCAGCAACTACAGTATTGTTTTGCGGCGAGATCCTCTGGAGTTGTTGGTCACGGCCAGCGGTAAGGACAAAGGCCGGCTGACACGAGCCGATTTTGTTTGCGTCGGCCCCGACGGCCAGCCCACGCAGAGCGGCCAAGCGAAATCGTCGGCTGAAACGTTGTTGCACGTGGCGGCCGCCGAAGATGAAAACGTCGGCGCCGTGCTGCACACCCATTCCGTTTGGGCCACGCTGCTTTCCGAACATTACGGCGGCCAAGGCGGCTGGAGTTTGGCGGGCTACGAAATGCTCAAGGGGCTGGCTGGAATCAGCACGCACGAAACCAGCGAGCATGTCGAAATTTTTGCCAACACTCAAAATATCCCCACCTTGGCCGAGCAATTTCGCCAATTGCGAACCGACGCTCCCGAGCGTTTACGCCACGGTTATTTGATCCACAAACATGGCCTCTACACTTGGGGGCGCGATTTGGCCGAAGCTCGCCGACACATAGAGATTTATGAGTTTTTGTTCGAGTGCGAAGCCCGAAAACTTAACTACACTTCACGCGGATAGCAATGGCTCGTTTTAACGGCAAGCCGAAGGCGACTGCGTTTTTTGTCTTGCCCGTACGCGTTGGCGCAAAACGCTGTCGCCTTCGGCTTGCCGTTAAACGAAAAAAGCGACATTTTCAACCGAGGCGTATTTTCCCGCTTTCTTACCCTTCCCCGACACACACCACACTTTCCTCTTGGGAGCAATGATCATGGCGATTCTTCGTATTCCCGACCAACAGCGCGAAATCACCGACGCCAGTGAGATTTGCAATTTCCTGGCGCCCTTCGGCATTTGGTACGAGTCGTGGGACGTTGCCGGCCGCATCGGAGACGACGCCAGCAATGAAGAAATTTTGGCCGCCTACGAGCCGGAAATCAATCGGCTCAAGGAGCGGGGCGGTTTTGTCACCGCCGACGTAATCAATGTCTCGCCGGAAACGCCCAACCTAGACGCCATGCTGGAAAAATTCAGCAAGGAACACACCCACAGTGAAGACGAAGTGCGTTTCACCGTGAAGGGTTCGGGCGTGTTTCATATTCACCCAGATGGCGGTCCGGTGCTGGGCATTCAAATTGGCGCCGGCGATTTGATCAACGTTCCCGCCGGCGTGCAACACTGGTTCAATCTTTGCGGCGACCGCACCATTCGCTGCATTCGCCTCTTCCAAGACCCGGCCGGCTGGGTGGCGCATTATGTGGGCGATGGCATACACGGCAATTACGAACCAGTGTGCCTGGGCCCAAATTTCCTGCCGCCGAAAGACGGCCCAGACATAGATTCGGTGATCAAGCCGTGATCGAATTTTCAGGCTCCACGCTGCTGCTCGATATTGAAGGCACGACTTCGTCGGTCAGTTTTGTGTACGATGTCATGTTCCCCTTCGTGCGTCGGGAAATTGCCTTGTTTTTGCGCGATCATGGGCGCGAGAAAGAGGTCCGTCGGGCGTGCGCGAAGATTGCCAGTGAGGCCAAAACGTCGGCCGCTTCCGCTGAGAATATTCCAGGTCTTTCCGCCGCCGGCGCCGACCATCTGGCGATGTCGGAATTTGTCGAGCGAGAAGTTCTCCGCCTCATGGACGCCGACATAAAATCGACCGGCCTCAAGGAATTGCAGGGCCTCGTTTGGCGCAGAGGGTTTGAAAGCGGCGAAATGCAGGCACACGTTTTTGACGATTTCCCGCCCGCCCTGCGCGCCTGGCAAGCCGCCAGACGGCGCCTAGCAATTTATTCCTCTGGAAGCGTTCAGGCGCAGCACCTCTTTTTTAGGCATACGATTGTCGGCGATTTGCTGGATTTCTTTTCCGCCCACTTCGACACGCAAATCGGCCCCAAAAAAGAGGCGCAAAGCTATCGTCTGATTTCCGCCGCTCTGAACACCGACCCCCAAGACGTTCTCTTTCTCAGCGATATTGTCGTGGAACTCGATGCGGCCCAAGCGGTCGGCTTTCAAACCGCGCTCAGCCGGCGGCCGGGCAACGCCCCCATTCCGCCGGGCCACGGCCATCCTGAATTCGCCGACTTCTCCGAGATTCTCCTCACCAAGTGAGCGTGGAACAATGATCTCCCGAAATGGCGTTTGAGAAGTTTGAGAAGCCCGGCTTTTTCAAAAAGCCGGGCTTCTGGAGCCAATTCGTAAACGGGCGTTCTGCGCCGGAAATTGCTCCCTTGGCGAAGTGTCTTGTGCTAGCAGTCTGCCGCTCCAGTTTCCCTGACCGGCGCCTTTTTTCAGATTACTCCGTTTCTCGGAGAAACCCCAGGGAAATCAGTCATTTGCTTTCTTGACCGCGCCTCCGGCGCGGGTATGATTGCCACGGCGTGAAGACATCGACTGTTTTTCACGCTCACCAACAAGTTCGGCCTTCCTTATACATTACCTCTTTCCTTCGCGGAAAGAAGAATGCAATCGCTCCAAGATGGAGCCTCGCGGGCTTGTCTGTTCCCAGCAAGCCGCGGCCATGGACGGTGCTTTACAACGCGCGGCGCCCAACCCGGCGCCCGCCGTGAACGAATGTACTTCACACGGCAAGGTTTGGCGTAATCGCATCGTGGTGATGCGAATGTCAGATTTCCAGCCGCTTGAGGTGTACTGGTCTGTGAGCAAAGAAGGACGTTATGAATCTTGTTCTCTCCGTCGGTTCGTCACGACATTGGCGGCGACGCTTCGCAGTCGCGTTTGCCCTCGCGATATTGCCGGCGGCGGCGGCCTTGGCGGAGTCGCCCTGCGTCCAATTCGATGTTCGTAGTACGGTGAGTTGCCGCGACGTGACCACCGAGGAATTCGCCCTGGCGAACCCGTACGAAAAGTTGATGGAGGCTCGCATTCAAGTGTCTTCGCTGATCGCGCCGGCTGGGAGCCAGGGCTTGATCGCTTATCTGTATCAAATCGAGAGCCCGCTGCGAACCTTTGAGGTGGCCGACTACCTGCCAAAAACCACGCTCGGCACCAGCGTGGTGGGCAATGTGGGCGTCGACCAGCGCGAGGAAGAGGCCAACACCGTGGGGATCACGCTTTCGGGTTCTTACGAAAAACTCGCCAAGGGCGCGGGAACGGTGGGGTTCAACGAAAAGAATTCCAACGGCAAACGATACGAATACCTGCCCCCGCTGGAGCTGCTTTCAGCCAGCGGCACCATCCAACGCGGCGCGGGCGTGTACTTTAAACTGAAGCCCTCTTCTCGCACATCGCTCGAAGGCGAGAAGGAATTCGTGCTCGTTTTAAGAACGCCCAAAACGTGGCGGGGCGACTACCTCGTGCTGCGCTGCGAAGCTTTCGGCCAAGCTGCTTCGCGAAACCAACAAACGCACTTCGGATTCGGCCAGTTCTACGTGGCTCTTTACGCCGAGGGAGACGCCGAAGCCCAGTTGGCCGCCCGGCGTTTCATTCGATCTGATCGGGATTTGCTCAACGCCGCCGCCGCCAAACGCGGAGAAATCGACCGCCGTTCGCTGCCCACGTTCATACACAAATGGGGCGCCGCGATCTCGTTGGTGCATCCTAAAATCGATGAGCATTGGCTGGTTCGCGTTCGCGGCGCCCGCCCCGGGTCGGACGTAGCGGCGCTGCTCAACCGGCTGCCCGAAGCGGTGCAAGATGCGGCGAAATCGCACCTGGAAAGTAAACGCCGTTTGGCCGAACTCAACGGCTGGGGCGATGAAAAAACGCCGCTCGCCGCGCAGCCCCAATAGAGGCGAACGCCGTTAGGCCCCTATCCAAGAACGATTCCGTGTTTTTCGAATGCGGGCAAGGCTGAGGTTAGGCGTTTTTGTTTTCATATCCTGAAGGATGCCAGCGGCGCCGGCAATGGGACGCCGTTCCGACCGCTGCATCCTGGCATCCCGCCGGGATGCGGGAGTGATTGCGCGGCCGATACCGGCGGTGGCGCTGCGCTGACCGCCGGCTAATGGCTGTCAAGCCTTCGGCTTGTAACGAACTCTTGCCTGCAACGAACGCCTTCTTGCTTCAATTGGCGGCGGGAATCTTGCGTCCCTGGTGAAAAAAAATTCGTTTACTTCGACGCTGGCGAAGGCGCCCCAATGTCTTGATTCTTTCCCGGCAGGTATTGTTCGAGAATTTGCCGGGCTTGGCGCATTTGTTGATCGTCTAGACGCAGTGTGGCGCGATCGAGTTTGAGGCGCAAGGTTAATCTGCCGGGCTGGTTTTCCTTGACCACCCAGCCCCGCAGGTCGGACCAGGGCGAATACCCGCCGCGCGTGAACACGCCGCCTTCAAAGAATTCGACGGACCAACACTTACGTGCGGCGTATAAGCCCATTTGGGCGTGTTGGCCCGCCACAGCGCCCGCCGCCGCGGAGAGCCCCAGCACCCCAAAGAAGCTATAGGAAATAGGCATTGGCATGCCCAGGGAAAAAACGTCCAAAGGCATTAGGAACACATAAGCAATACAGGGCACGAACGTGAACGCCGCTTTTGTCCTGCGCCATGGCCGCACGACGCGCAACAGCGACGCGCCGCGATGCGCGCCTTGATTGCGCCGCTCGGCTGTGTTCACATTCTCGCCCATGAGGAAGTACGCTGCCAACGCCGCTATCCAAAACAGGAGGATGCCGAGCAGTTGTTTCAGCGAAGCGGTGCGAAGAAACGGCGCCATGATCGCGACATAAATCGAGACCACGAACATCAACACGAACAGCGTCCTCAGCCGAAACTGGTAAGGCCGGCGGTTTTCTTCGGAAGCGGGCATCAACCGGCTTTCTTTTACCAACCGTTGGGGTGTACGCTTTAGCGTGTTTTAGTTTCCCGCGCCGTTGGAGTTCATGCTTTAGAACCGTTCGAGAAATAATTATCTGATTTGCACGGAAAGAAGAAATTTATCAATAGTTATCTTTCATTACTCATTTGTCATTGGAGAAAGAGAAGCAAAGATGCGAGCAAACAGACGGCCAATGACAAATGGCCATTAACCACCGAAGAAACAGAGAGACCATAACCAACACCAAAAACCAATCGGCGGACGAGTCTGAAGCATTTTAACCACGGATAACGCGGATAACACAGATGGGCGAGGATGCCGACAGCCACGACTCTTCTTCATCCGTGTGATCCGTGCAATCCGTGGTTCATTTATTACACGGCTAAGACCGCTCGTGAAATGACGGGATGCAATGAGGGCCAATCACGCCGTTGCACGGCAATGAGTTTAGCAATTCAAAACC
>JAJRWU010000041.1 GCA_024276655.1 Planctomycetota bacterium
ATCACGAATTCCGCCTTGGGTACGCTGATTCCCGCCGCCTCGCGCAACGACTCACGCGCCGCGTTGGCGGCGCCGCTGAAATCAGACCAACCCGCCACGCCTGAATCGGCAATGCTGCGATAACCGGCCAAACGCCAATGTTCTTCTCTTTTTCTTCCGTTTTCTTGGTTGCGATTTTCCCTCGCGGCAGCTGCCAACATGAGCTCGCGGCGCTCTTCCAGCGTATTAGCATTTGCTTCGCGCTGCGCGCGGCGGAGTTTGGAAAGACCGGGCGTTTCGCCGATGTCTCGGCTGAAATAGCGCAACGAAGTCGTAAAGAGCGCGTCTTGGAAATACGTCCTGTGCTGGTGCCACGTAACGTTAATCAGACCGTTGTTGGTATAAAATTGCCGCGACGGTCGGCGCAACAAGCAGCAGTTGAAGAAGCCATCGAAGTTGCCCCAATTGCCCACGCGGCGTTCATCCAGCGAGAACGACGTGGCCACAATGCGGCCGCGCCCCACGCGCCGCTCCACGACCAAGCCGCCGGTTCCGTCCACGAATTGGGCCTCAGGGCGTTTATCGAGTTGAATCCCGACGATGGGCCTCCCTGCGGGAACGGTTAGCAGTTCGCGCTCCCCTTTTTTTTGCTGGAGCGAAAACTTTTCATTGAGTGCGTCGAACGCCGACTGTTCCAAGCCAATGGAGTTGCCGCCATCGGCTGGTAGGTAGTCGGTCAGGAAACTTCGCTGCAGCGCGCCCAGCGAGCGAGGGCCGCTAATGATGAGCTGCCCGCCCCAGTGGATCCAGTCGAGCATGGCCTGCTGTTGGTCGGGCGAGAGCAGGTTGGGGTCGAGGTCGTCCCAGACCACGTACGCGACCGACGTCCAGGTGAGCGGATGCGAGGGTACGGGCACACGGCGGGTAAATCGAGGCATCACAACTCGATAATATTGAATCGATTGTTCAAGCAGCAATTCAGTGGGCGGCGCCACCGAATGCAGCGATTTAATAAACCCGTAGCGATCGGGTTCTCTGGCCAAGACGATAAAATAGTATTGGTAGCCGGGCATGGCCACCGTCGGTTGGATCTTGCGATTCACCTCTCGCGAGCCGCGTCTGGCCAGCAAACGACTCTCTAAAAGGTACGGGTTGTTCTCGATGCTCGAGCGGCGCGGGATAAAAATATTTGTGTCGAATTGCTTGGTTTGCCCCTTGGGCAGCAGCGCCGGGCCCGACATACGCATGGCGAACGGCGTGTGCTCCAAAGGATGCGGCTGGCCGTTGCGGTCGGTTACGGCCGATTCCAAACGCGCGGCGAAATCAAACTTATTGGCCCGCAAGCGTTGCGTGATGGTCACCCAGTGCCCCGGTTTGATGGCCGTTTTGATCGGAGCATCGTCGGAGGTGAGCACGCTCAGATTGGTAAACTCGAATTCTGGTTTGGGTTTCTTTTGTTCGGCCTTGTCCTCCAGCCGTTTCTTCGCTTCTTCCTCGTCCACCGGATCAAACATCGTACAGCCGTTGCAGCCCGGCAAGGCGACCAACGCCCAGCAAAAAACAAACAGATAGAAAAACCCGCCCGCCCGCCTTGCAACAGGCGGACACGCGATAGGCGGAAGTGCGGCAGGCAGAGCCGCAGTATTGGAAGAACGAGCGCCCCAGCTAGGTAGAGATCTATTCATAATGCATTCGGCGAATGGAATCTGCGGCGCCTATATACTGCGCACGCTAGCATTGGCTCGTTTAACGGCAAGCCGAAGGCGACTGCGTTTTTTGTCTTGCCCGAACGCGTGGGCTCAAAACACAGCCGCCTTCGGCTTGCCGGTAAACGAAAAAGGCGCCATTTTCAACCGTGCGCAGTATGATCGAAAAAAAGCAGCTACCAGAAAAGAGAATTGACTACTCCGAGTTTAAGGAATTGTCGAGACGCGGGAAAGTCTCTCCAGTCGACGAACCCCAGTGAACATCAAAATAAGTTCGACATCACCGCCCCGCAGATGAACCGCCAATCATTTTCCGCCCCCATTGGGGGCGCCGCGCCGGGGCGATGTGATCCAACCGAAATGCGCTCCTGACGTGAATCGTGCGTAATTCGTCGGCCGCCGCAAAAGATTGTCGCTTCGGCCGAAAATTTATTTTGTTGTTATCTATTTCTTCGTCGCCGTGAACTTGCTTCTCGCCTTCCGGCCACTGATAATTGAATGTCGGCGATTCACCTGTCCCGACAAAGAGTTTAAGTCACCGGTTGTTGCGCAAACACCTTTGAGGAGCAGTTCCATGCCGTCGAGCGTTTTCCGTATGCGGTCTTTCTTTTTCTTGGCCATTATTTCCGCCATACTCGTTATCTCGGGCGTCTTCTCGGAGAACCGAGCAAAAGCGGCCGACGCGCCTTCTCCGCAAGAGCAAGCCGACGCCATTCTGCACGACTCCGGCGTTGCCGGCGGGCTGGTCATTCATATCGGCTGCGACGATGGCCGACTCACCGCCGCCTTGCATGCCGGCGACCAATACCTCGTGCATGGACTTGCGTTCGACGCCGAAGACGTCGAACAAGCCCGCAAAACGATTTTTGCAACCGGCGATTATGGCCCCGTTTCCGTCGATCAGTTCGATGGCCTGCATTTGCCCTATATCGATGGGCTGGCGAATTTGGTCGTGGCCGAGGAACCCGACCAAGACCTCGCGGCGGAAGCCATGCGCGTGCTCGCGCCCGGCGGCGTGGCGTATTTCAAGCGGAACGGAGCGTGGACGAAAACGATCAAGCCGCGTCCCGACAACATCGACGATTGGACCCACTTCCTCCACGACGCCAGCGGAAACGCCGTTGCGCACGACGATGTGGTCGGTCCGCCGCGGCGGTTGCAATGGGTGGGGAGTCCTCGTTGGTCGAGGCATCATGACCGCATGAGCAGCCTGAGTGCGATGGTCTCGGCCGGGGGCCGCATCTTTTACGTCATGGACGAGGGCTCGCGAACTTCGATCCAACTTCCCGCCAAATGGACCGTCATCGCCCGCGACGCCTTCAATGGAACCGTGCTCTGGAAAAAACCGATCAGCCATTGGAGCCAGCACCTCTGGCCGCTCAAGAGTGGGCCCACTCAATTGGCGCGCCGCTTGGTGGCGGTTGACGACACCGTTTTCGTCACGCTCGGCGTGAAGGCGCCGCTCTCGGCGCTGGCCGCCTCCAGCGGAGAAACACTGCGCACGTACGCCGAGAGCGATGGCGTTGAAGAAGTCATTTTTCACAATGGCCTGCTGTTTCTGTTGGTCAACAAGGGCAGCGCCGAACTTGATAATTTCAAACCTAAATTGAACGTGGGCGATCAAGCAAGAGTTCGCGAGGAATACCATTGGAACGAACAAGCCCGTCAGCTAATGGCCTACGACGCCGCTTCGGGGCGGCATCTCTGGACAGTGAAAACGCGCGTGGCGCCGCTGACGCTCTCCGCCGGCGCCGAAGGCGTGTTCTTTCACGATGGCGAAAAGGTCGTGTGTTTGCAGCGCGCCACCGGTGAAGAGATTTGGTCTTCACCGCCGGTGGGCCGCCGCCAAGCGATTACGATGAACTTCGGCCCCAAGCTCGTGATCTATCAAGGCGTGGCCTTTTTCGCCGGCGGCGACCGCAAAATGACCGCCTACGACGCCGCCAGCGGAAAAAAACTCTGGACCGCGCCGCATGCGCAGTCGGGTTACCAATCGCCCGAAGATTTGCTGATTGCCAGCGGCTTGGTTTGGAACGCCCCCACCACCGCCACGCGAGACACCGGCATCTTTACCGGACGCGATCCGCGCACCGGCGAAATCAAAAAGGAGTTCCCGCCCAACGTCGATACGTACTGGTTCCATCATCGGTGTTATATCGCGAAGGCGACCGACCGCTTCCTGCTGCCCTCGCGGACGGGTATCGAATTCGTCGACCATGAAAAGGAAGATTGGAACATCAACCATTGGGTGCGGGGCAGTTGCTTGTACGGCATCATGCCCAGCAACGGGTTGGTGTACGCCCCGCCGCACAACTGTGCGTGTTATCCCGAAGCGAAACTGTTTGGCCTCAATGCGCTCGCGCCCAAGCGGGCGAAGCCGTATGAGCGGCCAGACGCCGGGCCGCGTTTGGAGCCAGGACCAGCCTTCTCCGACCCCCTACCGCTGGCCAAGAAAAAAGCGAACGCCGCCGATTGGCCCACGTATCGCGGCAACGACGCACGCAGCGGATACAGCAAAACAAGCGTTCCGGCGAACTTGAAAACCGGCTGGGAAACCACGTTGGGCGGGAAGCTCAGCAGCGTGGTGGTGGCCGACGGAAAACTTTTTGTCGCCCAGGTCGATGCCCATACGGTGCATGCGCTCGACGCCCAAACCGGTAAGCCGGTGTGGCGCAAAACGGTCGGCGGGCGCGTCGATTCACCGCCGACCATCTCGCGCGGCCGGGCGTTCTTTGGCGCCGCCGATGGTTATGTTTATTGCCTGCGTGCTTCCGATGGCGAACTTATTTGGCGTTTTCGCGCCGCTCCGTACGATATGCGTCTGCCGGCCTACGAACAGTTGGAATCGGTTTGGCCGGTGCATGGCAGCCTGCTCGTGCAAGGCGATTTTGTCTACGCCGTTGCCGGTCGCTCGAATTTTCTCGATGGCGGCCTGCGTTTCCTCAAGCTCGATATCCAATACGGCAAGTTGCTGGCCGAAGCCCACGTCGATGAAACCGACCCCACAACCGGCAAGAATATTCAGTCTCGTTTGCAAGTGCTGAACATGCCGGTCGGCCTGCCCGATATCCTTTCCAGTGATGGAAAATCGATCTTCATGCGCTCCCAAAAATTTGATGGCGAAGGCCAGCGCGAAGGGCTGGGTCCGCATTCGGGTTCGCCGGCGGAGCAGGGTTTCGTGCAACGCGGCGACGAAGCCCATCTGTTCGCGCCGCTCGGCTTCCTTGATGATTCCATGTTCCACCGTTCCTATTGGGTGTATGGCCGCAGCTTCGCCGGCGGGCATGCGGGTTATTTCCAAGCTGGGAAGTACGCTCCGTCGGGCCGCATTTTGGTGTTCGACGAAAACAATGTTTACGGCTTTGGCCGCAAAGCCAACTACTACCGTTGGACAACCATCCTGGAACACCAACTGTTCTCGGCGCCGAAAGAAGCGCCCCAGGCGCCCGCTCCGGCGCCAAACAAGCGAGGCAAGGGCAAGGCCACTTTTGTCAACGTGGCCAACTCGAAGAGTTTGAATCCATCGAACCAGGAGATTTCAGCCGTTGCTTGGGCCACGTCCGACAAACCCAACGGCGTCATTCTGGCCCATGGCGGACCCGCCGACGGATACGCCTTGTTCCTTCGGCAGGGCAAGCCGCAGTTCGCCGTCCGCTCGAACAACAAGCTGGCCACGATTGGCGCTGCGAAAAAACAGCAAGGCAAGTGGTTTCACGTGGTGGGCGTCTTGAGCGAAGATAAATCGATGCGGCTGTATGTGAACGGCAAGTTGGTCGCCTCTGGAAAATCGCCGGGCTTGGTTTCGCGGCAACCGGCGCAGGCGCTGCAAATCGGGGCCGACGATGGCAGCGCCGTGGGGAGTTATCAAAGCCCCAACGGACTAACCGGCAAGGTCGACGAAGTGCGCATACATCACCGGGCCTTGTCCGCAAAGGAAATAGCCACTCGTTACCAACAAGAAGTTGATGGCCGCCCCGCGCCCCAGGGCAATGCCCCACGGAACGACGCCCCACAAAACGACGCCTTGGCGCTAGCTCTTTCGTTCGATAAGGGCAAGGCGGCCGATGCGTCGCCGAACAACAACCGCGGCGTGGTGCAAGGCGCGCGAGTTACGAGCGGCAAAATCGGCGCGGGTTTGCGTTTTGTACGCGGACGCGGAGGCGCGCCGCCCACTCCGAACTCCTACGTCAAACACCACTGGGCGCAAGACGAACCGATGTTCATTCGCGCCATGGTCAAGGCCGGCGATACGTTGTTCATTGCCGGTCCGGCGGACATCATCAATGAAGAAACGTCGTTCCAAAAACTGACCGAAGGCGATCCCGAAATCCAAGTGCAATTGGCCCGGCAAGATCAAATCATGTCGGGCAAGTTCGGCTCGTTGCTACACGCCGTTTCGGCGGTGAATGGGCGAAAAATCGGCCAGTTCAAGCTGCCTTCCGCCCCCGTGTGGGACGGCATGGCCGCCGCCGGCGGGCGAATTTACCTCACCACGATCGACGGCCAGGTGCTCTGCCTCCAAGCCGAATAGCGGGGTTTTTCGCCGTGCGAGGAGAATCGCCATTTTCTTTTACCGCATCGCGGAATTTCGCATCCGTTGGTGGTGGCGCGGCTAAAGAACGGTCCCGAATTTACACACTGAATTAAAAGCCCGGCATTTTGAAAATGCCGGGCTTTTTTGAGCTGCAACCGGGAACTTAGCACCGCTCGATAAATAACTGGCGCATTTGTGTAGCCATCGTCGCCAGACGGTGGGTGAGCGGTGAACCATCCCACGCTCTGGCGAGCATGGCTACGGCACTAATTTTCCGCTCGATGCTTATTTCGGGGCCGTTCCTAAAGGCGATAACAATCGATCCGACAGTTCAGAACACGTGAACGATTTCGTTTTCCGCCGCAGCAAGGGCGACGCAGTAGATAAACTCACCGGTTGCGATGCGGCCTGTACCGGTTACGACGACGTTGCCGGCAAAATACGCGCCGAAAAACGGTTGTCGGCCGATGGCGAGGCAGGTATACTTGTGTCACCAAGTCTAGGGATTTGCGGCCGCTTGCAGCCTCAACTGCTAAAGAGCCATCGCCAAAACAAGAGAGCCTTTTTCGGCGATTTTATCGGTTGAACGTGAAAGCTGCGGCAGACCTCATTATGACGGCGCCGCGGCTTTTTTTGTAGAGTCGCGCCCGCCATTTTCACTTTGTGGAGCGCGTGCAATGATGCATTCTCATAAACGCGGCCGTTCGCCGGGTTCATCCCTTGGTTCGTCCACGGTGGCTGTTCATGCCGGAGAAGCCCGACAAAAACCGGGCGACGCAATAACCGACCCCATCTTTTGCGCCTCGACCTACACCTTCACCGACACGCAAACCGTGATCGACTACATCGAGCAAGACCAGCCGCGCCAGGAGTACGGCCGTTACGGCAACCCCGGCGAGCGGGTGGTTGAGCAGAAGTTGGCGGCGTTGGAGGGCGGCGAACAGGCGCTGCTGTATTCCAGCGGCATGGCGGCGATTGTCGGCCTGTTGATGTCGAAACTCAGCGCCGGCGATGAAGTCGTGTTCTTCGATGAATGTTACCACCGCAGTCGTGAATTTTGCTCCAAGCACTTGGCGCGATTCGGCGTTGTCACGCATCAGGTTCGCACCGGCGATTTTGCCGCGATGGAGTCCGCGATCAACGTCCGCACGAAAATGCTGGTGAGTGAATCGCCCACGAACCCGCATCTGAGCGTGATCGATCTGGAATGTTTCGGCGCCTTGGGAAAAAAACACGGCGTCGACACGCTCATCGACGCCACGTTGGCCACGCCCTACAACATCAAACCTCTGGAATACGGCGTCGACTTCGTGCTCCATTCGGCCACCAAGTATCTGGGCGGCCACAACGATCTTTTGGCCGGCGTGATTATCGGTACGAACGAAAAAATGGAGTCGGTTCGTAATCTGCGAGGCGTGATGGGCGCCATCAACTCACCACACAACATGTATCTTCTTTCCCGAGGATTAAAAACCTTCGAGCTGCGCATGGACCGTCATAACGCCAATGGGCAGGCAGTGGCTGAATTCCTGGAAGGCCACTCGCGGGTTGAAAAAGTGTATTACCCCGGTTTGCCCAGCCATCCGCAGCACGCCATCGCCAAGCAGACAATGAAGGGCTTTGGCGGACTGGTGACGTTTTTAATCAAGGATGCCGATTGGCGCGCCACCGCCGATGTGGTTGACGCCGCGAAACTGGCGCGCATCGCACCCAGCCTGGGCGGCGTGGAGTCGTTGATCGAGCAGCCGCTGGTGATGAGTTACTACCAATGCACCGCCGAGGAACGCCAACGGTACGGCATCCCCGACAACATGATCCGCATGGCCTGCGGGATCGAAAACGCGGCCGACCTGATCGATGATTTGCAACAAGCGCTCGAGGCGGGGCAGTAAGTATACTTCGCGCGGTTGGAGAATGGGTTACCGTGCATGGATTTTGAACCATGGATAGATTGTTGTCGTATTTCCACATGCCGTCGGCGGAACTTTTGACATTGCTCGGCGGTTTCCATGTGAATATTTCAACGCGGAGAACGCAAAGAGGCAGAGGGCCGCAGAGGAAAACTTCCAGGCATCCCGGGATAAGGTGGCGATGTTATTCAATTTGGCGAGGCCGATGAGTAATGAGTATCGTCGAGATTTGATTTTCTTTCATTTCGTCTCTGCGGCCCTCTGCCTCTTTGCGACCTCTGCGTTTCCCTTCTTCGCAACCGGCAATGGGTTAAAATGGTTTATTTGCCATCGGATATATTGTCATCGGTCGCAATTTCCCTTGCGACCATGAACGGCTACGAGAATGGTTCGTTTAACGGCAAGCCGAAGGCGGCTGCGTTTTTCGACGCCCACGGATTGCCGTCCAACAAGAAAATTCGCCATCTTCATTCGCGAACGGTATAACGGCGGAAAAATCGTCATGACCAACTGGAAATTTCGCACACGGGCGATACACATTGGCAACGAGCGCGACGCCCAAACCGGCGCTGTCGTGCCGCCGATTCATGTAGCCAGCACGTACGTGCAACCTGGCGCCGGCGAATGGGGTGAATTCGATTATTCCCGCAGCGGAAATCCCACCCGCAAGAATCTCGAACAGACGCTGACTTCCCTGGAAGGCGGCGTGGGCGGCTTGGCGTTTAGCTCCGGCATGGCCGCGATTCATTGCGTGACGATGCTGCTCCAGAGCGGCGATCACATCGTGGCCGGGTCCGATATTTATGGCGGGGCGTATCGTCTGTTTCACAAAATCGCCACGCGGGCCGGCGTTGCTGTTAGCTTGGCGCCCAGTCACGATGTGGCCCAACTGGAAGCCGCCATTCAACCCAACACCAAGTTTTTGTGGCTGGAAACGCCCGGCAACCCCTTGATGAGCATTACCGATTTGGCGGCCTGCGCCGAACTGGCGAAACGTCGCGGGATATTGCTCGGCGTCGACAACACCTTCGCCACGCCGGTGCTCACGCGTCCTCTGGAGCTGGGGGTGGACATCGTCATGCATTCCGCCACGAAGTATCTGGCGGGCCACAGCGATTCGCTGGGCGGCGCGCTGATCGTGCGAGATCAAGAAATTCTCGACCGGCTGTATTTCATCCAGAATGCGACCGGCGCCGTGATGTCCGCCTGGGATGCATTCCTCACTTCGCGGGGCCTAAAAACATTGGAGCTTCGCGTTCGCGAACAGTGCCGCACCGCCGACCGGTTGGCGAAATTCCTCGCAGCCGACGACCGTGTTTCGCGCGTGCTGTATCCCGGTTTGGCAAGCCATGGGGGACACGCCATTGCCAAGCGTCAAATGCGAGGCGGCTTCGGCGCCATGCTCAGCTTTGAAGTCAAGGGCGACTACGCCAAAGCCAAACGCGTGGCCGAAAGCACGCGGCTGTTTCAATTGGCGGTGAGTTTGGGCGCGGTGGAATCGTTGATCGAACAACCCGCTTCGATGTCCCACGCCAGTTACGACGCCCAAGACCGCGCCGCCCACGGCATTGTCGATGGGCTCATTCGGCTCTCGGTCGGGCTCGAAGCCGCCGAAGATCTGGAACAAGATCTCGACCAGGCGCTCAGCGCCTGAGAAATCGTTATAGTCAGGCCTATGAACGATCATTCCACGACGGTCCACGAGTTGCGCGAAGTGGTGCGGCAGTTCGTACAGGCCCGCGATTGGGAGCAATTTCACGCGCCCAAAAATCTCAGTATGGCGCTCGCCATTGAAGCCGCCGAGCTGATGGAGCATTTCCAGTGGCTGACCACCGACGCCTCGCGCGCCCTTGGAGAAGACGCCGAAAAACTTGCCGCCGTGGGCGAGGAACTGGCCGACGTGCTGAGCTACGCCATCGCGATTGCCAACGAACTCGATCTCGACCTAGCGACGCTCCTCCGAGATAAAATGAAAAAGAACGCCCTAAAATACCCGGTGGAGGAATATCGCGGCCGGTTTGGACCCGACGACAAACGCCAATAGCGTCCCTGGAGTGTACGCCTCAGCGTGCTTGCGAACCGTTGGCGTGTACCCTTGAGCGTTTTTTTGATTCGCGCACTTCCAAACCTGCGAATTCGGTTTTGCTCCGGCACGATTTCCCTCGTGAATTCACGATTTCGATTTTCGCGAAAACATCTTGACGCGGCCGAGGCATCGTTTCTATACTCCGCCGCCTATCGAAAATATTGCGCGTCGAGCGCCGCGCCAAGCGGCGGTCCGATGTAATACCAGCAAGGAGAATTGGAATGTTGGGGAATGGATGCTTCGAGATTCTGAACCGCGTGGCCGCCGGCGCCAAAATACATGGCCGCCGCATCATGCTAGCAGCGTTCCCCCTTTTTTTGACGTCGCCGGTTCAGGGCCAAACCACGAAAGTGGCCGGTCCTCTGCCGCAGCCGGCGATGAAAATCGCGGCGGTTGTCAACGGCGAACCGATCAGCCGCCAGGAATTGGCGAACGAATGCCTGCTGCGTTACGGGGGCGACGTGGCTGAAAATGTGATCAACAAACATCTCATTTTGCAGGCCTGCCAGGAGCGCGGCATCGTGATCACGGAAGCCGATGTCGACGCTGGAATCTAGCGGTTCGCCAAAAGTTTCGGCCTGCCGGTCGATCGCTGGCTGAAATTACTGGAAACCGAACGCAACCAAAATATCGAGCAGTACCGAAGCGACATTATTTGGCCGAAGTTGGCCATGCGCCGCATCGCGGCGAAGAGCATTCAGGTTAGTCAGGCGGAACTGGACCGCGCCTTCGAAATCAAGCACGGCCCGCGCGTTGGCGTGCGGATGATTGCTGTTAGCTCCGAGAAAAAGGCCGAACAACTGCGGCAAAAAGCGTTGGCGGATCCTGCCGGCTTCGGCGCTCTGGCGAAAGATTTTTCGGAAGACCCCAACAGCGCCAGTGCGCGCGGCCTGATTCCGCCGATTCGCCGCCATATGGGCGAAAAAGATTTGGAAGACACCGTCTTCAAGATGAATCCCGGCGATATCTCACCGGTGTTGTTCGTGGCCAACCAGTACATCATTCTGAAATGCGAAAAACATTTGCCGGCTGATCTTCTTCCGGCGAAGTATCGCGAAGCCGAGGAAAATAATTTACGAAGTGAAATTCGTGAGCACAAACTGCGCGCCGCGGCCACCAAAATACTCCTCGCAATGCAGAAAAAATCCAAGGTGGTGAATATCTACAACGATCCAAAATTACGCGTGAAATCGCCGGGCGTTGCGGCGACAATCAACGGTCGAAAAATAACCATTCGTCAGTTGGCCGAGGAATGCCTCACGCGGCATGGCCAGGACGTACTCGAAGGCGAAATCAATCGGAAAATTTTGATCCAGGAACTTCGCCGCCGTCGTTTACAAGTCGCCAGCGAAGATATTGACAGCGAAACCGTTCGCGCCGCCGAAACCTACGGCTTTCTGAAAAAAGATGGATCGCCCGATGTCGAGGCGTGGCTCAGTAAAGTGACGCAGGAAGAAGGCGCCACCGTGGAGCTTTACATTCGCGACGCAGTCTGGCCGACCGCCGCCTTGAAAAAGCTCGTCGGCGGCGACATACAAATCACGGACGAAGACTTACAAAAAGGATTTACCGCGAATTTCGGCGAGCGCGTGGAAATACTGGCGATCGTGTTGAACGACCAACGTCAAGCACAGAAAGTTTGGGAAATGGCTCGGTCGAACCCCACCGACCAGTTTTTTTCGGAACTCGCGGAGCAATATTCCATTGAGCCTTCGTCGAAAGCGAACTCCGGGCACGTGCCGCCCATTCGTAAGCACGGCGGTCAACCCGTGCTGGAGCGAGAGGCCTTCCGGCTCAAGCCCGGCGAACTTTCGAGCATTCTCAATATCGAGAAAACCAGCATCATCATGCGATGCATCGGCCGCACCAAACCTGTCGTGACCGATTTTAACGCCGTGCGCGATGAAATTTTCAAGGACATCCACGAGAAAAAGATTCGCGTCGCGATGGCCAAGGAGTTCGACCGCCTCAAGGAAGCGGCGCAGGTCGATAACTTCCTAGCGAAGACGTCTCAAATTGGCGCGCGTCCCGCCGCTTCGCGTCGCTAGGCGAGAACCCAGCCGGTTTGCGTACATCAACTGGGTTCCCGCCTCAGTTGTTTATACATAAGTTTTTTCGGCGTCGGATCCGCAGGTCCTTCAAGCGGCGGCGTTCGCCTGAAAACCTATCCCGGCGGGATAAAAGCCATTAGCCGGTGGTCGAGCGCAGCGAACACCACCGGAGGATCGAAACGCGGAAACGCCGCATCCAGGAGGGATGCCAGCGGCGCTCTGGCAATGGGACGCCGCCGATGGCCGCCGTTTCGACCGCTGCATCCTCGCATCCCGCCGGGATGCGGGAGTTATTGCGCGGCTGAAACCGGCGGTGGCGCTGCGCTGACCGCCGGCTAATGGCTGCCAAGCCTCCGGCTTGTAACGAACTCTTGCCCGCTTCAAACGGCGGCGCACACTCGCGTCCCGGGTGAAAAAATTTGGCGGGTTGTCCAATGACTTATGTATAAACAACAGACCGCTCACCCACCGTCTGGCGACGATGGCTACACAAATGCGACCGTTATTTATCGAGCGGTGCTAAGCGATTCCATTACCTACCGAAGGGGGCCTGGGAGCAAGTAAAAATGTAACTTCAGGCCCCATAAGGTATACTTTGAAGCAATATTTGGGAATTCTACTCCTTGACTCAGGGTGCAAGTCGCACTTTGCGCGCGGGCGTTGTTTAGGTTAGGTTGGGGCTGTGTTTTTTGGGTGTGTTGGGTCATATTTCCGTAAAGCTGGATAAAGTAAGGAGCCAAGGATGGCAACTAGCGATCAAATCAGGGGACG
>JAJRWU010000042.1 GCA_024276655.1 Planctomycetota bacterium
CCTCCTGTTTGGGTCGGGTTACGCGGCGAATGTTGGCGCTATCACGGCGCTCGCCGGCCGAGAAGATACGATCTTCAGCGACGCCCACAACCATGCCAGCATTATCGACGGCTGCCGTCTGGCGGGCGCTGACGTGCAAGTTTACCGGCACGCCGACGCCCGGCATTTGAGTGAATTACTCCGCGCGAGTCGGCCTTCCCGGCGGCGCATGATCGTGACCGATTCCCTCTTCAGCATGGGCGGCGATGTCGCGCCGCTGGCCGAAATTACCGAGCTCGCAAAGCAGTATGAAGCCATGCTGCTGGTGGACGAAGCCCACGCCACCGGCGTATTTGGCGTTCAGGGGCGGGGCTGGGCGGAGCAGTGCGGCGTGCAAGATTGTGTTGATGTGAAAGTCGGCACGTTGAGCAAGGCAATCGGTTCGGTGGGAGGTTTTGTCGCGGGGCCGCAAGTGTTGATCGATTGGATAGCCAACCGGGCTAGGTCGTATGTGTTTTCCACCGCGCAGCCCGACGCCGTGGCCGCCGTAACGCTGATGAATTTGCAGATTGTGCAATCGCAACCGGAACGACGCCAGGCGTTGCTCCAGCGCGCCGGCGAACTGCGCAGTCGGCTCCAACAAGACGGCTGGCGGCTGGGTGCATCGCGGTCGCAAATTGTGCCGATCTTGATCGGAGATCCTCGCCAGGCGGTCGAACTTTCGGACACGCTGCGAACGCATGGTATTCTCGCACCCGCGATTCGTCCGCCTTCCGTGCCAAGGGGAGAGTCGCTGCTCCGCGTCTGTGTGACCCATGGCCACACTCGCGCGATGCTCGACCAACTCACCGCGGCGTTGCGGGCGGCGCGGTAGGAGTTATGTAAGGCGAGCGGCGGATGAGAATTTACCAACCACATTTTTCTCGGTCGACCAAAAGCCCGGCATTTTGAAAATGCCGGGCTTTTAACTCCGTATGTAAATTCGGGACAGGTCCTTAGAGTCGGTAACCTTGGCCTTCTTCGGGGAGGCTCAGTCAGGGGCCGTATTCGACCTCATGGCTGGAACTGCATCTCGTTGACGATGACGGGATCGAGCCCGGTTTGACGTATCATCGAGATGATTTGCCCCGCTTCCAATATGCTCGGGGCGTTGCCGCGAACCACCAGTTTGCCCTGCTCCCGCCGGAGCGAAACCCGACTCTTGGGGAAGAGCTCCCTGACCAATCCTTGGAGTTTGAGCAACGGCTTCGAGAGTTCGGTAGAGGAGGCTTCCCCGCCAACGTGGATAGCGTAGCTCGCCGGCGCCTTGCTTTGGTCGTCGAACCAAAGGGTCACGACGGTATCGCCTTGGCTCTTGCCCACGATCGACACATGCTTCGGAGAGAACAAAACCACTTCGCAGATCGAGGTGTCGGCCGCCAATGCCTTGGCCACGCCCCGCTGCATCGGAAGCGTCTTGCTCATGCGAACCCCCACGGAAATTGACGGGGTCGACAAATACGCCGGTTCGGCCACATGCGGATTCGTTTGGGCGTGGCGATTGATGATCACCGATCGCGAAGCGTAGCGAGACGTCCCCGGTTGCGAACCGGAAAGACGCGAGTGAGGAATATTGTCGGCCGGCCGCGCGGCAAGCGTTGCCTTGACGTCGAGCAACGCCGCGCTCGGAGTGGCCGTTTTCGGGAACGCCGCAATCGACGGCTGGTTCGCCGGAGCTTCGCCGCCCAGCGGGAAAGACGACAATTTCGCCGCCGCCCGTTTCGGAGGTATTGGTTTCGCCTTGAACTCTTCAAACACGGGCGCTGCAACGACTTTTTCCGCCGGGGGCGCCAAGACCGTTACCGGTGCCGCGTTGGACGGGCGTTGTGCGGTGACCAGATCTCCCAGAACGCGAGAGGCGCTCGTTGGAGAGGCGGGCGGCGCCAGTGAGGCCGACTTTTCGACCGGCGCCGATGGCGGAATAGGATGCACTCGGTCTTGTTGCCGCTTCGGGGTCGACTTCGCAACTAGCGCTGGCGGCGGCGTAATCGCCTTGGTAGACGCTAATTCCGTGGTTTTCTCACGCGATAGACCCCGATCCTCACCGCGACTCGCCACGGTGGCTGGGCTGTTGGAGGGAGCAATCATGGGCGTGACGTGTTGACGCCGGACGATATTCAGTGGCGCCTTTTGCAAGATGCTGGAGTCGTCGCCGATCGAAATCCAGTCGGAGCCCGGCGGATTTTTTGTGGCCGGCGCGGATACTTGCCGTTGCGAAGCGACCGCCGCCACCGGCCGTTGCGGCGAATCAGGAGACGCGATCTGCGGCGTCATCAACGGCGCCGTGTGCAAAGATCGCGGCCGGTTCGCAGTCGCCCTGCTGGGTGGGGCTGTTTTCCGTTCCAAGGCGGTAGGCCCGCTGGGGCGATGTTTTGCACTTCCCGCGGCATTGGGTTGCAGACCACTGGATAGTGCTTTACTGGACGGCGTTTTACTGGACGGCGTTTTACTGGACGGCGTTTTACTGGACGGCGTTTTCGCCACGGTTCGCGCACGCGATGAAGCCTTGTGCGACGCAACGACAGGCTGTCGCACCGGCGGCGCCGGCCCGACATTCCTGGAGATGCGCGTTTCGGTTGGAATGCGCGTTTTCGGCGCTGGTTCGTCGTCGGCTTTGGAAAAGAACGGTAACTTCCAGCGAGAAAAAAATCCTCCCATTTTCTTGCTCGTCGCAGTTTCGTCGTCGGTGTTTTTGCCGAGATGCGCCGCCGAACTCGCCTGGGCTTCACTTGTTACGTGTTTTAGTCGGTCAAATGTCGGCGGCGCGACTGTTTCTCGTCGAACGATTTTTTGGGGCGTCGCTTCTTGTTCTTGGGCGGGCGAAGCGGAACCGCGGGAGAAGGGCAGCTTAAAGCCCGACGACAATAGTCCAGCGTGGGAGCGATTCGGTTGCCGTTTTGCGTTCGAACTCGCGGCCTGTTTCGCCGCCGGCATTACGATAACGCCTTTTTTCGCGGTCTCTTTCGATTTCGATCCAAATGGCAATTTCCATTTCCATTTCGGAATGAATCGCCCCAGCGATCGCCGCGGCGGCTCCGCCGGGTGGATTGTGGAGTCGAATTGGACAGGACCCATCGGCGGCGTCACGTTTCGAAAAACTCTGTCGGTATTCTTCGAGCCGGAATTTTTTGAAATAGCAGCCGGGGAGTCCGTCACCGGAGACCGCCGCGCCCGTGCTGGACGCCCTACGACCGAACGCTTGTCGCCCGATGCCTGACGCTCCCCACCAGCTTTGGTCGGCGCGGCGATTATCTCTTCGGCCGCGCTCGCAGGCTTCGACCGCGAGAGAGATCGGCTTTTGGGGGCCGCACCACCACCGGCCTCCGCCGCGATGGCGGGCGCCACGAACATACCAACCAAAAGAAGCCCTGAAACAGCGCCGTTTCGCGCAGCGCCAGAGCGTGTCGTCCGGTCTCTTGGTGCTCCGTCTTGCCTCGCCCGATTTTTCATCCGATCTACCCCAACTCGCGTTTTTTATCGCCCGTCTTGCTAGCAAAGCGGCCCAGGAACTCGGGCCAAGTACGTCTAATCGTTTCATCGGGGAGGCGGGCGCGCAAAGTTGAGGGAATATGCCGGTTATTCGGATCGCAACGGCGTTTTCCGCTATTTGTTCTCAACGGCCCGATTTCCTCGCGGTTCGCCACTTTTTCGATGCGACGCATTACAATGCATTATTCGCCCCGTGTTGCGTTCCCCCATAAAGCTCTGCAAAAAAAACGTGAATCACTATTTAACCATGATCGTCGGCCCCCGCGTGGGGGCTCATTTTCTCCTCGACGGGTCGCGAGAAAACCACATCGGCCGAGGGACCGACTGCCACGTCGTTCTCGCCGACCCGCTCTGTTCGCGAGTGCATGCCACCATTGCGCAACGAGACCACGCCTGGTGGTTGGTCGACGCCGACAGCCGCAACGGGTCGTATGTCAACAACCAAAAGGTCGACGAGGCGCTGTTGGTCGATGGCGTTGTCGTGCGGCTCGGTTCGACGCAGTTTCAGTTTTGCGAGACCGAAGCGCTTCCAAACGCCAATGCGAACGTCACCCAAACCATCGTTCGCATCGTCAACCCTGAAGAGTGGGCGCCGTTCCAGCCCTCGGAGAACGATGCTCGCGAGGCCAAGAATGTTGGCGCCTTGTACGACCTCGCCATTCAATTATTTTCCTGTTCCGACCCCGACGATGTCGCGCGGCGGTCGCTGGAATTGCTCTACGAAAAAACGTCCGCCTCGGTGGCCGGTTTTTTGTGGGCCAGCGACGAAGGGCAACTCAAACCCAAGGTCGTGATACCCAGCAGCGCGCGGGCCGCCGCGTCGCTGAGCGAATCGTTGACAGATCTGGTCTACCGAAAAAAACGCGCCGTTTGGGTCGCGAATGAGCAAGCAACAGACGCCGCGGAAAGTTTGCCCCACTTCTCCGACGCCATCTGTGCGCCTTTGATCGTAGACGATCTAGCGATCGGAGCACTGCATGTGTATCTGGCGAAAGGCCGATTCCAACCGCACGACTTGGATCTCGCCATTGCGTTGGCGAAATTGCTCGCCGCCGCCCTGATGCGGGCCCGCCGCCAAGCGACGCTCGAAGCCGACCACCAACGTCTGGTCGACAAAAGCGCCGCGTTCGACGAACTGCTCGGCGAGAGCGAGCCGATGCAAAAACTCAAAGACAACATAGCGCGCATCGCCACCGCGACTGGCTGTGTTTTGGTGCGGGGCGAGAGCGGAACAGGTAAGGAGCTTGTCGCCGGCGCGCTGCACCGCGCCGGCGCTCGCGCTGATCGGCCCATGCTTTCGGTCAACTGCGCCGCGATTCCGGCGGAACTCATGGAAAGCCAACTTTTCGGTCATAAGAAAGGCGCCTTCACCGGCGCCGACGCCGACCACATCGGCTGGTTCCAACAGGCTGATTCCGGCACGCTGTTTCTCGATGAAGTTGGCGAAATGACGCTCGAAGGGCAAGCCAAACTGCTGCGCATTCTCGAAGGGCACCCTTTTCTACCGGTCGGCGGAACCAAGGAGCTGACGGTCGATGTGCGCGTGATCGCCGCCACCAATCGCGACCTGCGCGAAGTCGTGCAGGAAAAAAAGTTTCGGGAAGATCTTTACTATCGCCTGAGCGTGTTTGAACTGTACATCCCGCCGCTGCGCGAGCGCGGCGCCGATATTTCCCTGCTGCTCGATTTTTTTATCCGGCATTTCAAGCAGCAGCAAGGCCGCCCGACATTGGAACTCACCAACGCCGCGCGACAAAAACTGCTCGCCTATGCCTGGCCCGGCAATGTCCGCCAGTTGCGCAATGTATTGGATAGCGCCGTCGTGATGGCCGACGACGACGTTATCCAGGCCGACGATATTGGTCTGCGCGATGTCGGCGGACCCGTGCTCGATTCGCTCCGCATCGACGATTGGGAGCGCAAACTCATTCAAGAGTCGCTCAAACGCACCGGCAACAACGTTCCCGAAGCCGCCAAACTGCTGGGCATCGGCCGCGCGACACTGTACCGAAAAATCGAGGAATACGGAATTTCTCGGTAAACATCGTGCGGGAAATTACTGTCGTCATTCCCGCGCAGGCGGGAATCCAGCGATGTACGCAAGTCGGCTGGATTCCCGCCTGCGCGGGAACGACGGTGCGATGGATTCCCGTCACTTACTTTCCGCACGATGCTAAGGCGATTGGCGGCGGTGCGGTTTCGGCGTTGCATGTAATGCACCTGAAAACACTTGTCGATTCGGCATCTACAAACGATAATCAAGTATGAGCGTTTGAGGCGGAGCGAATCGCCTGCCCGCCGGAAACCAGTCGAGGATACTTCATGTCGAACCGCCAATACCGCGCGCTTTGGGCCATCGCTCTGTTCTTCGTTTTGGGAGGCGGCTTGCACCCTTTGTCGCCGGGGCGCGCTGCAGCGCAGGGGCGAAAGGCTCGCTTGCGCCGCGTGGCGCATCCCAAATGGAATAAAGACGATTACGCCAGAATATTTTTTGATAATGTTTTCGACGATGCCCTGATTGGTTCCCGACCCGCAAGTTTTGGACGGCAACCAGCCGCCAGGGCAACGGCGTCGGCGGGCGGCGGTTCGGCAACCGCATCGAACGGCGAGGCGGCGGGCGGCGGCGTTTTTGCCTGGTCGAAACTGATTTCGGCGGCCACGCTCGAAGACGAAATAAAATCACTCAAACTTAAACTCGATAAGAGCATCACCACGCCGACGGTCTTCGCTGGCAAAGGCTATCGAGACGCCCGGCGAGATTTTTCCCTGCTTGCCATGCTGTTTTCCATTGTGGGCGAATACGATGGCGATGTTCGCTGGAAAAAACAGGGGCCGATCGCGAGAGATCTTTTCGCTCGCACCGCCGCCAATGCGAAAGTTGGCACGCCGCAAGTTTACAAGGAAGCGAAAATGCGCCGTGATGACCTGACCGATTTGGTCGGCGGAAATGCGCTCTCCGGCGAAGCCGGCGAAGCAGCCGCCGATTGGTCGCAGGTTTGTGATCGGGCGCCGTTAATGAAGCACTTGGAAATCTCCCAGCAAGAGCGGCTCATGCCCTGGACCGCCAGCGCCGGCGAATTCAAAAACAAGGCCGAGGAGCTTACGCATGAGGCGGAGCTTCTGGCCGCCATCTCGGAAGTGTTGGTCAAGGAGGGCATGGAGGATGGCGACGACGAAGACTACGCCGCCTTTTGCACGAAAATGAAAGCCGCCGCCCTGGAAATCATCAGTGCGGTAAAAACCGGCGATCAAGAGGCGGCGTCCAAGGCGGTTGGCGCCATCGGACAAGCCTGCGATGAATGCCACGAAAATTATCGCGGATAGAAGCCGCCCTTTGGCAACTTCGATTCCTGGACAGGTCCAAGATCTATTCCCGTCATTCCCGCGCAGGCGGGAAGCCAGTGATGTGCGCGACCGGCTGGATTCCCGCCTGCGCGGGAATGACGGCGCCGCGCGGGAAGGACGGTATGTCTGGCGTACGGCGGAGCTCACTCCTCAGGCGAGAATCTGTTGGACCACGTTTCCACCGACATCGGTGAGGCGGAAGTCGCGGCCGGAGTAGCGATACGTTAGTTTTTTGTGGTCGAGCCCCAGCAGGTGCAGAATGGTGGCGTGCAGGTCGTTGATGCTGACACGGTTTTCGACCGCCTTGAAACCGAAGTCGTCGGTGGCGCCATGCACATGCCCACCCTTGACGCCGCCGCCCGCCATCCAGATCGAGAAACCGTGGTTGTTGTGGTCGCGGCCCTTGCCGAGCCCCTTGTTGGTGCCCGGCGCCGGCAGTTCCACGCTCGGCGTGCGGCCAAACTCACCGCTCCAAAGCACCAGCGTTTCGTCCAGCAGTCCGCGTTGCTTGAGGTCTTGCAGGAAAGCCGCGATCGGCTGATCCCACTTCTCGGCTTCCACGCGGTGCAGCATGATGTCGTCGTGGTGGTCCCAGGGAATGCCCTTGCCCGACCAAGTTTGAATACTGCGCACGCCGCGTTCGATCAGACGCCTTGTGATCAACAACTGACGTCCGTAAACCGTATCGCCGTACAGTTGCCGAATGTGTTTCGGCTCGCGCGCAACATCGAAGGCGTCGGTGGCTTCCATCTGCATGCGAAAGGCCAAGTCGAACGATTGCATTCTCGATTCCAAGGGGCCGTCGTCGTGTACGCGGCGGGCGTGTTCTTCATGCAGGGCGTGGAGTAAATCGAGTTGCTGCTGTTGTTCTTGGCGCGTGACGCGGCTGTTGCGAATATTTTCGATCAACTGTTCGATGCGCGTGTATTCGCTGTTGATGTATTGGCCTTGGAACGTGCCGGGCAGGAACGACGAGCCCCAATAGCGAGGGCCAAATCGGCCGGGGTAGCCGCTGGGGCACATCGAAATGAAGCCGGGCAGATTTTGGTTTTCGGTTCCCAAGCCGTAAACGATCCAGGCGCCCATGCTGGGCCGCGATTGAATCGGGTCGCCGCACATGATTTCGAGCGTCGAAGGCGGATGATTCGGAACCGCGCAGTGCATCGACCGCACCACGCAGATGTCGTCAATAAACGCGGCTGTCTTGGAAAACAGTTCACTGACCTCGATCCCGCTTTGGCCGTATTTCTTGAACTGAAACGGCGATTTGTAGCCCACGCCCGTTTTGCGTTCGGTTTTATAATGCAGTGGCAGCGTTTTGCCATCGAACTGATCGAGCAGCGGTTTGGGGTCGAACGTATCGACCTGGCTGGGCCCGCCGTTCATGAACAAATGCACCACATGCTTGGCCTGGGCGGCGAAGTGCGGCTGCTTGGGCGAGAGCGGAGAACGCGGCGCAGCGGCGCGCGTTTCCTCGCCCAACATGGCGTTCAAGGCGAGTGCGCCAAACCCGGCGCCGGCGTGTTGCAAGAACTGCCGCCGGTCGCGGGGCGAGGGGAGCGGTGTTCCGGCGGATGCGGGGTTGGTCATGTTTTCTGGCTTTCGTTATTGGGAGCGGCGTTCGATTCACTCCACGAACACAAACTCGTTCGACATCAACAACACCTGCGCGTAGCGCTCCCAGGCGTCGTAACTAGCCGGCTGTTTTTTCACACGAGGTTTCGGAAAAGCATCGCTCGACCTCCACACTTTTCCGCCGCCGGTCATGCCGCCTCCGGCGAGCGTTTCCCGGACGACCGGCGCCCAGGAAAATCCGTCATAGCCGCCATCGCCTTTTTCGTCGATCACAAAGTCGAGCGTGTCGCCGACTTGCACTTTTACTTGAGCGACTTTGGCATCGGCCGCGCCGTTGTGCGCCGACCATTGCCCCAAGCGGCCGGCGGGGCCGTAAATCGTGGCTTGCACGCCATCGCCTTGTTCCGCATTATGTTTGAGCACGCCGCCGATAGTCACCGTTCCAGCAATCGGGCTTGTCCAACGGCGCACCAGGCAGCGCCCGCCGCCCGCCGCATGGCCGCCTTTCGGCGTCAGCCTGAGCCAGCCGAAACCTTTTTTGTCAGGATACGCCGCGCCGCCCTGCATGACCGACGGCCCTTGAAAGGGAAACGGCTTGATCACCGAAAGTTCATGCGAACCTTGCTTCGAATCGTAGACGGCGTAGCCGAACTTCCAGGGCGAAACAGCGGCGGAAGCGATGGAAACCGCCGACGGTTCGCTGCGGGCGCCGGCCGCTATGAATCGCAAACCGGCGGCCAGTTCGCCTTTGCTCGGCGGCCGATTAAAAGCCAACTCGTAAATGCGTTGGATCCGACGGGCGGGGTCGCGAAGTTTGCTAACGTCGTGGCGTTTGATCATCGCCGCCGCCAATTCCATGACAAAGGCGTTGTTCAGCAAATACAAACTCTGCGTGGGCGCCGTCGTGATATCGCGAACGGCGGTGCTTTCGTCGGGGCTGGCGAAGTCGAAGGTGAGCAGCAGCGGCGGCAGCTTATCGCGATCAACCACGCCGTAAACCGCCCGCCGATAAGGATTGAACGTCCAATTGTTTTGCGCGTTGCTGAGCTTCGCCCAGCCGGCGTCGCGGATCATCTGCACGGCCGGTCCGCCATGTGCGGGATCAAGCTTGCCGGAAACTGAAAGCATGGAATCGTGCATGGTTTCGTAATCCACCCGCCGCCGGTTGTAACGCCAGAGTAATCGGTTGTCTGGATCGGAGGCGAACTTTTCCGCATCGCCATGGCTCGACTGCTGGTAGGCCGCCGAATTCGCAATACGCCGGTGCAACGTCTTGATCGACCAACCGTCTTCCACGAACGTGGCCGCCAGCCAGTCGAGCAGTAGGGGATGCGAGGGCGGATCGGAACGCAGGCCAAAATCGCTGGGCGTGGTTACCAACCCCTTGCCGAAACGCCACAGCCAAACGCGGTTCACGATCACACGCGCCGTGAGCGGATTCGTGGGCGAGGCGATGGCATCGGCTAGTTCCCGCCGGCCGGAGCCGTGCTGGAACGGTTGGCGGTCGGCGCCCGACAACACTTCCAGAAACCGCCGGGGCACATCGGGACCGCGCCGATCCTTGTTGCCTCGCAAAAACACATACGGCTGGTAGGGCTTCGTGGTGTCATGCACCACCATCGCCCGGCGCGGCGAACCGGGATGCAACGCCAAACGAAGTTTTCGATCGGCTTCCACATTGAGCAGCCGCAGATACGCCTGCCGGTTCAGCATTTTGAAATTGCCCGCCGGCATGACGCCGGGCGCGTCGGCGCCGTAAAGGCACAGCCGTAACTGTTCGCGTTGCGGGTCGTTGAACTTTGTTGCTGGCGCGTTCTCGGCGGCGGATTTCTTCTGCTTTCGCCACTGGGCGTCAATCGCATCGAACAGGTTTTGATAGATTTCGGCGACGTCCTGGAGAGACGTTATCTTCTGCTTTTGTTTCAGCTTTTGGCCCGTCGGCTTTTGAAAGGCCGTCGCCACGAGCGGATTGATCGTTTGCCCGGGCAAATTATTGGAGGCAATTTGCTCCGCCAGCGAACTGGCTTGCTGCGAGAATTTTTCCGGAGGAATCTCGGCGAACGCACGCCACGCGGCAAACACGTCATCGTCTGAACGACTTTCCAAGAACGTTTTCCAACGCAGCACGACGAGCGGGTTCAATTTGCGCCGTCCAGCGAGAACACCGATTTTTTCGTCGTCGAGTTCGCGGCCGTCATGCACCGCCAGCAAATATTTTCCGATATCGCCACGGAACTGTTTGAGAATTTTTTTGTGGTTCGTCGTGATAAACTCTTGGCGTTTCCGGTTCTCTTCGATCACAAACGCCCGGTATTCCTTAGCCAGCGGCGAACCTGGTTGCGGCTGGCCAATGATCGGCAATTCTTTCGGCTCTTCAATGCCGGCAAAAACGCCCAGCAACGAATAGAAATCGGCCGTCGGAATGGGATCGTATTTGTGGTCATGGCAACGGGCGCAGGCCACGGTTAAACCGAGCAGGCCGCGAGTCACGGTATCGACCCGATCGACCCACTGGGCCTCTTGGGCGCCGCCATTCGCGCGGCGATGAACCGTGAGAAAACCGAGCGCCGCCAGCGACGGATCGTCCATACGGGAGGTGAGTTGGTCGGCCGCAATCTGCTCGCGGAGGAACTGATCGAACGGCAGGTCGTGATTGAAAGCGGAAATGACATAGTCGCGGTAGGTGTAGGCGTAGGGGTAATCTCGCGGCTCGCCGAAGATCGCCCCCTTGGAGTCTGCATAACGAGCGACATCGAGCCAATGCCGGCCCCAGCGTTCGCCGTAACGCGGATCTTCCAGCAAGCGGTCGACAAGGTTCGCGAAGGCCTGCTCGGAATCGTCGGAGAGAAAACGCTGGGCTTCTTTGGGTGTTGGCGGCATGCCGATCAGGTCGAAGTAAACGCGCCGCATGAGCGTGGTGCGATCGGCTCGCGGCGATGGCCGCAGTTCGTTTTCGGCCAGCCGCTTCCAGATGAAACGATCAATTTCGTTACGCGCCCAGCCTTGGGAGTCGTCTACCGGAACGATCGGCTTGACGACCGGCTGAAACGCCCAGTGCTGGTCCGCCGCTTGCCGGATCGCGATTCGCTTTTCGCTTTTTCCCGACTTGCCGTGCGCTGTTTTCGCCACGTTATCAGACAACGGCCATGGCGCCCCGATGCTGATCCAGCGTTTCAAGATTGCGATTTCCGCCTTCTTCAGTTGGCCATCGGGCGGCATTTCGAAACTCTCGTACTCGATCGCCTCCACGAGCAGGCTTTCCGCAATGTCGCCCCCGACAACCGCCGGGCCCGAATCGCCGCCTTGCCGGGCCGCTCCGAGAGAGTCAAGCCGCAGTCCGCCCTCCACTTTTTTGGGACCGTGGCATTTCCAACAATGCGCCGCCAGCAAAGGCCGAACGTCGTTCTCGAAGAACTGCTCCTCCGAAGCAGTGAGCGCTGCGGGCGGCTCTTGGGCCCGCAAGGGAACAGCGACCAGCAGGTTCACTACCGCCGATAAAAAACAACACGCGGCAATCAGCAGGTTCTTTTTCATTCCAGCCCCGGTAATAACTTCTTGGCTTGCATTCTCAAACATCGGCCAACTCCTGCGCCCGCCGGCCAACCGTTAATTGGTGCAAGATTGCCGCCACGGCGCCAACCCGCTCCGACTCCTGCACACGCTGCGCCACCGGAACGATCCGGCACCGCTCAAACGATGCAGCCAAAGCCCGGCGACGCACTTGCTGGCGAAGCCGGTCGCAAAGCGTCTCACGTAAATGCAGGAACCGCCCGTGCAGGAACACCGCTTCCGGATTAAATATATTGATGGCCGAGGCGACACCCACGGCAAGATAATCGACCGCCTGCTCCAGGATGTCGTCGATGTCGAACCTTTGTTGGGCGTCTTGCTGGAACAGCTCCTCGACATCGATCGTGCGGCCGATACGCCGCGAAACGATTTCAGCCACAACCTTATCGGTGGCGAAAGTTTCCAAACACCCACGGTTGCCGCAGCCGCAAACCGGGCCGTTCACATCGACCGTGGTATGCCCAAACTCACCCGCCAATCCGCTGACGCCGGTAAGCAACCGCCCCTCGACACAAACCGCAACCCCCAACCCGCCGTAGTAATTCAACAGCACGAAATCGTTCAGGGTTTGGGCCTCGCCGAACATCCGCTCGGCCAGGTAAAGCCCTTGCATGCACTGCACAACGGCGGTGGGAATATTCAATGCGCGTTTGAGTTCCGCGCCGATCTGTTTGCCTTCCACCTGATGCATGTTGGGGCAGGTGACGATCTTTTGGCTTTCACGGTCGATCTGCCCCGGAATGGTCGCGCCGAGCCCCATCAGCTTGCCTTCGACGCCGCCGGCAAGATGTTCAACGCGTTCGGCAATCGTGCGGACCAGCGTGGAAAAACGGCGCGGCGTGCGGAACCGGCAGGTGGAGTCGTCGCGGATATGGCCATCGCAACTGGCGACCACCAACTCGCAATGCGCCGGCCCGATCACGAGCCCCAATACCGAACGATTTTCATCGGCCAGACGATAGACTTTCGCCGGCCGGCCGAAACCGGAGTATTGGTCGTCTTGTTCGTCGACCACTTTGGTGGCGACCAAGTCGGCCAATATTTTCGAGACGGTCGGGTAGCTGATGCCGGTGTGCTGCGCCACGCCGCGTCGCGACAACGGCTGGCGGGCATGCAGCGTGCCGATCACGAGTTCTTCGTTCCGTTGGCGTTCGTGCGAAGGTTTTTGAGCAATTTTCGGGTTCACTAGGCAAACTCCCGGCAACAGATAGGAAGCAGACCGAACTACATTTATAATGAGGTTATATAAGTTTCATGTCAACCCCCCGCTCCCATGCCCGACGCAGCACATTTTAAAAGCCCGGCATTTTCAAAATGCCGGGCTTTTTGAGCGGCGCTGGCGCGGGCAGGCCTTTCGACCCGACCCGCGTTTCGAGAGAGGTCAATCCGCCAGAAAGGCGGCTAGTTTTTCGCGAGTTTCCGACGCCTGAAGCTCCGACTTGCCGAACCCTGGCTCCGCGCCGGCGGTTGCCGCCTGCTCTTGCGCTGTTGCGTAGTTGCTCAGCAACATGACCGGCGTGGCGGCGAGCGCGGCGTCGTTTTTGATCGCCTTGACCAACGCCAAGCCTTCGTCGCCGTTGCGGTCGAACACACGGTTGACGATCACCAAGGCATATTCGTTGCCGCCGATTTTCTCCATCGCTTCGGCTTGGGCGTGGGCGGTGTCCATGTCGGCCTGAAAATCTTTTTTCAAGAGTTCGGCCAGCGTGGAGTTATCGAAGTTGCAATTGCCGACAGTGAGAACGCGTTTGGTCATATTAAGAATTGCCTTTTGATGATGCTTCGTACGGTTGCCAATGGATCGTTTAACGGCAAGCCGAAGGCGACTGTGTTTCGCGCCAGCGCGTTCGAGCAAGACATAAAAACACAGTCGCCTTCGGCTTGCCGTTAAACGAAAAAGATCGCCATTTATAACCGGGCGAGGTTGAACCGCAAAAGCCCGGCATCTTGGAGATGCCGGGCTTTTTGAACTTGGGCTTTTTGAATGAGAAAAGAGTTTCCAACAATCCGCCCTATTTTTTGGGACTCTCGATCGCGAACAGGTGCGTGCGATTGCCGATGTAAAGCACGTTGTTGGCGACAATCGGCGTGCTATACACCGAATTGCCCATGCTGATTTCGGAAATCGGCTCGTGCGGCTCCGCCGTGAGTTCGAATACCGAAACATCGCCATCTTCGTCGCCAATGTAAACGTGATTCTCCACGATCAAGGGCGAACCCCAAGCCTGGCCGAGCATGTCGTAGGTCCAATGGACCTTGCCCGACTTGGCGTCGAGGCAGTGAAACAGGCCGCTGAAATCGGCAATGTAGAGGAGATCGTTCTTAATGGCCACGGTGCCGCAACTGCGGTGCATTTGTTCCTCGAAGTCGATTTCGCCATCGCCGTTCTGGTCGAATTCAGAATAATGCCAGATCACGGCCGAGTTGGGATTATCGATCGCGACTTCGCCTTTTTCCGGCTCGACGGCCTGCAAACGCCGCGGCGCGATGACCTGCGTGCGGTCTTTCACGTGAACGGCCAACTGCGGGCTGACGTCGCCCTTTTTGGTCGGGTTGATGCACCACAAGTGCCCCACGCCTTCGCCATGTTCCGGGTCTTGCCCCACGGCCACGTACACCAGCCCATCGTGAATCACGGGAGTGGCGATGATATTGTTGCGCGTGCCGCGGCCGCCCAGAACCCATTTCGATTCCTTAGGATTGGCATCGAACTTCCAAAGCAGCTCCGGCGAGCCGTTTTTGCCAGCGTCGGCGCGGAAACTGTAAACCCAACCATCGCCGCCGGCGAAAACCACTTGCGGCTGGCCTTGAATCAGACCGACCGTCGGCGACGACCATTGCCCATGCAAAATGTTGACTCCCGGCGATTTGTCGGTCCAGAGTACTTCGCCGGTGTCTTTGTTCATCGCGATGAAACTCGGCGCGTTGGGCGAGGGGCTATTCAAGTGCGATTCGTCGACGCCGTTGGAGGTGTTCACGAAGAGCACGTCGCCCCAATAGGTGACCGAGCAACTGCACATGTTGTGTTGCGAAACGCCGAGCTCCTTCATCATATCGAACGACCAAACGGTGTCGGCTTCGAGTTTGTCGTCGGGCGTGGTCACGATATACACCGCCAAACGCGGGCCTTCAATGCGAAGTTTGAATTGCCGTTCGGCTTCGCCGATTTGGCGGTGAACTGCCAGGAGCGGTCGTTGCCGCCTTTTTCCACCGAAACTTCTTCCGGCAGCGTGAAGCCCACTCGCTCGCATTCGGAGCGAATGAAATCGGAAACGGCGCCGCTATTTAAGGCTTCCAGCGTGGGAGCGTAGTCGTCTTTTTCAGGATCTTCGTTTTTGGAAACGTTGAACTGCCGGGCCCATTCGTTTTGCACGGCGCCGTCGTCTTCGCCATCGTAGAAACCTTCGGTGTCGACACAAACGACGTGTCCTCGGCTGCTGACAAACCACAGGCGGTCGCCGACCACCAACGGTGCGCAGCAAATGCCTTGCAACGGCCAATCGTGAACGCGACCGGTGCTCAGTTTTTCACTGGAGTGCTGCCAGCGAATCGAGCCGTCGGCTTCGTTGAACGCCAACAGGCAGCCAAGGTCGACACGCGCCGGGTAACGTTTGAGGTAGCCGGAGCCGTTATTGGTGCCGCAGTAGATTTGTCCCCCCGCAACCACGGCATTGCCGTAGCTTTGGCTGCCAAGCGCCGCCACCCATTTAATGTTCACCGCGTCATCACGATGCCACTGGCCCGTTTTGCGGTCGAAACCGCCGGTATCCCACTCGATGGGAATGTTCGCACCCACCGGCGTATTGTTCCGATACGACGTTCCGCCCCATTGCGGCCAATCGCCGGGTTTGATTTGCGGATTCGAGGAACGATCGATCGGCGAAGCGGCAATTGCGGATTTCCCCTTGGACGCGGCCGCTACTTTTACGACCGGCTCTTTTTTAGCGGCGGATTCCTTTGGTTTAGCAACCGGCTCTTTAGCGGCGGGTTCTGGTTTAACAGCCGGTTCTTTCACTTCGGCGGACTCTTTTTTGGCGGCGGGTTCCTTGGCGGGTTCTTTCTTTGGTTCGGGGCTGGGTTCCGGCGCCGGAGGTTCTTCTTTTTTTGTTGCAGCGGCGGGTTCTTCTGCTGGCTTGGGCGGCGCGGCTGAAGGTTTTGCCTCTTCGGGAACGGGCGGCGCGGCAGGTTTTACTTCTATTTCCGTTTCTGGCTCTTCCGCCGGAACGTTGCCATAAGGATCGTCGCCATAAGTAGCGTTGTTGTAAGGATCCGCGCCCACGCTCCCAGTTGTGTTGCCGCCACCGTCGTAATCGGTTGCCGGCGACGGAGCACTTTGCGGAGCACAGCCAACAAATAACAGTAAGGCGATAAGCCCAGATGGGCCGAGAATTTTTGTCATGAGATCGAATTTCTCCATGTTCCGAATTTGCGCCGTATTTGTGAAGGGATGCCCGGAAATCCGGGAGGTTGGTGAAAGATAATTTCTTTTTAAGGTGCTATCTCGTTCGGCGTTACCGAAATATTATCGAGGAAAAGTTCCGCGTTTTTGGCGTTGCCGTAAAGGCCGGGGGCGCCGGTCAGGTTGGGGGAGTCGTCGGTGGCTTCGATGGTCCAATGGTCGGGCTCCGGCTCGCCCTTCACCCAAACTTTACCTCGCAAAACGGCCTTGCCGTCTTCGATGGCGGCGTGAAGTTTCATCGTGTACCAAACGCCGGGTTTCCAGGGAAAGTCGATCGTGGCGGCCATGCGCAACTGCGTGACCCAGGAACGCAACTGCAATCGCTGGTTGGCGCCTTGCAGATCGAGTGCGTAGCCTTGGGCGATCAGGCCGATGTCGGGCATTTTGCCATTTTGAAGCGTGCCTTGAACGTCGGCCTGAATGGTGTAGTTACTGAGTTCCGGCCGTCCAAACCAGGCGCGGCTGCGGGCGCCCTTGGGAATCGTGGAGATTTTCACCATCACGTTGTCGCCATCGATTTCACGAATGATGTGGCGATACCGAGCCCCCACCCAAACCACGGGCGGCGCGCTCATGCCTTCGAAATCGAACTTCCACGGCAACGGCGGGATATTTCGCACGCGGGCTTCGCCGGAAAGCCCCGCAACGTTGGCCACCACGGTGGTGGCGGTGAAGGCGGCGTCGGCGGAGGCCAAGAAGGCGCCCTTTTTATCGATCTGGCCCGAACCTTGCAACGAAAATTCAGCGGGCGATTCACTCAGGAACTGGCCCCGAGCGTTGAACAGACGAACCTTGAACTGCTGGCCTTCTCCCGGAGCGACTACCGCCTCGGCCGGTACGACTTGCACGTGCGCCGGTTTTTCGTCTTCGCTCACCGGCGTTTCTTCCTCCGGTTTGGGCGCGGCCGATTCCCCATGCGGCTTGCTTTTGTCTTCCAGGCAGTAGAGCCCGCCGGACGATGTAATATACACGCGGCCATGGGCGCAAATCGGTGAAGCGTCGACACCCTCGCCGCGCGGCAGGCGGCCCTTGCTCACGACCTCCACGCCCCGGCGTTCATCGGGCCGCAAAATGTACCAGCGGCCGTTGGCGGTGAGGGCGTAAATTTTTCCGTCGGCATAGAGCGGACTGGCCCGCATCACGGTGCCGAGTGCTTTACGCGCGGCCAGAGGTTCGCCGGTTTGGGCGTCGAGCACGTGCAGCTTGGCGCGGTCGTCGAAGCAATACAGGCGGCCGTCGATCATGAGCGGCGACGACTTGCCCATCATCATTTCGGTTGTTTTCCAGAGTTCGCCAGTTTTGCTGATATCGCCCGATCCCTTGGCGTAAATGGCGGCAATCGCTCCCATGGCGGTGCCTTCGATATTCTCTTCGCTGTGACCGGTGAAGACCCGATCACCCACAACCAACGGCGCCACGTTCAAACCTCGCCGCGAGAACGGATACCGCCAAACCTGTTTTCCGGTGCGAGGCTGGAAGGCCCACACGGCGCCGTCGCCGGAGCCGAAAATGAGCAGCTTTTGGCCGTCCACCACCGTGACGGTGGGCGAACTGTAGGTGGTGTCGTATGGCAGCGGGCGCGTGCCGTTGTTCCAAACGAGTTGGCCCGACTTTTTGTCGAACGCCAGGAAGCGGTGCGACGGTTTGGCCTGGTCGCCCCAGCCAATCACAATAGCGCTGATGATTACGAGGTCGTCGCAGATAACCGGGAAGTTGGTTCGGCCGCCGTACGTGCTAAGTAAGCCGTACGTTTCATGCAGGGGAACCGACCACACCGTCTGGCCCGTTTCGCCGTTGATGCACTGGAAGTAACCGCACACGCCCAAGGCGTACACCAAACCGGTTTCTGGGTCGACATTGCAAGACGACCAACCGACGCGCGTATCGGGAACATCGGAGAGCCAAACGTTAAAGGCGTTTTCCCAAATCGTTTCGCCGGTTTTAGCGTTGATACAAACGACCTTCTCGCCTTCGGTTTTTGTTCCAGGATGATTCCGCGTGATGATGTACAGCCGCTCGCCCAACACCACCGGCGTGCTGCGCGTGCCGAGGTCGTCGCGCTTCCAGGAGACGTTCCCGCCTTCGCCACCGCGAGGATCCCAATCGTCGGGGAGGCCGGTCTCTCGGGAAATACCGTTGCTTTCCGGACCTCGCCAGAAAGGCCAATCGCCAGCGGAAACAACCGCGGGCGGAAACGCCGACAGACCGGCCAACAAGATAAAAAACGAAACATACGAGGAAATGTGTTTCATGGCGAATCTTACTGTCTTAAAAGTACGGCAAAAAATTATGTGGGCCAAATATCAGTGGTGTTTCTACTTATACCTGCTAACACAACTTGTGGGTCAGCATCAAACTCCGTGTTTGAAACGCCAAACAGGGGTTATGTTAGGAGCTCCTAGGACAGTCCTGAAATAAGTTACCGGTTGTAGTTCGGAAAAGCCCGGCATTTTCAAAATGCCGGGCTTTTAATTCGGCATGTCAATTCAGGACTGTTTCTTAATCGAACCATTCATCGGCGGGGTCGAATTTGGGTAATACCAGAATCAAGACTTTCATTTTCCCCAACGCGCGATGCCGCGCGCCGGGGCGAATCATCACACACATACCCGGCCGCACCGGGAAAACATGGTCGTCGATTTCCATTTGCGCGTTGGGCTCGCATTCGAGAAAGTAGTACGTTTCTGTAAGTCTTTTGTGATAATGACGTTTCGCTTGAACGGAAATATCGGTTACGTGTACGGTGCCGGGAAAATCAGCGACGTCGGCAAAACCGCGCCGGGCGTCGCCACAGGGGCATTGTACGCTGGGAATATCCGCAAAGTCGACCACTTCATAAGCCGCCTTGGCCGGCGGGTTGGTGCTCATTGGGGAGTTGGTCATGAAGCGGGAAGCCAAGGGGCGGGTGGCGAGGTAAGGCCGAAGGCTCAAATTGTATCCTATCAAAGGAGGTCGTCGCCCGCCACAACTTTCCCGAAAAGGAAAAGCCTGTCAATCAGCCGAACTCTACCGGGGCGAATGGCCCGTTTGGGCGAGATTGCGCGGCTCCCAATCGTCAAGGTTTTCCCAGTCTACGAAGGCCGTAAAGTCTGCTTAACAGTTGATGTAAACCACTTGCCGAAAATTGTCTCCGAACCTTCAAGGCTGCGCAGTCGCCGGGCCGATACGAAAGGTGTTGGCTGGCGTCGTGTATGTAAACCCACCTGGCGCCACGCCAACCACTAGAACGGATTTAATGAGTCAACGAGTGGCTCGACCGGTTCTGGCGCAAACCATGGAGGCCAATGACGGGTCTCGCCTCCGTCCTTCCGTGTACTGACCACCCCACGACACGCCTAGAGACAAAAGACGCCTTTCCCGCGAGGGCGTCTGAACCGCCGACGCTTCTATTAGACGCGAAGGCAGTCAACCTGACCGACCTAGGTTCGTTCGGAAGGTGCGCTAGTTCAACAAATTCATCGCATAGGAGATTTGGCTCGATGAAGTGGAACATTCTGATCGCCTCGCTCGTGCTCGGCATGGGCATGAGTTCCCAGAGCTTCGGTTTCGATTTGCTCGACCGAATGCTGGGAGTTAACGGCAGCGGCTGTAACAGCTGTTGTGAAATTCCTGAACCCACCTGTTGTGCTCCCGAGCCCACCTGTTGTGCTCCCGAGCCTGTTTGCTGTGATCCGGAACCGACTTGCGCCGTGGTTGACCACGGTTGTGATTCCTGCGGTTCCTGCGGCCACGAGAGTTCCTGCGGCCACAAGAGTTGCTGTGGCTTCAGCCTCGGCAAAGGACCTCGCCTGCTTGAGAAACTGTTCGGTTGCCACCACAAGTCAAGTTGTGGTCATCACGGCGATAGCTGCTGTGAAGCCGAACCGACCTGCTGTGTTGCGGAGCCCACCTGCGTTGTCGAAGAGCCCAGTTGCTGCGTAGCCGACGCCGGTTGCGGTTCCTGTGGTCATTCGCACAAATCGTGTGGACGCCATCGCACTTCCTTGCTCGACAGGATCTTCTCCTGTCACAAGTGCAAGTCGAATCATGGCTGTGGCAGTTGCGGTAGCGATGGCGGCTGTGCCAGCTGTGGCGGACATGGGCATTCCCATTCCGACGGCGGCGACGCTGCTCCGCTTCCCCCGGCGCCGGTTGCTGATCCTTCCGCGTTTGTGCCGACTCAACGTCGTGTCGTTCATGCCCGAGCCAGCTTGATTCGTTAAGCCAGCCCGAGCCCAGACACGAGTGACGGTCTGTTCGGAGTCTAACTCCGGACAGACCGTTCTTTTTTTGCGTCAGGCTGGATAGCACCGTTCGATAAATAACGGTCGCATTTGTGTAGCCATCGTCGCCAGACGGTGGATGAGCGATGAACCACCCCACGCTCTGGCGAGCATGGCTACGACACTAATTTTCCGCTCGATGCTTAGCACCTTTGGAGTTCATGCTTCAGCATGGTTTTGTAGCCTTAGGGCTCGTCCTGAAATGACTTCTGTATTTCATCTCGGACCGAGCGGGGCATAGCCCGAGTTATTCATGAACCGGTCGGAACTTCTCATAAACCTCTCCCCGAAAAGGTGGTTACGTCTTGCCAAAAACGCCGCGCAGATCATCCGGAACGCGATAGCGTCCGGGTCTCCGAGAATGCTGTAAACCGTGAGCTAGCGCTCATCGGCTGATGAAGCATCCGGGATAGCACTCTCTCCCTTCCACGATTCAAGAAAATATTTCTTGCCTTTCACGGTTCAGCGTTACATGTCTTGTGAGCGGTTGCGCGGGAATGACGGCAATGTCGCCAGCCTCACGGTTCGCCGGCTAGGCGTTTCTCTTCCGCGGCGCTGGGCCGATAATAACGCGGCGTCAAACGCCAAATGTCGGCGAGTTGCTTGGCGGACCAATCCCGCAACGCTAATTCGCCCACGGTTGCGGCTTGCGGTTGACGGTCTGCCTGCGCAATCCAGGAGGTTTCGGCAGGCATCTTCGCCCGCAATTTCGCCACGGCGGGGCCTATTACCGCCGCCGAAGTTTTTAGATTCCCTTGTTCGGCCAGCCAACACTGAGCATCAATCACGTGTGTTTCGACGACCGTTCGCCATTGTTGGGAGGCGTCTCGACGGAACCCGGCACAAAAAAGTTGGCCGCGATATGCGTCCATCACGACACACGCCTCCGTTACTTCGGGCGGCGCCTGCTGGGCGAGAACCTCCAAAGTATTGATTCCGGCCAATTTCGCGCCGGTGGCGTAGGCCAACGCCTTGGCCGTCATGACTCCAATACGGAGCCCCGTGAACGAACCGGGGCCGACGGTAACCGCCACCAAATCGATTTGAGCGGGCGTCCAGCGAACCTGTTCCATGCCAGCTTTTATCGTGGGCGCCAAAGTTTGTGCTGTTCTTCGACCAGAGGGTAAATCGAACTCGGCAACAACATTTCGACCCTCCAAAAAGGCGATGCTTCCGGCGGTTCCCGAGGTTTCCAGAGCGAGCGTTCGCGACGGTAATTCAGCCATGTTGTTTGAGGTATCCTGCGTGAAAACCGCAACTGCGGTCCTACTGGAAAAAACACTACAAAACGAAAGGCAGCTCGCGGCTGTTAGGTATCGCTTCTTTACCAGCCGGAAGCCACTGAGTAGAATACCGTGATTCAGGTCGTAACTGGAGAGGGCTGTATTTGCAGACCCCGCCCCCGTTCGGATAAGTTCAGTAGTTTGGTTTGGGCTCATCGGCGGCCAGCCTGCTAACGTCTTTCCGAAATAACAGAAACGCGGAACGAGGAAGGTGAACGGCGTGCGGCGTGCTCTCATTAGCGACATCCACGGCAACTTCGAAGCCCTGCAAACGGTGCTTGCCGATATTGCTGCGCAGGAAGTCAGTGTGATTTACTGCCTGGGCGATATCATCGGCTACGGCCCGAACCCGCGCGAGTGCCTGGATCATGTCATGCGGAAATGCCGCAAAGTGGTTCTCGGCAACCACGATCAGGCGGCCATGGTCGACCCAGAAGGTTTTAATCCGGTTGCGTTGCAAGCCGTTTATTGGACGCGAGATCAACTCGAAAAAGGGCCCGGCGGCGCCTCGAAAATCAACGGCCGGTGGGATTTTCTCGGCGAGTTGCCGCGTTCGCATTCCGAAGGAGAATTGCTCTTCGTGCATGGTTCGCCGCGCGAGCCGACCAATGAATATGTTTTTCCAGAGGATATTTACAACCAACACAAACTGGAAGCACTCTTCGCCTATGTCGAAAAGTATTGTTTCCAAGGGCACACGCATATTCCCGGCGTGTTCACCCACGACTTTAATTTCATCACGCCTGAAGTCTGCGACTACGAATACGAACTCACCGACGACAAAGCGATGATCAACGTCGGTTCGGTCGGGCAACCTCGCGATGGCGACTCCCGCGCCTGCTACGTCATTTTTGACGACGTTCGCCGAGTCGTCACCTTTCGTAGAGTCGAATACCCGAGCAGCGCCACGCGTGATAAAATCTACGACATTTCCGAACTCGACAACATGCTCGGCGCCAGGCTCATCTCGGGGCGTTAGGCCTTCAGCGGCAAACGCACTTCGCCAAAAATATATTTCATCGCCTCAAATCCGAGGAGCGCACTTCGTGAAGCGGGCCATCGTCAGCGATATTCACAGCAACTTGGAAGCTCTTCAAGTCGTGCTGGCCGACATTGAATCGGAAGGCGTCGACCAACTCATCTGCTTGGGCGATATCATCGGCTACGGCCCCAATCCTCGCGAATGCCTGGACCTCATCCTCGATTTCGATCTCTGCATTCTGGGGAATCACGATCAGGGCGCGATGTTCGATCCCGAAGGATTCAGCAGCGGCGCCGAACGGGCCATTTTCTGGACCCGCCAGCAACTCGAAACCGCCGACGACCACGAACAAAATCTTCGCCGTTGGAATTTTCTCAGCGGCTTGCCCCGCACCCATCGCGACGGGCGCTTGTTGTTTGTACACGGTTCGGCGCGTAGCCCGCTGAATGAATACGTGTTCCCCGAAGACGTTTACAACGCCCGTAAAATCGAAAAGATCTTCGGTCTTATTCAGGGCGTTTGCTTTCAAGGCCATACGCACGTGCCCGGCGTTTTCACTTCCGACTGCCGCTTCCGTTCGCCAACCGACCTCAACGATTGCTACGAAATCGGCCATGCGAAAGCGATGATTAACGTCGGCAGCGTGGGCCAACCCCGCGATGGCGATTCGCGTTCCTGCTATGTCATTTTGGAAGACGAAACCGTCCGCTTCCGCCGGTTGGAGTACCCGATCGAGGTCACGTCGCAAAAAATCTTCGACATCCCCGACCTTGATAGCTTTCTCGGCGAGCGCCTCAAACAAGGCCGGTAAGGCGAGCGGCGGATAAAAAGTTAGCGAGTTAGAAGCCCGGCTTTTTGAAAAAGCCGGGCTTCTGAACTGGGAAGTATTTTTTCCACACTTGCTTAGCATCGGCCGCGTCCGACGCAGTCAAAACTCCAGCCAGAAAACCCGCGATGAAACACTGCAAACTCGTTTTCTCACTCCGGCTTCTCTGCATTATCGCGCTGCTGTCGACCGCCGCGCTGGCCGCCCCTCCCTTCCAAATGCGACCTGACCTCTTCGACCGCGAAAGCCCCACGCTGGGCTTGAAACTGCTCAACAGCCAGCACCGCTTGCTGTTTCGCGCCACCCAAGACAGCTACCAGTATTGCCATCATCCGAACCTTGTTGTTTTTCGCGACAAGCTGTACTGCATGTGGTCTAACGGCATCACTGAGGAAGACCTGCCCGGTCAACGCATTCTTTACTGCCACACCGAAGACGGGAGCAATTGGACCAAGCCAACGGAGTTGACCAACCACAAGCAAGGAAAAGGAGTCTGCGTTTCGGCTGGCTTTCGCGTGTCTGGCAATACGCTGATCGCCTTTTACACAGCCACCGACGGCCACAACTTTGGCCAGAGCACGGCACTCATGGCCAGAACTTCGAGCGATGGGCGAACCTGGAGCGAACCGCGTCGAATCATCAGCGGTTTTTTCATCGAAGGCCCGCGGCAACTGCCCGGCGGCCGCCTGCTGCTCTCGGGCGAACATGTTGGCGCGGATCGAGAAACCAAACGTATGAAACTGCTGTATACCGACCAGAGCGATGGCTTCGGCGGATGGCAAGAAGCTCGTATCGAGATAGACGATCTGGCGGTGTTCGCTTACACGGAGCCGAGTTTCTTTTCGCGGCCCGACGGCGCCCTGGTGATGTCGTTCCGCAACCGCAGCGGCTTTCTCCACGCCAGCCAGAGCATCGACCAAGGGCAAACATGGTCGAGGCCCTCACAAACGAATTTTTGGGATTGCCGCTCGCGTTTTTCCGCGGGCAACCTTCCCGGCGGCGGCGTCTTCCTGATCAATAACCCCGGCCCCTATCATCGCCGCTATTTGACGATCTCGCTCAGCGACGACGGAGAAACCTTCGACCGCGCCAGGATGATTTTCGGCAAGCGAATTCGGCATCGTTATGGCGGCCGAACCAAAAGCCTGGGCTGGCAATACCCCAATGCGCTCGTATGGAAAGACTATCTGCACGTAGCGTATTCAATCAACAAGGAAGATCTTGGCGCGTCGCGAATTTCGCTGGCAGATCTTAATACCTTCTAACACAACTTGGTAGGGCAGCATCAAACTCCGTGTTTGAAATGCCAAACAGGGGTTATGTTAGGAGCTCGAAGGCAAGCGGCAGATGAAAATTTACCTAATACAAGCACGAAGCGCAAGCGAGTGAATCAGCAAACGGTCAGTCCCGCGTAGGCGAGAACCCAAAAAAAACTCACCGTCTCCCGTTGCGTGCGGGTAAGTTATTTTCTGCTGCTCGCCTAAACGGTTCTCAGCGGCTGAGGCCGAAGTTGCGACGGTAGGCTTGGGTCTGTTTTTTCAGGCCGCGTTGTTCGGTGATGTTTTGCCATTGCCCGGCGGCGGCCGCGAGCGCCGCGGCGGGCGTTTTATCAGACGCCAAAGCTAGGCGGATTTCGGCGTCTAACGCGGCGAGGTAGTCGTTCGCGCCAGGGATTCGCAACAGGTGCAGCCACTGCCGGCGAGCGTTGACGGCCTCCACGGCGCTCACGTAGTCTTGCACGGCCGAGGGGCTCAAATTCGACTCCACCCAGGCGGCCGGCGCCGAAAGATGTGATTGCCGAAAAACCGTCGTGGCCGAACTGTTGGTCGAAATGGCCACGCTCATCTCGGGACCGCTGGCCCAGGTCAAGAGACGCAGCGCCCCGGCGCGATTGCCCGAAGCGCGGGTGATCGAGCCCAGACGGCCGGCCACGCCCAACAGCGGAACGTGCTTTTTTGATCGCGGCGCCCATTCCTTCAAACCGAACGAATAGACGCTGCCCGCCCCCGGCGCTTCGACGATGCCGGTCGGCTGCGTCCAACCTGCTGGTTCTTGCGCGGCCCCTTCCCTTTCATGGTGCGGCCATGTCAGGGCCATGCCGCACCGGCCGCGATGAAATGCTTTTCGCACCTCGCCGGGCGACCAGGAAGTCGCCTCGGGCGGCGAGAGGTTTACCGCGTTTCGCATTTCTTCAAGCGCTCGCACGAAAGGCGGCTGCGTGAGCAGGGTTGCGAAGGTGTCGACGTCGAACAGACATGAAAATTCTCGCGGGTGCGCCGCGTAAGCCGCCGCGCGGGCCAAGAACACCCGGCTGGCCCAACCACCGCCCCAAGGCTCGGCCGTCGCACGCCACTCTTTTGGCGTCTCGATGCCGGCTTCGGCCAGCGCTGCGCGGTCGGCCAGGCGTTTTGAAACGTCGGCGTATTCGGCCCAGGTGGCGGGCGGCTGCAATTGGAGGGCGTCGAAAATATCCTGGCGGTAGTAGAGCACAAACGTCGGCGAGCCGAACGGCAGCGCGAGCGTCTTGCCGCCCCAGGCGCCATCGCGCAGCCGGGGCATGGGCAGGATGTCTTGCCGGTCATACTCAGGGTTTGAGAGTTGCTCCGATGACAGCGGCGCCAACAGATTGCGTTCCGCCAATTCTCCCAACAGATTGGCGGGATAAATCACGGCGTCGGCGCGCAGGCGTGTTTTTTCCTTGAACGACGACGCCTCCGCGTTTTCGACCGTCAGCGAAGCGCCGCCGCGAGCAATCCATTCACGCTCAATGGTTTCAGCCAGTTGCGGGTCGTCGAACACCAGCAGCCGCAACGGACGCTGGTCGGCGTCCGTTTTTATCTCGCTATCTGCGGCCGACGGCGCAGGCTCCGGCGTGCAGCCGGGCAGCATCGCCCCGATCGCCAAGGCGGCGATCCACCAGCGGCTGGCGCCAAATACGGAACCGAAAGAGTGCATCATGAGAAGCCTTAAGCCAGATGGAAATGCATGGTTGTTCGATTGAGGCCGCCGATTACAGCCAAAAGCTTTAGAGCTCCTAACATAACCCCTGTTTGGCGTTTCAAACACGGAGTTTGATGCTGACCTACCAAGTTGTGTTAGAAGGTATTAGTGTATCGCTCGGCATTTGATTGTAAACTCAAGGCCGGTTGGCGTGACGCCCCGCGATCAGCAACCCATTGAATCAGGAAGCTCGCCCCATGGCCGCCGGCGAAGAATATCCGCCCTTGTATTTGCAGGGCATTGCACACTTCAACCATTTGGAGTTTTTTGAAGCACACGATGCCTGGGAGGAATTGTGGACCGACCACACCGCCGACGACCGCACCTTCTACAAAGGCCTGATTCAAATGGCCGTTTGCCTGCACCATTTCAGCAAGGGGAACACACGCGGCGCCCGAAAACTTTATCGCACCAGCCGCGATTATCTGGCGGAGTATTCACCCTGCTACATAGGGATCGATCTCGTTGCACTGTTGGCGCGGTTCGAACGTTGCTGCGCCGGATTGCAGATCGACCCTACCGATCAACCGCCATCGGGCGAGCCACACGCCACCATGGACGCCCGCCTCTCGCCTCGCATCGAACTCCAACCGCCCGCTGTTGCAGGGTAAGGTTCGCGCCTGTCCATTTGCCAAAAATAAAAGCCCGGCATTTTGAAAATGCCGGGCTTTTTTGGCAACAAGCAGAAATTTATTCCCCCGTCGACGGGCTACTGTCCGAGAACCTTGCAAACCGTGGCCACAAGATTCGCGTAGTTGGGCTTGGACACTTGCGCCGTGGCGTTCACCTGGCGGCCCTTGTTCTCGTTGTCTTTCGAGGCGATGGACGAGAAAAGAATCACCGGTATGTTCGCCATGATCGGGTCTCGCCTGATTTTTTTGGTCAGACTGAGACCATCGAGTCGCGGCATTTCAATATCGGTGACGATGCAGGCAACCTGCTCCGAAAAATGATCGGGGTCGTCGGCTTGGGTCAATTCGTGCAAATAGTTCCAGGCTTCTTGGCCGTCGACAAACCCGCGCAGGTTGGTGAACCCGGCGGCCGAAAGCGAGTCATGCACCATGGCGCCGATCATACGGGAGTCGTCGGCGAAAACAATCGGCAAGTTGGCGCGGCGCGTGATATCATCGGCGGCTACATTGGCTTCGGCGTCGAGATTTCGGCCGCAAAGGCCGATCACGGCGGTGATCGATTCGAAGTCGAGCAGCGGGATCAGGCCGTCTTCCAGTCGGACAATGCTCGTCACTGGCGAGACGTCATCGCCCAGTTGGGGAGCGGGGAGCGTATCGCGGCCGGAAATTCGATAGATTCGCTCCACGCGTCGCACGCGAAACGCCGTATGCTGGCCGTTGAATTCCAGCAGCACTAGGCTGTCGACTTCGTTTTGCTCCGGCGGGGTGTGCGTTCCGTAAAGATATTTTTCGAGATTCACCAACGGCACCACGGTTTCGCGAATCTCGACCAAGCCGTCGACCGTATCGGCCGACTTGGGCATGCTGGTCACCGATGCGATCGGCAGCACTTCGCGAACTTTGGCGACATTCACGCCAAAACGATTTTCGCCGATGAAGAAAACGAGAATTTCTGATTCATTGGTGCCGGCTTCCAGAAGAATACCGGTATCGACTCCGCTGACCACGCTTGGCTGACTCATAACGCGTACTCCGCTGCTTCAGTTGGCCTACAAACTCGTAATCGCGGCCTCCGATCCGGCGGAGACCCGAACGTGCGAATTACGCACAGAACAATCGCGTCTTCATGTACTCAGGAATGTGAGCGATGGCGCCCGCACAACTATTGCTTACGAGATCGTCGTTGGCGCATAATAAATTGCAGGTTTTACGTCGATTTTCCGTTTGGCGCAAACAGCCACCGTTGCACCATCTGTAACGGTAACGCCAAGATTGCCTGCATTGCCGGTTGGCGACTCGAATTCCGGCGGCTTCGTCGCCAGGCGAGCGAGAGGCGGGAATTGGCCCAGTTACAAGCCCGGCATTTTCAAAATGCCGGGCTTGTTTCCGTTGTCTTTGGCAATATTCGCCAAACACCCGCTGGTCTTTCCCAATTTACCAGTTCGACGGAATCAGGATTTTCTCCGCCGCTGCTGGCCGCGCCTTGGCCTCTTGTCCGATGCGATAGATAGGGAACTCCCGCCGATCGCGAAAAAGGATGGCTGATGACAATTCGGAATCGCACTACATCGCCCAGAACGGCCATTGTTCGAGTGCTCTTGGCCGGAATGTTGCTCGTGTGGGCGGCTTCTTCTACCTTTGCGCAAAACCCGCCCTGGCTCGCGCCTGAGGATGTCGATTCCACGACCTTGCAGCGTTTGCCGCATGCCCACAGCGTCGCCTCAGATTCCGAATGGGGGCTCGATGTTGTGAGTCATGCGGCGGGCGGCGTGGAATTGCTGGCGCCCTCAGGCTGGCAGAGTTACGAAACACCTATTGCGCGCTCGGTGAGGTTGGTTGTCGCCCGGCAGCCGATGGAGAATCCTCATACCGCCGGCGATGGTCTTTGGCTGGTCTATCACGTTGCGCCGGCGGCCGAGATGTTTGAAAAAAACACCGGCGCCACGCCGGCAATACAACAAGAACTTGCCGAACAGATGGAGCGTCTGATGGCGTTGGCAACCAACCACTTCGCCACGACCACGCGCTCCAGCCACCTTTTTATCGATGGCTGGCCTGCGTTGCGCCACGACTTTGAACTCGCCGATCCCGCCGACAGCGAAAACACCAGTCCCGCCGATAGCGAAAACACCAGTCCCGCTGACAGCGTAAACACTGCTCCCTTTTGGAATGGTTTTCATTGTCTGACAAGAACTCCCTGGGGCTTGGTGGAAATCCACGCCGTGGCGCCGGCAAGCATTTACACCCAACGCGAAAAGCAGTTTCAAGCAATCTTGGATTCCCTCTTATTGGGCCAGCCGCATTTGCCGCCGCATCGGGCGGACCCTCCCTACCGCGACGCTTCACCGGTGCTGGGGTCGTGGAAGTCTTACCGCAGTCGGTTGCGGCTGTACCATGATGGCGGGGTGGAGCTTGCGTACGACGCGCCCCGTGATCTGACGCTCGACCAACGTGGGAAAATCTCGCCGCCAGCGGCGCTGCCCCGTCTGAGAGGGCGTTATACCGCACGGGGCGATCTGCTCCGCATCACCTGGCGCGACGGCAGCCTGCTCAATTACCGCTGGAAACTGAACGACGGCCAACTCCTGCTGACCGACCATACCGGGCGGAACAGTTTGTTGAATCCGATTTACGAATAACGGCCATCGACCTGCTTTTATATCCCCTGCGGCTGAAAATGTGACATTTGCACTAGATAGGTTGCAATTGTGCCAATCCTTACCGTGCGGAGTAATGCTTGGAGTCGTCCTGATCGAGATCCTCAACAACCCCTCTGGAACCTCGAACGCCCGAACGCCGCCATTCTCGCCATTCTCGCCATCTCGCCATCTCGCCATCTCGCCATCTCGCCATCTCGCCATCTCGCCATCTCGCCATCTCGCCATCTCGCCATCTCGCCATCTCGCCATCTCGCCATCTCGCCATCTCGCCATCAGGGTGCAGGAACCGGCTCCTTTTTTTAGGTGGCCATATTTGGCGGAGTTGCTTGGACGTTTGGGTGGAATGGGCGGCCGGGGCGAGCGGCCAGGAATTTTGCGAGGCGGTCGTCGTCGCATAACGCGGCGGCGCG
>JAJRWU010000043.1 GCA_024276655.1 Planctomycetota bacterium
GGAATGCACCGCAATTGAATCAAAGTCCCTTGCTTTTGGCCTAAATGCGAAAAACGCAACCCAGAAATACTGCCTTTAGTCCGCTTTGTTACTCACGACTAGCGATTCACCAAAACTCAACGTCACGCTGAACCAGTACAGCCGGGCATTTTCAAAATGCCCGGCTTTTTAATTCGGCTTAGGAATGTTCGATAAATAACTGTCGTACGATGGCCTTCCAAGGCCGTCGATTTGCTGGTTTCGACGGCCTTGGAAGGCCATCGTACAAGTGAAATTGAACAATTAATTCTCGAACGCTCATTATTGGCCGCCGCCCAGACGAACATGTGCGCGGGGCGGGCCTTTGGAATCGGCGCCTGCCTTGGCCGGCGGAGCGGGAAGGATTCGCAGCAGCCGGTTGGTTTCCCGCGTGGCGGGAACTTGTAGTTCCGAGTCCGGCGCCAACATGCGGATGAAATCGGCGATCGTGGTCGCCGATTTTGGATCGTCGTAGAGACGAAGTTCAGGGTTTTTCAGAATCAGCAACGTGCCCTGGTTGTCGGCGCGGCCGGCGATTTCCAAGCCATCTTGTGAAAACGCGAACGCCGCGTTGAGCGTTTCATAGGGAAGGAGTTCCGCGAGTTCCGGCTGGAGTTCGGCCAATCGGCGGCTGGGCGCGAAGCGCATCGATTGCTTGGCGGCTTGTAACAAACTCTGGCTGATCACGCCGGGCCCCGCCTTGAGCAAGGCGGCGATTTCCACAATGCGGCCCTCTCGCACCAGACAACGCGTGAGGTCGACCTCCGCGATTCCGCTCAACTTGTGCGGCAGTTGGTCGCTGACCAACCGATCTAGGTTGACATCTTGCAAACGCCCTTCCATTTCTCCCGTCCATTCGCCGCCCGATTCCTCCATCCAGATTAGGCCAGTGAACGCGCTCTGCTCGCCCAACGCCTTCAAAAAAGGAAACAGACCAAACCAAGGCTTGCACGGCAGCGGTTGCCCGCCGGTTTCCACGCGCATGCGGGTCTTGAACGATTCGCCAGCGGCGATGCGTTCGATGGTAACGCGTATCAATGTCTCGGCCGCCTGCCCCGCCAGGGCGAATTGCATTTCGGCCCGCCCTGGCTGAACCACCAGCGACCAATCGCGAAGCGTGATTTCAGCTTCGTGGAGCGTAACCAGCGAAGAAGAAATACGCGTTGTGGGCGTCTTGGCGGCGCTGCGAAGTCCTCGCTCCAGCAGGCTGGCCACCAGCGGCTGCAACCGTTCGAGTTGGACGTCTTCGCTGATCACGACCAATCCCTCGGCGGTGAACGCCAGATCGGTTTGAGGCAGCCGGGCGATGGTTTGGCCCGTTTCGACGTCGGTGAACAATACTTCGCTGAGCCGGGTGACGCCCGGTTGCAAACCTTCGACGCCGCCCACTTTCGCCGAGAGGCCGGTCAGACGGTGCAGTTCGTATTCGACGTCGTCGAGGGTTGGCCCGAGAAGAACGGTGTTTCGCCCCCAAAGTCGGCCGCGTCCGGCCAAGCCGAACACGAACAGCGTCGGCCCCAGGCAAAAGACCAAGAAGGCCATCCGACACAGCACACGATTTTTGTTTGACGCCATGCCCCGCGCTCTTATTTCTCGAAGGGTCGGTAAAATGCTACGGTTTCAAAACGCTACCGCTTTCGGGCCAATTCGTGGAAGACGCGCCAACGCGCCTCCATTTCGGTAATGCTGTCGTTACCGAATTTCTCCACCAACGCGGCGGCCACTTCGAAGGCCACCACGTTTTCCACAATCACGCTGGCCGCCGAAACGGCACACACATCGCTTCGCTCGTAGGCCGCGGCGTCGGACGTCTTGGTTTTCAGATTCACGGAGCCCAGCGGCTGCGCCAGGGTGCTGATCGGTTTTTTGGCTGCTCGCACGATCAGCGGCTGCCCGTTGGTCATGCCGGCTTCCAAACCGCCGGCGTTGTTGGTCGGACGCGTGTAGCCTAGATGCGGCTGATCGATCTGCGCGGCGTCGTAAACGATGGGGTCGTGAACTTGCGAACCGACGCGCCGGGCCGCTTCGAAGCCTAGTCCAATTTCCACGCCCTTAATGGCCTGCACGGCCATTACGGCTTGCGCGATGCGGCCATCGAGTTTGAGGTCCCATTGGGTGTGGGTGCCCAGTCCAAACGGAAGCCCTTCCACGCGCACTTCCACCACGCCGCCGAGGGTGTCGCCCGCTTTGCGGGTATCGTCGATCAGCGTTTTTATTTCGGCGTCGCGCGCCGGCGCCAACGAATAGATCTCGCTTTTGTCTCGCTGCTCCTTCTGCTTGGCCAGCGGCCCAGCCGGCGCCGAAACATCCACGCCCCCCAATTCCACCACATACCCCAGCGTTTGGATGCCAAAGTGTTCCAGCAGTTGCCGAGCCAAGGCGCCTGCCGCCACCCGGACCGCCGTTTCCCGCGCGCTGGCCCGCTCCAGAATGTTGCGAATCGGGCCGAGGAATTTGATCGCGCCTGTTAGATCGCCATGGCCGGGGCGGGGGCGGTCGAGATCATCCAGGCGTTCGAGTTTGTAGTCGCGATTAACAACCTGCAACGCAATCGGGCTGCCCAGCGACTGGCCCTTCCAGATTCCGGTGAGCACCTCGACGCGGTCGGTTTCGATGCGCTGCCGACCGCCGCGTCCATAGCCTCCCTGGCGACGCCTGAGTTCGACGTCGATCAGTTCGGTATTGATCGGCAGCCCGGCGGGGAATCCGTCGACCATTGCGAGCAAGGTCTTGCCGTGCGACTCACCAGCGGTCCAGTATCGCAACATAGTACAGAGAAACAACTTACGAGAAAAGGAACAACCGCGAAAAGAAACGCCTCGGCGGTCGGCACACGCCGGCATATTCTACCAGCGTTGACCATTTGCCGATAGTGCGATTGCGACCACCCCAGCCGGGGGGGGCACCCTGCAAGATACGTCACTGATTTCGCGAGCGGCGCTATTCCTAAGACGGGCGCCCTGGCTCGTCTGCCGGGGTGAACCGCACCCTGGATTTTGAGTAAAATAGAATTATCTTCCCACCAAACGCAGTTGCGTTGCAACCTCGAGATAAATCAACATGACGAGATCATTCACCTTTACCCTGGCGAGTTGTTTGTTGGCGGTGTTGAGCGGGCCGTTGCACGGAGGCGATGGCAACCGGCTGACGTATCTCGACGCGTTTCTTGATCCCTATTACGTGGGCGCCGATTTTCCTGGCCTGACCACGCCGCAGTGGGTGGGTGAAGAAGGGGTGGATGCCGTGGTGGTTCTGGCTATTGACGACATGCGCGACACCGCCAAATACGAAGCGTACCTGCGGCCCATTCTCGATCGTCTGAAAAAAATCGATGGCCGGGCGGCGGTCAGCATCATGAGCAACCGCGTCGACCCCGCCGACCCGCAACTGAAAAGTTGGCTGGAGGAAGGGCTCAGCATCGAGGTGCATACCTACGATCATCCTTGCCCTTGTTTGAAAGACGCCGATTTCGCCAAGGCCAAAAAAACCTACGAACGTTGTGTCGACTTAATGGCCGAAATTCCCGGCAATTCGCCGGTCGCCTTTCGCATGCCTTGTTGCGATTCGCTCAATACGCCCAGCCCGCGTTTTTGGACGGAAATTTTCAACACCGCCACCGAACGCGGCAATTTCCTTTCGCTCGATAGTTCGGTGTTAAATATTTTCACATCCGCCGACGCCGACCTGCCCCGCGAAATCACGCTCGACCAACAAGGCAACGAGCGGTTTCTTCGCTACACGCCTTTCCAGTCGTTTGTCAACACGATCGAAAACTATCCTTACCCGTATTTGATTGGGCGGCAGTCCTGGCAGTTTCCCTGTGTCGTGCCCAGCGATTGGGAGGCCCAGCATGTGCAAAAACCGTTCAATCCCGATACCGTTCGAGATCTGAAACTTGCGCTCGACGCCACCGTGATCAAACGCGGCGTGTTCAACCTGGTTTTTCATCCTCATGGTTGGATTCGCAACGATCAGGTGGTGGCGCTGATCGACCATGCCGTGAAGCGTTACGGAAAACGCGTCAAGTTCCTCAACTTTCAGGAGACGCACCAACGCTTGAACGCGCATCTGTTGGCGGGCAATCCGATTCGTTCCTACACCGGCGCCGATAATGGCGTGCGGTTGTTGGATCTGAACGACGACGGTTTTTTGGATGTCGTGATTGGCAACTCCAGCCAGCGGCGGACGCGCATTTGGAACACCGATCAAAACCGTTGGCAAGCATTCGATTTTCCGGCCGAAATCGTCACTGGCCAACACCGCGCGACGGGCGTGCGTTTCGGCCTAGTGGGCGGGAAGGTGATCGCTTTCGGCATGCGGAACGAAAAGTTGGCCGCGTGGCGGTTCGAGAAAGATCGTTGGTCGGCGGCGAGCGAACTTTTGGCCGGCCTGGAAATTGACGGTGAAACGCTGGCCACGCAACGCGGCGGGCAAGATGCGGGCTTGCGTCTGCGAGATCTTGACCTGGATGGCCAAACCGAACTCTTGGTGGCCAATGCAAACCAAAACCAAGTGTTTGTCTGGCGAGCTGACAAAAACAGTTGGTCGCCCGCCGGTTTTCGCCTCCCCGACCAAGCGGCGTTCGTCGACGCCAACGGAAAAGACGCCGGACTCCGGCTCATCGACCTCAACCACGATGGCGCCGCCGATGTCGTACTCTCGAATGAGCAGGGCTCGCTAGTGGCGGTGTTCGTTTCGATGCAAAGCGGCTGGTCCGACATTCGCCACGCGGCTGGGCGCGGCGCCGGCGAAGCGCTTCCGCTGATAGTTCGCGGCGGAGCGAACAACGGCGCCTGGTTCCATTCCGAACATCTCTGGGTGCAGAACGAAAACACGCACCGGCTGCCGAATCTGGTGGATCGTCGTTCGTTCAAGGAACTGCTGGGAAGGTAGACGATGGCGACATCTTACCGATTGTACAGTACATTATTGGGGAGCTTGCGGCGCCTTGAATTCGCCCTGCGTGGTGTTTGCTGCGAAAGCGTTTCGAATATCGGCAGACAAGAATCGCCCTTTTCGATGAGTCTAACAACGTGAGTACGATTGCCGTGGACCTACCGCTTGTCGAACGCCTGACGCCGACAACCCAACAAGAAGTATCTGAACTGATTCGGCGGGCCGCCGAAGAGAATGCGGCCATTTATCCGCTGGGCGGAGAAACCAGTCTGGAATTCGGCTTGCCGGCCAAGCAGGAAGGTTGGGGGCTGGCGCTACAAAATCTGCGGCGCGTGGTCGACTACCCCGCCCGCGATATGACCATCACGGTGGAAGCCGGCATCAGCTTGAAAGAATTGCGAGAAACGCTCGCCAGCGAAAATCAGCGTTTGCCGTTCGATGTTCCCTGCGAGGAACGCGCCACGATCGGCGGAATCGTGGCTACGGCTTGGAACGGCCCTCGCCGATTCGGTTGCGGCGCGATCCGGGATTTTGTCATCGGCATTCAGGCCGTCGACGGAACCGGTTTGGTTTTCAAGGGCGGCGGACGCGTCGTGAAGAATGTCGCGGGTTACGACTTTTGCAAACTGCTTACCGGCTCCCTGGGAACGTTGGCCGTGATCACGCAAGTCACGCTGCGAGTGATTCCGCAGGTCGAAAAATCGGTGTTTGTCGCGGCGCCGGTCGAAGACGAAACCATGGCCGACGCCCTCTTCAACACCCTGGCCAGCACAACCGCGACTCCCACCGCCGTGGAATTCCTGGGAGGCCGGGCTTGGGCGAACGAACCGGCTTTGGCCGAATTGGAATTAGCCGAACGCACGCCCAACGAGAGCCGCTCAGGCGGCGTTTTCGTGGCCGGGCTGGAAGGCCAAGCCGACGATGTCGATTGGATGCAACAGCAAATCATCGAGCAGTGGCGTCCGCTCTGCAAGGCCGAGCCGATTGCGTTGGCCGACAAAAACACCGCCTCGCTGTGGCGCGGCATGGCCGATTTCAGCGCCACCGTGACAGAGGGAGAACGCGTTTCACCGTTGGTGGTGAAGGCTTCGCTGGCGCCGCGGGGCATGGCGCCGTTTGTGCGAGCGGCTCGCGAGATCGACCCAAATTGCTCCTTCGAGGCCCGCGCCGAGGGGGTGGTCGTGGTGCGATTTTCCGAGTTCCCCGCCGAGGGCCTTTCTCGCACGCTGGTGGCGAAACTGCAACCGGCCGCCGCCGCGTTCTCAGGACGCGTTACTTTGCTTTCTTGCGCCCCGACCACCGAATTAACGCACCAAAGCGTATGGGGAGGAAGCACGGCGGCGCATCGCTGGATGGACGCCATCAAACAGCGTTTCGACCCGCAAAACCTGCTGAATCCTGGGCGATTCGTCTATGGTCGCTTAAAACCGCCAACTGAATATTGAGTTGAACATGGCTTCTGCTGATCTTCGTGAAACCGGCGCCGCGGATAATCCCGGCGCCGCGATCGACTACAACCTGTTTCTCGATTGCGTGCATTGCGGCCTTTGCACGGCTTCGTGTCCGACCTATATCGAAACCGGCGATGAAAACAACAGCCCTCGCGGCCGCATTTATTTGATGCGCGCCGTGACCGACCAACGCCTCGAACTGACGCCCAACGTCGAACGCCATTTAGATCTTTGCCTCGATTGCCGGGCCTGTGAAACCGCCTGCCCCTCCGGCGTGCAGTACGGCAACCTGATCGAACCGTTTCGCGTGGCCATGCGGCAGGCGGCGGCAAACGGGGCGCCCGGCCGAGCGCGGCCCGATTGGTTTTATCGTTGGGTGTTGTTCGGACTCTTTCCGTATCGCGAGCGGTTGCGTTGGAGCATGCTGCCGGCGCGCGTCGCGCAGAAGTTGGGGCTGACCAATCTAGCGGAGGCGATGGGTCTTTATTCGCTCTTGCCTTCGCGGTTGCGGCAAGTCGTGACGATGCTGCCCAAGATTCCCAAACCGTTGCCGCCGCTGCCGGAATTCCTGCCCGCCAAAGGCAGACGGCGGGCGCGGGTCGGGCTCTTCACCGGCTGCGTGGCCGACGTTCTCTTTCGGCCCACGCATTGGGCGACGGCGCGTGTCTTGCAGGAGAATGGCTGCGAAGTGATCACGCCGCGAACGCAACAGTGCTGCGGCGCCATTCACTTCCACGCCGGAAACTCGCCGCCCGCCCGCGATATGGCCGACGCCAACGCGGCCGCTTTTCCGGATGATCTTGACGCCATCATCGTGAATGTCGCGGGTTGCGGATCCATGCTCAAGGACTACGGCCATCATTGGGGCCACCATGGGGCGGTTACAAGCGCCGACCATGCCGCCGACAGATCAACTCCAAGTGAGGCGGGTCCAAGTGAGGCGGGCCAAACGCCGGAAAATTTGCAGGCGCTGCGAGAGAAATTTGCCGGCAAGGTGCGGGATGTCAGCGAATTCCTGATCGAATTGGGGCTCAAGCGGCCCGTGGGTCGGTTGCCGGTCGACGTGGTTTATCACGATGCCTGCCATTTGGCCCACGCTCAGGGTGTGCGCTCGCAGCCTCGTGCGTTGCTGAAAAAAATTCCAGGACTCCGCCTGCATGACCTGCCCGAATCAGAGCTGTGTTGCGGCGCCGCCGGAACGTATAACCTGACCGAACCCGAAATGGCCGAACAGTTGGTGCGGCGGAAGGTCGATCATATTGACGCCACCGGAGCACGCATTGTCGCGACGGCCAATACCGGCTGCACCTTGCAGATCGCGCGTGAAATTCGCCGCCGCCGGCTGGGGTTGAAAATCATGCATCCTATCGATCTGCTCGACCTCAGCTACCGCAAGCAAGGCATCGAGTAAGGAGCGTGCCGAGTCGCGGAAGTAAATCAGCCGTTGCCTCCTGGGGCAGGGTGCAGGAACGCACTTTTTAGGCAGCGGTGGCGGCTGATTTTATTTTGACGTTGGGGCGAAATGGGTTGCCTGGGCGAGATTGCATGTGCTTTTTTAGTTGGTCATCGTCGCTGAGAGCGGCGGCCCTGATTTGTAGA
>JAJRWU010000044.1 GCA_024276655.1 Planctomycetota bacterium
ATTCGCGCCGCCGCGTTATGCGACGACGACCGCCTCGCAAAATTCCTGGCCGCTCGCCCCGGCCGCCCATTCCACCCAAACGTCCAAGCAACTCCGCCAAATATGGCCACCTAAAAAAAGGAGCCGGTTCCTGCACCCTATACAGCGGACACCTCTTGCGCGGCAAGGGAAATGAACAGGACTTTCATTTCGCATTAGTAACTCCATTGTGTCATTCCGAACAGTACTGGTTGACTTGCGTCTGACGGCGGACCATAAAGACAAACACGTTGCCAGGAAAATAAAAGAAACTTCCCACGACACCGCGACTGTTCCCGCGTGGGTCTCGTGCAGGTGCTCGGCGGGAAGTACGTAATCGATGGCAATCGGCATGAATGATGGGCTCTGAAGTGAGAATCGGAAATGCGCCGATACAGCGTTGAGCGAATTGACGGCCTCCCTCCGAAGAAGGACGGAGCCAATTCCATGTGGAAGAAGGCCATCGAAATACCTCGATTGATCGCGTTGCGAACCAATGTATTAAGTGCGTTGGCGGGCGCCCCTCCGCTTTGCAGGAACATCTCGATCATTCTTCGCATCTGTGTCGGTCCGCGATCCAATCAAAATGTCGGCGACCTCGACAACTTTATTACCGGTATTTGTGATGGTCTTCAGGCCGCTCACGCATTGACGCCGGTTGTCGAGAAGTGGACTGATCCTGTCGGCGAATCCGTCCATCCACACAAGACGATTGCCATTCAAGACGACGCGGAAGTGATCTCGATAGACGCGAAGAAGTTGTTTTGTTTGAAGGAATCGGAGCACTGGTATTCCATCGAACTCATTGGTGAATGAATCTTTCACGCAAACCTAACCTGACCACTTGGCGGGGTGGCTCATTAGGTTTCGAACCTGAGCGGCCAAGACGCTGTCGCGTTCCGCCGGGATGACCACGGTCCGCACAGCCGACGCCTACCGGGGGTACGGGGAATGAGGAAGAAAGGGAAACAACAGAGGCGCGGAGACATAGCGCGGCCGTTGGCCGCAACCAAAAAATGATTTCACCACAGAGGGAGGAGAGTCCGGCGCCTCATGAACTGAAGAAAACGCCCGACGCATCAAACTCTGTGTGCTCTGTGGTTTATTCATTGCATGATTTGATCGAGCGGTCCGAACTCACCGGCGTTTCAAAACGATGACCCCGAAAAACACTTGCTGAAAAAAAACAAGATTTTACAACCTTGCTTTAGAGAGTTGGAGTCTAAAGCATCCCTTCCGTGAACTCCACGCCTCCGTGTTTCAAAATCAAAGAGTAACCGCTTTTGAATCAAACGACGCCCTGCCTGGAACACGCCGCCGCCGAAAAGGCGTCGTCGGCCATGAAAAACTTTTCGCCGACCAGCCCCTGGCTGTTTCTGGCGTTGCTCGCGGCGCTGCACTTTTTGGTTGATATCGTGGCGGGAACCACTAGTCCTATGTGGCCGATTCTGGAGCGTGATCTGTCGGTCGAAACAGGCGGTTTGTTGTGGGTGTATGTTTGTTGGTCGATGGCCACTTCGTTCTCGCAGTTATTGATCGGCCTCTACGCCGACCGATACCCCTGCCGTTGGCTGCTCTGGGCGGGGCCCTTGTTGGGCATTCTCAGTATCAGTTGCATCGGACTGGCAACGTCGCCTTGGGGCGCGGCGGCTTTGTTCGTAATGGGCGGACTCGGCATCGCCGCGTTTCATCCTGAAGGCGCCGCCATGGCGGGCGCGCTTTTTCCGCAACAACGCAGTCGGGCGATGGCGATTTTCGCCTTTTGTGGCTACCTGGGGCAATCGGCGGGTCCTTACTATTGCGGCGTGGTGGCCGACCGCTTCGGACTCGACGGCCTAGTTTGGGGCATTGCCTGGGGCGCGCCGCTGCTGCTGCTACTCTGGCTCGGCCTGCGCAAGGCGCCGGCTGTGGCTGTTGGGCGCCGTGCCGACGTGTTGCTTAAAAAAAGGCCGGTTCAAAATGCGTCGGTTCAACACACGCCGCAGACGCGTCTGCCTTGGGGCGCGGTCGGCTTGCTGTTGGCGGTGGGCGCCCTGCGCATACTTCCCGCGTTGGGCGTGCCGCTGGCGTTGGCCTACTTGCTGGAGGCGTCGTCGGGTTCGAGTTCCGTGGTGGGCGCGGTGCAGTCGGCGTTCATGGGCGGCATCGGTTTAGGGGCGATGGCCTGCGCCGCGTTTTTGAAACACCGGTGGGAGCGCACGGCGCTGTGGCTGTTCCCACTGTTGGCCACGCCGCTGTTGGCCGTAATGGCTTTGGGCGCCGGCTGGTTGTTGGTGCTGATGGTTGGAGTGTGCGGCCTGCTGTTGGGTGTCACGATGCCAGTGTATATCAGCTATGGGCAACAACTCCTGCCGCACGGGCAACGCGTGGCCAGTTCGATCACGATGGGCGTGAGTTGGGGCATTGGCGGCGCGCTTGTGGCGGCGGCGATGGCCGTGTTTCAGGCGTTCGACGCCTTGCCCTCGATCTTCCTGTTTTTCGCCGCCGCGGCGCTGGCCAGCAGTTTGCTTTGCCATCTCCTGCCCACGATAGCGAAACCGCAAGCCGAATAGGTTCCATAACCGGCCACCGTTGGATTTCACGCTTGAGTGTGCGTCGGCAAAAAGCACGCTAAAGCATGAACTCCAACGGCGCAGACGCGCCGCAACACAACATGTCGGCCGACACACAGCGAGAAATCGCGATTACCGGCTTGGCCTGGGGCGGCTCTCGCATCTATAATGACTGATTGGTTACAGCCCCGCCGGCCGATGATTACATCGGCTAAATTTTCCTCCCCAGGATTCACGAATGAACCTCCATACGAATTGCGAAGGCGTTACAAGGCGAGATAGTATTCGTTTGGGGCTCGGCTCGCTGTTGGGCGGAGGTTTGGTTCAGGCGTTGCGCGTGCGTGGCGTGGCGGCCAGCGAAAATGCCAGTCGAGCGCCGGCCAAGTCGTGCATTCTGATTTGGATGGACGGCGGGCCGACCCATTTTGAAACGTTCGATCCCAAGCCCCATGCGCCGGCGGAGGTGCGCGGGGAGTTTGATGTCACGGCGACGAAAGTTCCCGGAGTTCACTTTTCCGAATACCTGCCGCGTCTGGCGGCCAGCCTCGATAAGTTCGCGTTGGTCCGCTCGATTCGGCACAACCAAGCCAATCATGGCGCCGGCAACCATTACATGACCACCGGCGCCCCGCCGCGAATTCCGGTGGGCTGCGGCGCGTTTGTCAGTTTTCATCCCAGCATGGGCAGTGTGGCGGCACACGAATTGGGCGGCAAGAACGCCTTGCCGGGTTACTTTTCGATGCCGCAGATGTCGCGCTCCGGCGGGCCGAATTTTCTCGGCGCCAAATTCGCGCCGTTTGTGGTGGGGGGCGATCCTAACGGCGCCGGTTTTCGCGTACGCGATGTGGTCGCGCCGCTCGACTTGCTCGGCGCTCGCATGGATCGTCGCTCCGGCCTGCGAACGTTGGTCGATCAAATGCAGCGTTTGAACGATCCCACGGCGGGCGATCCTGTCGTGGCGCTCGATGAATTTTATCGGCAAGGCTACGATTTAATCAACTCCAAGGAGGCACAAGCCGCCCTCGATATTAGTTTGGAAAACGACAAAACGCGCGACGCCTATGGCCGCAACGCCTTCGGGCAGCGCTGTTTGATGGCCCGGCGGTTGGTCGAGGCCGATGTTCCGTTTGTCACGGTGTATGACGGCGGCTGGGATAACCATTCGGAAATTTTCACCGGTCTGCGAAAACGGCTGCCGCAATGGGACGCCACCGTCGCGACCTTGATCGCCGACTTGGAGGATCGCGGCTTGCTCGACTCCACCCTCGTCTTGGCGCTGGGAGAATTCGGCCGCACACCGAAAATCTCCACCCTCGCCGGACGCTCCTCGCCTGGGCGAGACCATTGGGCCAACGCCATGTCGGTGTTGATGGCCGGCGGGCGCATTCCCGGCGGGACGGTTGTCGGCGCTACCGACCGCACCGGCCACTCCGCCGTTGAAAACGTGCTCTCGCCGGAGAATTTTGTCTCGACCGTTTACACCAAACTCGGCATCGACCCCGCCAAAATTCTCTACACGCCGCAAGGCCGGCCCGCGCGGCTGGTCAGCGAACCGAAGCCGATTCGCGAGTTGGTTTGAACGGTGGCCCCTCGGCAAATGGGGCGCCTCAGCGAAAGGGCGGCGTGAGCCAACCTTCCAGTAGGCCGACGAAGAGTCCGGCGCAAAGCATGTCGGCGGTCGCGCCGGGGTTCCGCCGGTGGCCATCGCTTCGCAACCAAAAATCAAAATCGGCGAGAGCCGCCCAATACGCTTGGTCATCGGTCTTGCGAACATCAAGCACCGCAGCGGCGCGAACCGAAACATCGGCCGCCGCCTCCGATCCACATTTGCGTGCGATCAAGGTATCGGGGAATTCGCTCAGGGTCTGCAAATGCACCGATACAATCGCTTCGCTGAGCGGACCGCCCGCCGTATTTTCAGCTTGCAGTCGCGGCGCGACGAAATCGAAAATATCGGCCAAGCCGTTTGTGTATTGGCGGGCGATGGCATCGCGACCGGCGGCCGATTGCATGGCGGTGAGCAGGTTGGCGGGCGGTGCGTCGGCCAGATCCATTTGTTCGGCTTGGCCCATGCCGCCGGGCTGTGCGAGTCGAATAGCTTCGTACACGCAGCGTGCGTCGTCGGCGTCGAGCGAGTTGAATTTCGCCGCAACACCCTCGCGCAACGAACCCTCGCCCGCTGTTGATGACGCCGCCGCCGCCAAGGGCGCGAGCAACAGCACAATACCCAAATTGGTGTTCGTGGGCGCCACGGCGCGCGTGGCGATGATGGCCTGAAGAATCGTTTGGCCTAGCGGCCGCCCGCCGGCGTTTTCCATGGCCGGCGCAATAGCCACTGCGCTGGCGGCGAAGTCGTGGAAGGTGAGGTCGGCAAAATCGGCGCCGCGATGCACATTGCCCGGCTTGGGCGCCATCACTTCCAGCAAACAGGCCAACGTCGCCCGCTGGCCGATGTTCATAGCCGCCGCGGCGGGATTCGATTCAGAAGACATGAGTTCCGGTATCTTTTTTGTGCGTCACTGGCGGCGGACCCAATTCCGCTGAATACGCGCTTCGTTCCGCGGCGGCGTCAACCGGGCGGTTGGTCGTTGTTTTGAGGCGGCGGCTCTTTCAGGTTTTCCAGGAACGGCCACAGCAGGCCAATCACGTTTTGAGGCGCTTCCTCCATCACGTAATGGCCGACGTTGTCGAGTGCATGTGTTTCGGCTTGCGGGAAAATCGTTTGAAATTTCTCCAGGCAGACCGGCGTGAAGCACCAGTCGCGCATACCCCAAATAAGTTGCACCGGCAGATGCGCCAGTTGCGGCAATTGGCTTTCGATGTCGGCGAGCACTTGCCAGGTGGGGTCGGACGGACGCCGGGGAATGTCCTGGACAAACCGCCACACCGCCACCCGATGCGCCCAACTATCGTAGGGCGCCAGCAAACCGGCGCGGGCTTCGGGCGTCAGGCGGTCGGGCTGCTGCATCGCCATGAAGAGCGCCGCCCGTGAAAAAAGATTCAAGCCCCGCAGGCCGATGCGGCCCAAAACCGGCGTCCGGCAAAGGCGGATTCGCCAAGGAACGTAAGGCGGCGGGAAGGCGGCGGTGTTCAAAATCACCAGCCGCGAGAAACGCTCCGGCTCGCGCACCGCCGCGCCCAAACCAATAGCGCCGCCCCAATCATGCACCACCAGCGTGATGTTGCGTAAATCGAGATCTTGAATCAGTGAAAGCAGGTTTTCGATATGTTGCGCGAGGCAATAAGAGTATTGCTGCGGTTTGTCGCTCAGTCCGCAACCCATGTGGTCGACCGCCACCACGCGGCGGTCGCCGCGAAAGGCGGAAATCAACTCCCGCCAATAGAACGACCACGTGGGGTTCCCATGCACCAACAGCAAGGTTTCGCCCTGGCCTTCATCCAGATAATGAAGTTGGTGTTCGCCCAGTGCATGGTAACGCGAATCGAACGGATAGAGCGTGCGCCAGTCGTCGGCCATAATGGTTTCATTGAGGAATTCTTGCCGCCAGTCGGTCGAAGACAGTCAGCAAGCGGTTTTGGGCGCGCCACTTTGAGTCGAGTTTGGAGTATAACATCATCGTTCGACGTGCGGCAGGCGGCGCATCGCCCTCCCCCAGGCCCCTGAGATTTTTTTGACGTGAAACGTTTTTTTATACAGCGTTGGTTCTTGCTGGCCCTGGTGGCCGCATTGCTGATTGGCATCGGTTTTTCCTCTCCGCTGGCGCCTTTGGCCGACGCCCGCCTGCTGCGGAATATGATCGTGGCAACTGTTCTTTTTGTCATGGCCTTGCCGCTGCAAGCCGGCGCCATGTGGCGAGCGATGCGACGCCCCGCCGCGCCGCTGCTGGCGGTCGGCATGAATCTGGGGCTGTTACCGCTGTTTGCCTGGGCGGTTTCCTTGTTGCTCAACCGCGAGATGGCCGATGGCCTGTTGGTGGCCGCCGCCACGCCTTGCACGCTGGCCTCCGCCTCCGTTTGGACGCGCCGCGCCGGCGGCAACGATGCAACCTCCATGTTAGTGACCGTGATCACGAACTTATCTTGTTTTCTTGTCACGCCGCTGTGGCTGGCGCTGTTGATTGGCCAACGGGCCGACAGTTCGCAGATCGACTTATGGCCAATGGCCCAAAAACTGGGGCTGCTGGTCGTGCTGCCGATCACCGCCGCACAAATATTGCGACGCTTCGGCGCGGTGGGCCAGTGGGCGTCGGATAATAAAACACCGCTGGGCGTGGTCGCGCAATCGGGAATTCTCGGCATGATTCTAATTGGCGCCGTGCGAACCGGCCGAACGCTCTCCAGCGACGCCGGCCAGGCTTCGGTCACGGCGCTCGATTGGCTGGTGATGATTGCCGCCGTACTAACGGTTCACCTGACGATTTTGGCGGTAGCGCATTTACTCGCCGCGGCGTGTGGATTCTCACGTGAAGATCGGATCGCGGTCGGCTTTGCCGGCAGCCAAAAGACGCTCATGGTCGGACTACAAGTCGCGATCGATAGCGGCATTTTGATTCTGCCGATGGTGGCCTATCATATCGGCCAATTGTTGGTCGACACCGTGATCGCGGACCGCCTCCGCGCCGCCGGCGACGCCCAGAAAAAGTAGCCCACGACGCAGCCTGACTGCGCCGTTGGAGTGTACGCTTGAAGACTTGTCCGGAATTTACATGCCGAATTAAAAGCCCGGCATTTTGAAAATGCCGGGCTTTTCTGAACTACAACCGGTAACTTATTTCAGGACTATTTCCTCAGCGTGTTTTTGCCCTTGTTTCCCTTATCAATCAGCGAGGCGTTTTTTCATGGCCGGCCAAATTTTCCGTACGCAAAAACATGTTGAATTCCGCGACACCGACGCAGGCGGAATCATGCACTTTTCCGTCTTCTTTCTCAAAATGGAGGAAGCGGAACACGAGCTGTTGCGCAGCCTGCAACTGAGCGTTGTCGGCCGCGACGACCAAGGAGAAATCGGCTGGCCGCGCGTCGCCGCCCAATGCGACTACCGCGCGCCGGCACACTTTGAAGATACGCTCGATTTGGAAATCAGCGTCGAACGTTTGGGTGATAAGAGCATTACCTACCGGCATCTTTTCAAGTGCGGCGATGCGGAAGTCGCCTCCGGTTCGCAGACCACCGTCTGTTGCAGGTTCTCTCCCGGCCAACCGCCGCGGGCGATCAGCCTGCCGGCGGCGTTTCGCGATTCGCTCGCGCCGTTTCTGGCCGAGGGTTAGCCAACGAATGGTTTTTAGCACCGCTCGATAAATAACGGTCGCATTTGTGTAGCCATCGTCGCCAGACGGTGGGTGAGCGGTGAACCATCCCACGCTCTGGCGAGCATGGCTATGACACTAATTTTCCGCTCGATGCTTAGGCGTTGTCGACGTCCGACGCGCGCCGTGCAATGATTGCGGCGGTGCGGCCTTGTAGCGGCGTTAGCAACAGCACGGCGGAATGCTCGCCCTTGAGTTTGAGCCGCTTTCGCAACGTGTGTGGGTTTTCCTCCACGGCTCGTTTCTTGATTTCCAGACGGCCGATGCGATGCTGTTTGAAATAGGCTTTCAACTGTTTGATGTCGAACGGTAATACGTCCAAGATTTCAAAGCAGCAGACCGCCCCGTGCGACACCACGGCGTCGCCGGTCAGATACGCGACTCCCGGCGCCACGGCTTGTAGTTGGAATTCCGTGGCGATGGCGGCTGTTAGTCGGGCCGCGATCACTGCCGCGTCGGGTTCGATCAAATACCGCCCCAATGGGAGCGCGACTGCCGGCTGTATCTCTTCGGTATTGCTCGCGGAGAAATGAGTCACTTTTCCTTGGGACGAAATCATGGTGGCGCCTCTTGCTCCCTCGCGGCGAGCGAGCCCTCCCCGCCAAACGACCTGTTGTTTGCATTCGCCTTGCCGGCTGATCCACTCGCGCTCGCACGACGCCCGCCAAGCGACGGGAATATCGGCCGCCGGCGCCAGTTTGATGGCCGCATGAGGATTCTCGCCCAGCATCTTTTCGACCGCTTCGATCGGCGGGTTATGCCAGCGCGGGTTGGTCGAGCGTCCTTTCTCCGAGCGACGATCAGGATCGAGGTGCCAGGCGTCGAAATCGGCCAGGGGAATCGTCGAGGCATCGGCCGAAAGAATATTCGCATCGACGCCCAGAGCACGAGCATTGGCCGAGGCAAACAGCGCCACGGTTTCGTCATTATCAACACCGCACACCGGCCCCTGGCGAGCGAGGCTGAGTAAATCGCCGCCGATGCCGCAGCATAAGTCGGCAATGCGCCGCCCAGGTTGAAAACGCTCGGCTTTGTGGGCGGCGGTATGTTGGTCGGTCGCCTGTTCCAACGAGCGTTGGGTGAAAAACATGTTCGCCGCCGCCGAAAATTTTCGCGAGCCGCGCACGCGCAGTTCGGCTTGCGTTGTCAGCAAGGACGCCCGCGCCGCGCCGACCGATCGCCGCAAACGTTCGATGCGCGTGTGCAGGGAAACGGTGGCGTCGCCTGCCTGCTCCAGCCAGGGCGCCGCTTCAGGGCTCACCAGCCAGGCAAGATCTTCCATTGCGGGTGGGTTCACGTCCACGCCTTCCATTTAGTGCAAGACTTGCAAATTTTCCGCTCGCGTGCATGATAAAGAGCCGTGTGTCTCGCTTTTTCAACGGAGCGCGGGCTCCTAGGCGAGCGGCAGATAAAAATTTACCTAATACAAGCACGAAGCGCAAGCGAGTGAATCAGTAAACGGTCATTCCCGCGCGGGCGGGAACCCAAAAAAACTTACGGACTCCCGCTGCGTGCGGGTAATTTTTTCCGCCGCTCGCCCTAATGCCGGCTTGTTCTAGACCGACGCGGAAACGCATGTCTGACCCTGTCCATCTTTTGGGAACGTTTCTCCATCTTGCCCGAGCCAGCGGGCAGCGCCAACGCCCTTTGGTGCGAGACAAGCTGCTGGTGCTTGCCGGCGTGGTCGCGGCACGCATGGAGTTGCCGAGGATTGCCGCGTTTTGTCGGTTTAAGGTGTTGCAACACAATCCTCAGCACTTGGTGCGCCGGTGGCGATCCTTGGAAGAAGCCGTCGAAGACGACGAGTTTCTCCATTTTCTTCGCCACCTGCAACGCAGCTATCCCCAAGAAAAAGCAGAGCGGATGCTGGCCACCTTGGGAATTGAAATGGCGCGCGAGCGGGAGGCGTACTATTCCGACGACGAATACGCCGCCTCCCTTTTGGGAGCAACGCTGGCGCAACTCGACGAAATGTTCGGCGATGCGCCGGAGAAGTAAGCACCGTTCGGGAAATGAGGACAAACATGTTTGATCTTTCGGGCAGAGTGGCTCTTGTTTCCGGCGCTGCGAGCGGCATGGGAAAAGCGGCGTCGCTCGCGTTGGCGGAGGCGGGCGCCGATGTGGTGTTGGCCGACATTGACCAAGACGGCGCGCGAACAACCGCCGGCGAAATCGAATCGCTGGGCCGCAAGGCGTTGCCCGTGCGGTGCGATATCTCCCAGCCAGACGACATTCGCGCCATGTTCGCCTGCATCGACAACGCCTTTGGACGTCTCGATTTCGTGGCCAACATTGCCGGTGAGGCGATTCGCAAAACACCCGAGGAAATCTCCCTCGAAGAAGTCGAATGGACGTGGCGAAATTTGGTGTTCGGGCGGTTTTGCATCTGCCAGGAAGCGGGCCGGCGAATGCTGGCCGCCGGCCGGGGAAGCATTATGAATCTTGGCTCGCTGGCAAGCATCACCGCACTCGGCAGAGGGCATATCGCTTATAGTATGGCGATGGGCGCCGTCGTGCAGATGACGCGCGAGTTGAGCACCGAATGGAGCGGACGCGGCGTGCGCGTCAACTCCATTTTGCCAGCGCAGGTTTTGAACCCAGGGTTGCAAGAGAGAATCGACGCCGATCCTCGCATCAAGGATCGGTTCCTGAGCGGGATTCCCGCCGGCCGATTTGGCCGTTCCGACGATATCAAGGGTCTGATCGTGTTCTTGGCTTCTGATGCGTCGTCTTGGATCACCGGCGCGATCATTCCCATGGACGGCGGCAACCTGGCCATGAACGCCGGCGGTTCGGTTGGCAGTGAAGTGTTTGGCGAGTGAACAGTGAAGACAATAAAGATGACAGCAGCAACAAACATGCAACTCGACAAACAGACGTTACTCTCACTTTTTCGCACCATGCAGACCATTCGGCAGTGCGAGGAGCGGCTGGCGAAGTCGCACCAACGCGGCTTGGTGCATGGGGCGTGCCATACGTATGTTGGCGAGGAAGCCATCGCGACCGGCGTGTTCGCGCATTTGCGGAAAGAAGATGTGGTCTTTAGCACGCACCGGGGGCATGGCCACGCGCTGGCCAAGGGTTTGCATCCTAGAGAACTCATCGCCGAACTGTACGGACGGGCAACGGGCTGTTCACTCGGTCGCGGCGGCAGCATGCACTTGTTCAAACCCGAGATCGGCATGATGGGAACGAGCGGCATCGTTGGGCCTTGCATCCTCCATGCCTGCGGCGGGGGTTATGCGTTCAAAATCAAGAAAACAGATAACGTCGCGGTGACCTGCTTTGGCGATGGCGCCGTCAACAACGGTGCGTTTCATGAAGGCCTGAACATGGCCAGCATTTGGAAGCTGCCCGTGATTTTCGTCGTGGAGAATAATCAGTTCGCGACCGAAGTTCCTTTTAATTATTCGAGCGGTATTCCCGACGTCGGCCGCCGCGCCGAGAACTACGGCATTCCAGGATTCGAACTCGACGGGAACGACGTCTGTGAGATCCATCGGGTGGCGGGCGAGGCCATTGAGCGGGCTCGTCGGGGCGAAGGGCCGACCTTAATCGAATGCAAAACATACCGCACGCGAGCCCACGCCGAAGGCATGGCCGATTTCACCTATCGCACCAAGGAAGATGTGGAAGATTGGAAAACGCGGTGTCCGATCCAGCGGTTGCGAACGCGCATCGTTCAAGAGGGAACAGCGTCTGGCGACGAGTTGGACGAAATCGAACAACAGGTTCGCCAACTCATTGAAGATTCGCACGCATTCGCCGAAGCGAGCGCCTTTCCAACGCCGGAGTCGGCCAGTTTGCATGTGTATCGGGAAGCGAACGCGCCGCCAAGCAACGCACCGCCAACTCCCGTTTCGCCAACTGATGCAGCCCCGCCGCCGGGCGAGCGAGAAGTAACATTCGTCGCGGCAACGCTCGAAGCCCTTGATCATGCGATGGCGAAGAACCCGCTTATTTTCGTGATGGGCGAAGGCGTCGGCGTGCGCGGCGGGAACTTCATGACCACCACCGGACTCTACGACAAATACGGACCCGATCGGCTGTGCGATACGCCGATTTGCGAACGCGGTTTTGTGGGGCTCGGCTGCGGCGCCGCCGCGACTGGCGCCCGACCGGTGATCGATTTCATGTTCATCGACTTCATCAACGACGCCTTCGGCGAGATGATCAACCAAATCGCCAAAATGCAATACATGAGCAGCGGGCGGCTAAAAATGCCGATTTTGCTGCGAGGTTGCGGCGGCATTGGGCATTCCGCCGCCACGCATCACTCCGGTTTGTATCACTCGATTTACACCCATATTCCAGGGCTGCGCGTCGTGATGCCCTCAACGCCTTACGACGCCAAGGGTTTGATGGCGCACGCGCTGCAATCGAACGATCCGGTGCTTTTTCTGGAGCATCGGGAGTTGATGGCGTTCAAAGGCCCGGCGCCGGAAGAGAATTATGAAATTCCATTCGGCCAGGCCAGAATTGTGCGGCAGGGCGCCGATGTTACCGTTGTCGCGATTTCGCTCATGGTTCACCATGTAATTAAAGCCGCCGAACTGCTGGCGGCGGAAGGCGTGTCGATCGAAATCATTGATCCTCGAACGGTCTCACCGCTCGACATCGAAACAATACTGCAATCGGTCGCGAAGACGGGGCGCGTGCTGGTGGTTGATGAAGCGTTCCAACCTTGCAGTGTTGCCGCGGAGATCGCGGCGCAAATTGCAGACGCCGGCTTCGACGCCCTCGACGCGCCGATCAAACGCCTCAACGGCGCCTTCACCCCGACGCCGTATTCGCCCACGTTGGAGAAAGCGGTCACGCCGCAAGTGGCCGATGTTGCACAGGCGATTCGTGACCTTCTGAGCGAGTGACCCCAATGCCTATTGAAATCATAGTTCCGCGGCTCGGCTGGTCGATGGAGGAAGGCGCCTTCGGCGAGTGGCTTAAAAAAAACGGCGAATACGTCAAGACCGGCGAAATGATTTTCGTGCTCGAAGGCGAGAAAGCGTCGCAAGAAATTGAGTCGTTCGACGCCGGAATTCTTCACATCCCACCGAACGCGCCAAAGCCCGGCGAGACCGTTGCCGTGGGGCAAGTGCTTGCTTACTTACTGGCCCAGGGTGAGCTGGCGCCGCATCAAAAAGATTCCTCTGTCGTCGATAAGCCCGAGTGCTCGGTTGAAATTCGGCCTGCTGTAAAACGTGCTGCTGGTCCTGCCGCAAGGCGCCGCGCCCGTGAGCTTGGCATCGACCTCAACACACTTCAAACAGTCGATCCCACGCGGCGCGTTCGCACGGAAGACGTTCACGCCGCGAACATGCTCGGCGCCGCCGAAGCGTCACACGTGCGCAGCGGATCAAGGTTCGCCATCTCGCCTCGCGCGCGGCGAAGAGCCCGCGAACTAGGAATCGAGAAAATCGAGTCATCAGGAATCAGCGGCTCTGGTCGAAACGGCAGGATTCGCGAACGCGACGTGCTGGCCCTGGCGAAACAAAGCCGGCATACGGCGCCGCCGCCGCCAGCATCTCCGCCGCCTGTTGCTCCGGGAACGCAACACCGGGCGTCGAGGCTTCGCCGCGCGATTGCCAATCATATGTTGGCCGGCGTTCAACAGACAGCGCCGGTCACCTTGACCACGAAAGTCGATGCACGGAGATTGGCCGCGTTTCGAGAACGGTTGAAATCGGAACCGTCCAAACAGTCTGACGGAGCCACTCCCGGCTACAACGATATTTTGCTGAAGCTGGTGGCGGCGGTTTTGCCGGAGTGCCTTGAGTTAAACGCTTGCTGGCACAACGACGGTGTTTACCTTTATGATCAAATCAATATCGCGATTGCGGTCGAGGTTGAGGGCGGGTTAGTCGCGCCCGTGCTTCATAATGCGGGGGCTCTCTCGTTGGCGGAAATCGCCTCGCAAACGCGCGGTTTTGTCGAACAAGCTCGCCGGGGAGCGCTCTCGCAAAAACAACTTCAAGGCGGTACGTTCACGCTCACCAACCTAGGCGCGTTCGGCATTGAGTTCTTCACGCCGATCATCAACTTGCCTCAGTCCGCCGCTCTGGGCGTGGGATGCATCGCCGACGAGCCCGTGATCGAGAACGGACGCGTGGTTCCCGGCAAGACACTCTCGCTCAGCCTGACCTTCGACCACCGCGTGATCGA
>JAJRWU010000045.1 GCA_024276655.1 Planctomycetota bacterium
GCTGTTGGAAAAGCGGTTGGAAAAACTGGAAGCCGCTGTAAAGAGCAGCCAACCTGCCCAGAGCAGCAAGGAGAAACCGTCGAAGAACGACGCCGAACCGGCCGCGTCGCCGTGACGAAACAAATGTCTAGCGACAACGCCATGCATGGAATAGAGCGTGGACAGGTGCTCCAGCAGCCGCCCGCGTTCCAGACCGCGCCTCACCGCTACTCCTTGGCGTCTTCCTTTTTCTCGCCATCTTCCTTTTTCTCGCCATCTTCCTTTTTCTCGCCGGCGGCATTTTGGAAGCCTCGCCCTAGCGCATTGCCGAGCGAGCGAAACAACGAGGGTTGATCGGGCCATTTTTCTTTTGGCTCTTCCTCCACCGCGGCGGTCGGTTCCTCCGCCGGCGCGGTTAATGTTTCATCTTGCGCGGGGGTTGTTTCGGCGGGCGCCGGTTCAATGGGAACGTCCGCCGCATAATCATCGGACGCCGCCGCGTCTTGCGAGGCGTCTGGCTGGGACGATTTCTTTGATGAACAACCTATCGCGAACAACCCGATCAGAATCAGGGGGAATAACGAGGCGAAAACAGACCGATATTGCATGGCGAACTCCTGACCAATAAGAATTTCCGATGTGGAATTTGAGCCGCACGCCGTTGCGCTTAAAGCTGCTACCGTTCATTGATAGTCGACCGAGGGCGGGCGCGTCAACGCCATGGGCGCGCCGGAAGGGCGGAAACAGGGGAAATCCAACCCTTTCACATCTGGCGTTCGCCATACTCACTCCTTTGCTTGCAAGGCTGCTTCGAGTCCTGGCGCGCCGTTTTGGCCGCTGGGAATCGTGAACACGGCGCCGGAGAAGGCGTCGCCGATCGGTTCGTAACGGCCTCCCAAGTGCTGGGCGAGAAAAGCTTCGGTCACGGCGTAGAAGGCGAAACGATTTTCCGGCCGAGCGAAACCGTGCCCTTCCTCCTGAAAGAGCATGTAGGTGACGGGAATCTTTTTCTCGTTCATCGCCGCCACAATCTGATCGGCTTCCGCCTGTTTGACGCGCGGATCTTTAGCGCCTTGGCCGATCAAAAGCGGCTTGCTGATTTTGTCGACAAAGAACAGCGGCGAGCGCGAGCGTAAAAAGTCTCGCCCTTCTTCGGTGCTGTAATCGCCGACGCGGAGTTTCATCACCGGCATGAACGGCATCCAGTAGGGCGGCGGGTTCTGCAACAGCGTGACCAAATTCGACGGCCCGACAATATCAACGCCGCAGGTGAAAAGGTCGGGCGTGAACGTCAGCCCGACCAGCGTGGCGTAACCGCCATAGCTGCCGCCCATAATGGCCACTTTCTCTCGCTGCGCAACACCTTGCTCCACCGCCCAATCGACCGCGTCGACCAAGTCGTTGTGCATTTTAGCCGCCCACTCTCGGTTCGCCGCGTTGATGAACTCCTTGCCAAGTCCGGTGGAGCCGCGATAGTTGACGCTCAACACCGCATAGCCCCGATTGGCCAACAGTTGATGTTGCGAATTGTAACCCCAGGAATCTCGCGCCCAAGGGCCGCCATGCACCAACAACACCAACGGCAGCGGTTGGTCGGGGCGGCCCGGGGTTTTGGCGTCGGAACCGGCGGGCAACGACAAATAACTCACCAACTCCAGGCCGTCGCGCGAGGGAATGATCTCGCTGTGCATTTTCACCAGCGGCAAATTCTCCAATGCCGGATTGCTCGTGAACAGAAACGCGGCCTCTTTTTTCGCACGATCATAAAGATAAAACCGCACCGGGCCGTCGTCCATGATGTAGGCCACGGTCCAGGTTTGGTCGTCGAGCGTGCGGCTCGTGATTTGAATTTCGCCATCGGCCACGGTTTTTAGGTAGTCAAGATCGGCTTGAATGGAATCGTCGAGCACGATCCATTTTCGCCGGTCATACGTGTACGTAACCGCTTGCACATGTTTTTTGGTGGGGTGTGTCATGGCACCGGAAATATCGGCCTTGGCGTTTTCGGCCAGCAGTTCTTCCTGGCCGGTTTTGATATCGAGCAGTTTCAGCGCGGCGGTGTCGCGGTTGCGGCTATCGAGAAAGTACAACTTCTCACCGGAAGCATCGAAGCCCAAGGCGTTGGTGGTCATGGCGTCGACCGAACCGATCTTGAGAAACTCTTTCCACTTTTCTCCGTCGGGCGTCAGATAAAGTTGCCCGGCGTCGGGTGTGAAGGTGACGGCAAAGCGAATGTGGTAATCGTCGTCGGCCATGAAACCGGCGAAGCCAGGATTCAGTTGCAGCAGTTTCCGTTCGCCCGTGGCGATGTTGATACGATAGATATCGTGCAGTTGGTGGTTATCGCGATCGTTGACGCCGACCAAAATCTCTTCGGGAAATTTTTCGCTGACGCCTTCCACCCGCGCCGCGATATCGTCGAAGGGCGTCAGGTCGCTAATTTCACCGGAGTCTAGATCAACAGCGTACAGATGGAAATTTTCATCGCCATCGTGGTCTTGCACATAAAGAATGTGGCGGCTGGTGTAGGCCCAATAGAAGGTGCGAATTCCTCGGTGCGTATCCAGGGTGATCGGCTTCGCCGCCGCCAAGTCGCCGGCCTTGCCGACCCACACATTGAGCGCACCGTCGACCGGCGCCAAATACGCCAACCGCGCGCCGTCGGGACTGATCCTGGCGCGCGCCTTTTCAGGATTGCCAAAGAAAACGCGGCGAGGAATCAAGGGTGTCTCCTTGTTGGGAAGGGGCTTTTCATGATGAAGTTTTTTCGAGCCGGTTTTCTCCGCCTCCGCCTTCCCGGCAGGGGGAGCAGCGGGTTGGTCGGCGGGCTTCGCCGCGGGCAGCGCAATGTCCGCCTCAATGTCGGCCACCATTTCCGCCTCGGTTTCCGGCGGGTGAGAAACATCGCTGTCGGCCGCCGAGGAGGTGGTCGTGTTCGACGTTGACGTATTCGTTCGGCCGCCCTGCGGGACACAACCGAAAAAGAGCGGCAGGCAAAACACGCACGCCAACCATACCCAAGACCAGCCGACGTTGGTCAGCATGTTCCGACTTTCGTTGTCTGACATCATAAAAGACACCCTCCGTGTGCTTCGTGGTTATCGAGATTAGAGCGATTTCAAATACTCTACCAGATCGCGCAGTTGTGCGTCGTTCAACTTGCCGCTTCCGGCGACATTCTGGGGCGCATGATGCTTGCGCAACACGTCTTCCAATGATAGCGCGCGGCCGTCATGCAGCAAGCGAATTTTGCGGTAAACGCCTCGCAGCGAGGGCGTGTTAAACCCTTCGTAACGGTCGTTGGCGGCGCCCAGTCCCAGGTCATGCACCTTGCCGTCGGTGAAATACGGGCCGCTATGGCAAGTGGCGCACGCCGCCAGTTCACCGTGAAACAACTTTTCTCCGCGTTGCGCCGCGGCGGTAAGTTCGCCTCCCGCCTTCAGGTAAGGATTCGGCGGCGCCTCCAAGGTTTGAAAGAAGGCGATCAGCGCGTCGATATCCTCCTCCGAGGGCTGCTCGCCGAGCAACGTTGAAGTGAGCGACTTGCGCATCGCGGCGCGAAAATCTGTTTGCCGGCCGTGCCATGTCCAGGGCGGTGTTTTGGTCACATCAAACATGGCCGGCGCCGATTTGAACGTGTACGGAGAATCGTCGTTAAAGGTATCAAACACCTTCACATTCGAGCCGCCCTCATAATGGCAGCTATGGCAACTGTACCACTGGTCGAGACTGCGCTTCGCATCATAAAAAATCACTTCGCCGCGGCGGGCCAACGAAACACGTTCGGCCGACCCTAACGGAATTTGGCGAACAACCTCCCGCCGCTGCAAATCGACCACCTGCACGCAGTTTTTGAAATAATTCGCCACGTAAACCAAACCGCCATCGGGTGAAACTCGCAATCCCAGCGGACGGCCGCCCAAATCAATACGAAAGAAACGCCGCCGGTCGGCCAATAAATCGGGGTCGATATGGTCGGAGCCGCCGAAACGAATCAGCGGCAAGTCCGGCACTTGATACACCAGGAGTTCATGCGTGCCGGCGGCGGTAACCACGAGTTGGGTTTCGTCGGGCGTGAGCGCTAGGCCATGAGGGTCGGCGACGGCGCGGCCCGGCGGGTCGAGCGAAATCGCCTCCCGCCGCTCCGAAACATCGAGCCGTATGCGAGCAATGCGGCTGGCCAGCACCCAGCCCTTGCGAATGTTCCCGGCCGAAATCGGATTACGACGATACGTCATCCAGGGGAAATAGGCGAAATCGCCATCTGCCGTGATCTGCATGTGGCCCAGATTCAAACCACCGAACTGCCGCTTGAATGTGATGGCGCCGGTTTGCGTATCAACCACAGCCACGCCCCGCTCGCTGCCCACGCCCACCACCAACTGGCGGCCGTCGGGAGAAATGGCCAAGTATCTCGGCTGTCGACCGACATGAATTGCATCGACCACTTGGCCGTCGGCGGCGTTGAGCACCGCAACCCGCCCACCGGAGAACAACGCCGCGTAAACAAATTTCCCGTCCGGCGAGGCGGCTATGCCGTACGGTTCAAAACCGACTTTCGTACGCCACACTTCATGCAACGCATTGTTTTTAACATCCAGCCGCAGCACTTCACCGCCATAACTGCAACTCACCAACACGCCGGCGCCATCGGCGGTTCGGGCGATGGCGGCGGGTCGGCGGCCGACGGCGAGTTCATCGAGCACGGCGCCGTCGGAAGTTCGCACCAAGGAAACCGTGTGAGAGGATTGGTTCGCGGTCGCGAGCCAGGAGGCGTCGGGCGCGAGCACCAAGTCGACCGGCGAACGATTCCCATCGCCAATGCCATCGGCGGCGGCCGGCATCGGGCGGGTCAATATCAATAAACGACAAGCCCACGCAGCCGCCGCCAAAAAAACATGGACCGGATTAAAAGCCCGGCATTTTGAAAATGCCGGGCTTTTGCCCGTAATCATCGGCAACCGATTCTTGCGTGAGGCCTTAGTGGTTATCATCGCCCGCCTTTTTCGTTTGCAGTTCGTTCCAGAATTCTTGCACGACGCGACGTTGGTCCAGGCGGCGATGCACATGCCGCCGCTTTTTCAGCAGAAACGCTTGCGACTCGGCGGGCGTCAGGCCCTTGGCCGCCATCAACCAGCAGACCACAATCGTGGCGCTGCGGCCGCGCCCCGCCTTGCAGTGTACATACACGCCTTCTCCTTGCGAGATATGCCGCTGCATGAATGCGACGCCGCGCCGGCAGTCTTCCAAACTGGGCGGTTGGAAATAGACCGTCGGCAATCGCAACTGCTCCATGCCGTACTTCTCGTATTCTCGCACTGGCCCGGCATACTCTCGGCAGGTGTTCACCACCGCCCGCACGCCCCGGTCGTGCAACTTTTTCGCATCGCTGGGAAACGGCAGAGCGCCGATCCAAACATGTTCGTCCACGCGATTCCACCAGGGACGAAACCCCAGCACCCGCCCCAGCAGCACGTTCCAAGCCAAGGTGATCGGGAACAGCAACAACGCTCCAAGGTATCGCATAAACGTAAGCCGCCTGGGGTTGGCAATGGCCGGCGCCAAATCGCACAAAGAAACAATCCTGCCCGTCATCTTGTCATGGCGAACGACCTATTTCAAGTGGCGGCCTGCTCATTGGCGCCTACCGCCGCGCGGTTATTTTTTTCCAGTTGCGCGGTTATTTTTTCCAAGCTGGCGGTGCGAGAACGCCGGTTTTTCAATGGCCGATTGCTGCGGTTCAAGTCGTGTTGGCGCCGCGAAGCGGCTGTGTTCTCGATGACCGCGAAGTTAGTACCGCTCGTGAAATTAGTGATGACTTGTCGGGTCTGAATTGATATTCTTCAGGGATTGATGACACTTATCCCCTTTTTGAGGATCGCCAAGGATGGCCACTGCGACATTGGAACCGTTTGATGAAGTTATTGAAACCC
>JAJRWU010000046.1 GCA_024276655.1 Planctomycetota bacterium
TACAAAAAGCCTTCTTCCTGAAAGAAATCGTGGATCGAACGGCAAACACAATTCCGCACCCGCGCCACCGCGCCAAAAGCGTTGGTGCGCGGCCGCAAGTGCGCCCATTCACGAAGTTTCTCGAAGGAGTGCCGTTTTTTTGCAGCGGATATTCCTGGGCGTCGGCCCAGCCATGCACGACCACGCCCGTTGCCAGGATTTCCGTCTCTTGCCCTTTTCCGCCCGACGCCTTGACTTCGCCTTCAATGCTGACACTACAGCCAGCCGAAAGCTTTTGGATTTGTTCGGCGTAGTTGGGCAGGTCGGCGTCGGCGATGACCTGGATATTCGCCAGACAGGAGCCATCGTTCAGTTCAAGAAAGCTGAAGCCGCCCTTGGAGTCGCGACGGGTGCGGATCCAGCCTTGGAGTAAGGCGGATTGGCCGATGGCGTTTTTCTCACGCGCTTCGGCGACGGTCATTTTCCTCACGTGTTCGCTCCTGCAACTTGTTTGCTTCCCTAATCAGGGTGGTTGCATGCAACCATCCTGACTCCCTAGATTTCACCGCCGGTTCTTTTGCTAATCGTGGGTCAGTTCCGGATTCTCGCCAGCGTGGCGCATGCGGCGGCGCACCTCGAACGACTTGTAAAAATAGTAGATCACGGGGTAGATCAACAGCTCCATGATGAAACTCGTGACCAGGCCGCCAATCATCGGAGCGGCGAGCCGTTTCATGGTGTCGGATCCCGTCTCGGAACCGATCATGATCGGCACCAAGCCGAACAGAGCCGCCATCACGGTCATGGTTTTGGGACGAATTCGCTTCACGGCGCCGTCGTGGATGGCGAGTTCCAAATCTCGCAGGCTGCGCATGCGGCCTTGGTCGTCAAACTTTTTGAAGGAAATATCCAGGTACAGGAGCATCACGGCGCCGGTTTCGGCGTCGAGCCCGGCCAGCGCGATCAGCCCCACCCAAACCGCGAGGCTGATATGGTAACCGAGGAAATACAAGAACCAAATGGCGCCCACCAAACTAAACGGCACCGCCAGCAAGATCACGATCGTGCGAAACGTGCTGCCGGTTCCCATATAGAGCAGAAAGATGATCACCACGAGCGTGATCGGCACCACGACAATCAACCGCTGATTCGCCTCCTGTATGTATTCGTATTGGCCGCTCCAAATAACGCTGTAGCCGGGAGGGAAGGTCGGCTGATTGACGACCTTTTCGTCGATAATCTTGCGGGCGTTGTAAACATAACCGCCAATATCGCTGGTCGATACATCAACGTAAATCCAGGCGTTCAACTTGGCCTGTTCGCTGCGGATAACGGGCGGCCCCGTATGCACCACCAATTCCGCCACCTGCTCAATTGGAATTTGCGCGCCAGTGGGCGTCGCGATCAGGGTTTGCCGCAGCGTGGTGAGGTTGTCGCGCAGTTCGCGAGGATACCGCACATTAACGGGATACCGCTCCAGCCCCTCGACGGTGGTCGTGACATTCGTTCCGCCCAAGGCCGCCAGAATGACTTGCTGCACATCGTCGACCGTCATTCCATACCGTGCCACGGCTTCGCGTTTGATTTTGAAATCGACATACTTCCCGCCGACCGTCTTTTCCGCGAACACGCTGATGGTGTCTGGCAATGTTCGCAATTGCGAGGAAATGTCTTCGGCCAGTTTCGCCAACTCATCAAGATCGGTGCCCACGACCTTGATTCCAATCGGCGTTTTGATGCCGGTTGAGAGCATGTCGATGCGCGTTTTAATAGGCATCGTCCAGGCGTTGCTCACGCCGGGCAGCTTGACGACATCATCCAGCCCGGGGGCGTGCGTTCCGTCGGCCCGGTTCCAGCCATAAATCAACTCGTCGTCAGTGATGGTTCGCCGCTCCGGCCAAAAATACGTAAGCGGCGCTTTGAGCCAATTGGAAAATCCGGAGAACCAACGTTCGACGCGCCGCGTGCGCCATTCCTCTTTATCGTGCTTGAGGGCGATGGTTGTCTCGAGCATGCTCAGGGCGGCGGGGTCGGTGGGCGTGTCGGCTCTGCCCGCCTTGCCGAACACATGGTCGACCTCCGGGAAGGTCATGATCAGTTTGTCGGTTTGTTGCAGGAGTTCCCTGGCCTTGGTCACCGAGATCGAGGGGTAGGTGGTGGGCATGTACAGGAGGTCGCCTTCTTCCAGCGGCGGCATGAACTCGCTGCCCAACTGCGAATAGGGCCAGTATGTAACAATGACCAACGACACGGCGATCAGAAGGGTCCATACGCGTCCTCGCAGGCTGAGCCAAAACAGCGGTTCATAGAGCCACATCAGAACTTTACTGACGGGGTTGCGGTCTTCGTGCGGAATTCGGCCGCGAATGAAGAAGTACATCAGCACTGGAATGACGGTAATGGAAAGGATGGCCGCCGAGCCGATGGCGAATGTTTTGGTGAAGGCCAACGGCTTGAACAACCGCCCCGATTGGCCGGTCAGGCTGAAAATCGGCAGAAAACTGACCGTAATCACGAGCAGCGAAAAGAACAACTGCGGCCCGACCTCCTTCGAGGCGTCGATCACTATTTGCGCGTGCGTGCGTTCTCCCTCATCTTGCTCGATGTGCTTATGCACGTTTTCGATCATGATCACGGCTGAGTCGACCATCACGCCGATCGCGAGTGCGATCCCGCCCAACGACATAATATTCGCGTTGAGGCCGATCGCGTGCATGAGAATGACGCTGGCCAATACGCCGGTCGGTAAGACGAAAATCGCCACGAGCGAACTGCGGAAGTGCAGCAGGAAAATGATGATGATGATGGCCACCACCGTAATTTCCTCGAGCAGTTTCTGCTTGAGCGTCGCGACCGCGCGTTCGATCAGCGCCGAACGATCGTATTCGGGTTTGATATCGACGCCCGGCGGCAGGCCCGTTTTCAACTCCTCCAACCGCTTCTTGACATTGGCGATTACTTTGTAGGCGTTTTCGCCGAAACGCATGATCACCACGCCGCCCGCAACTTCGCCTTTCCCGTCCGATTCGGCCACGCCGCGGCGAAGCTCCGGCCCCAGATGAATTTGCGCCACGTCACGCAAGAACGTGGGGGTTCCCTCCGGCGTTGTGCCCAACGACACGTTTTTCAGATCCTCAATGGCGCGCGCGCTGGTTCCTTCGTCGGCGACCCCGCCGCCCAAATAACCCAACCCTCGAACCATATACTCGTTCTCCGAGATCTCGATCACACGGCCGCCGACATCGTTGTTCGATTGCGCGATAGCGCGGCGAACGTCTTGGATCGAAAGCTTGAAAGCCAACAGCCGATCAGGATCGACTTCCACCTGATACTGCTTGATGTAGCCGCCCACGCTGGCAACTTCCGAAACGCCCTCGACGGCCGTCAACTCGTAACGCAGATACCAGTCTTGCAGGCTGCGCAATTTGGAAAGATCTTGCACCGACCGGACCAGCGGCTTTCCGCTCAGGGGGCATTTGCCCGGCTGTTTAAAAACGCGCACCCGCACCAAACGCTCGCGAATATCCTGGGGGGCATCATCAACCGACTTGAACCAGTGGTCGGGTTGTTCGGGGTCTTGGTAGATTCCCATGGGGAAATCGGGCGAGTACCAACCGCTGTAAAGCGAATACTCATAGACCCAGCCGACGCCGGTGGCGTCGGGGCCTAATTGCGGAGTAACGCCCGGCGGCAATTTATTCGAGACAAAACTCAAATACTCCAGCACCCGGCTGCGCGCCCAATAAATGTCGGTTCCGTCTTCGAAGATGATGTAGACGAACGAAAATCCGAAGAACGAATAGCCTCGCACGATTTTCGCCCGGGGAACCGCCAGCATGGTGGTGGTGAGCGGATACGTGACCTGATCCTCGACCACTTGCGGAGCTTGGCCGGGAAACTCCGTGAACACAATGACCTGCACATCGCTTAAATCGGGGATGGCGTCGAGCGGAATCGTGTAGACCGCGTAACCGCCGCCCAGCACCAGCACGACGCCCATTAGCAGCACCAGAAATCGGTTGTTCACCGAGTATTCGATTATCTTGCCAATCATGTTTGCAACTCACGGCTGGGGGATGTGTCAGATATCAGGCTTCGCGGCAAAGTCGTGTTGCTCTTAAGGCGTGTTGTTTTTAGAGGGCGCGACGTTAGAGGCGCCGCGATACTGCATCAGCATTGCCAAGTTGGCTTCTTTCACGCGACGTTCGCTGTCGAGTTGGAATTGGCCGCTCACAACCACCTTTTCTCCTGGTTTCAAACCCGCGAGAATCTGCAATTTTCCGCCCTCCAGTTCATCGCCCAACTGAACTTCGCGCGGCTCGAATTTGCCTTTACCCACCTCCACATAGGCATAACCGATATGACGCATCTCGCCCTGGATTTCCTTTTGGGTTCCGGTATCGATCACCGCATCGAGCGGCGCCAACACCTGTTTGTCGGGGAGTCGCGTTTCCAGTACGACATCGGCGTACATCGCGGGCTTCAACCGTAGGTCGGGGTTGGGAAACTCCAGCCGCACGCGAATCTGGCGAGTTTTCGGGTCGACATAGGGATAGATGTAAATCACTTTGCCTTCGAGAACTTCACCCGGCCGATACGGCAACGACAATTTTGTCGGTTGCCCAACATGCACATCGTCCAACTGGTATTCAAAAATCGTGACATAGACCCACATCGTGGAAAGGTCGGCAATCCGATAGTAGCGCTCGCCGGGCTCCATATACATGCCGCGGAAGGCGTGCTTCTCCACGACCCAGCCATCGAAAGGCGATTCAAACTTTACCGCCTTGGTCAGCCGGCCCTCGGATTTAAATCGGGCGATCTCCGACTCCGGCACATCCCAATAACGGAGTTTCTGATAGGCGGGGAATACTTCGTCGACCGTCAGCGAGAAACCTTTCGTCCGCGGCGCCGATTTCTTATCAAGACTGAGCAAATATTCTTCGACGGTGGCGAACAACCGAGGCGAATAGACCGTGAATAACGCCTCCCCTTTCACCACCCGCTGGCCAACATAGTCGACAAACAACTCTTCCACCCAACCGCCCACTTTGAGTGTTACGTCGCCCAGCAGCGGCTCCGCATAGTCGACCTCGCCGATGGTGCGAATCACGCGCGTCGCCTCGCCAAACTCCACCGGAACCGTTCGAACTCCCATGTTGTGCGCCACTTCAGGGCTCAGCGTGATCAGGCTTTCGTCGGTCAATTCGTCCATATAGACTGGCATCAAGGCCATGTTCATCGGATCGACGCCCGGTCGGGGAGAGACGAAATTCGGAATCATGGACGACTTCCAAAACGCAACTTCGCGTCCATCCGAACCTGCGGATTCGCCGTTTGTTTTGTTCGACTCCAACGACTCCAACTCACCCAACAAGCGGGCGACCTCCGGCGGCATGAGCGGCACGACCCAGTCGCGAAGCCCCATTCCGCAGAGCGTTCCCAGCAGCGCGAGCAGCAAAAACACCGCCACTCTTCGCACCACCACGATCGCTTGCCGCATCGTGTTTCTTGGTTGTTGGGTCATTTCCATTCTCCCTGTGTGCTATCGGCTCTCGCTGCCGTGCGGGGCTGCGTTCTTTGCTTTGCCGTTACTTGAGTTCTTGGAACGCCCCTTCATTTCGGGCATGGTCGCGTTCATATCGGGCGTGGCCGCGCCGTTGCGTTTGAATTTCGGCAGCGGAAGAAATTTGCGATCGATCAGTCGGATCCGGCTTTCGCTGTCCAACAAGAATTCAGGCGCCGCAACAACTCGTTCTCCCTCCTTCAATCCGCTCAGCACCTCCACCATGCCATGGTCTAATTCCATGCCGGTGCGAATTTCCCTCGCCTCGAACCGATTTCCCGCCAAGGCGACATAAACCAGGCTCCGTTTCCCCGTCTGCATGACGGCCGATTCGGCCACCTTCAGGCCATCACCCATGTGGTGAGGCTCCAGTTGCACGCGGCCAAACATATCGGGCATGAGCAGCAGGTCGGGGTTCTCAAACTCCAGGCGGACTTTGACCGTACGACTTTTGGGATCTAGGTACGGATAGATAAAAACGATCTTGCCCCGAAACACCCGCCCCGGCAATTCCGAAAGCGTGATCGTGGCCTCTTGGCCTTCGTAAACACAGTGGATTTGGTTCTCGTAGATAAACAGGTTGACCCAAATTTTCGACAGGTCGGCGATACGATACAGAGTTTTTCCGGCGGGAACCGCCTTACCCTCAAAGGCCTTTTTTTCGATCACGATACCCGAGAAAGGCGAGTAATAAGTGACGGTCTTTTGCACGACTCCCTTTTCAGCCAGACGATCGATTTGTTCGTCGGTCATGTCGAGGTAGCGAAGTTTGACCCGCGAAGCCGCAAGATTTTCCTGGGCGTCGAGCGTCGTCGATTTTTCTGGGTCTTGCGAATACTGCAAGCTGATCAGGAACTCTTCCTCCGCGGCAAACAATGCCGGTGCGTAGACGTCGAACAGCGGATCGCCCTTCTTTACCGTTTGGCCTTCATAATCGACGTGCAACTTCTCCAGCCAGGCCTCCACTTTCAGCGTGACTTCGCCGATCAGCGGTTCGGCGAAACTCACCGTGCTCAGGGTTTCCAGCGAACGCACCAGCGGTCCGTTTTCAACCAACGTCGTGGTGTGTTCGCTTTCCTGAAGTTCCGGAGAAATAATGGCAGGGCCCTTGGCCGGTTCTTCGTCCGCATAGACCGGAACCAGTTCCATGCCCATGGGCGTTTTGCCCGGCTTGTCGCTGCGAATGCCGGGGTCCATCGGCGATTACCAATAGAGGACTTGCCGCCCGGCGTTGGGGTCGGGCAAGGCCCGCAGCCAGGCGTTTTTGAGTTAGCGTTGGAACAACAGCCCCAAGAAAGCGGCGGCGAGAAACACCGCCGCCATGGCAATCGACGCCGCGGCGCTGCGTGCTTCGGGCGGCTGTACGGAGTTTGCGCCATGCTCGTCGTTCAAAGCCGGACGCTGGTCAGGATTCGATGGTGTCGGCATAAGCGTTCCTGGTTATCTGCGCAACAGTGAGCGGTGATGAAGTGACCGACAGTAAAAAAAACGTACGGCCCGAGGTGGGCTCGCAGCGCGTTTATTTTGGCTCGTTACAGAGGCCAGTCTCGCAGAATGCGTTCGGTTTCCTCCAAATGCCCTGATTCATCGCGAATCATGTCTTCCAACTGAACGACCAGCCCCTTGTCGCCGTAGGCTTCGGCGTCTTGGGCGCGTTGCGTGTAGTCGGCAACCGCCTTGCCTTCGGCAACCACGATTGCTTCCAGCATTGCTCGGTTCGATGCGGCTTTCGCAACGGGCTTCGGCGTCGTGGCGGGTTCGCCGCCCAAGGCGACGATCTTGTTGGCCAGGAATTGCGCGTGCAATTGTTCGTCGGCCACTTCGGCGAGAAAAAACTGTGTCAGTTGCGGACGATAAGGCCCTGTCGCCTTGGCCGCGTACGTGATGTACTGCACAACGGCGCTCAATTCCGCCGCCAGATCTTCATTCAGCCGGTCGATTAACGTTTGTTTTTCCATTACCCGGTTCTTTCAATTGATAGTGTTTTCGAGTTGGTGGCACGGCCAACGCAGGTCACTCTTCGGCGATCCATTGGCGGGCCTCTTCAATCTGAGCAACATCAAAGTAACGCATTTTAGCGGTCGTGAATGGCCGGCAAAAAACCGCCATGCCGTGTTCCCATTTGCTCTCTCCGACAATACCCAGCCGTTCGATGTGGGTGAAGTGCTTCAGGTCGAACTTGATATCTTCCCAGAGGGCGCCCGCCGACCAGCCATGAAAATCATGCATGACCACCAGAATGCGAATTCTACCATGCTCTTTGATCAGTTCTTCCGTTATGGGAACGAACCGCTGGTAGTCTTCCTTGGCGAGCTTGCCGGTGACGTCGACTTCCATCACTTTCCCGACGATCGTAATGCCAATTTCCTTGTACATCAGCCACATCCTTTTGAAAACGGGGTTATCTTACCGGTATTTCCACATTCGAAGGAGACGCTTGTTCAGGGCCAAACGATTCGTCCATCGTCAACAGGTAGACGGCCATCGCCGCCAGCATGAGCCGCACCGCGATTCGCACCCGCCAGTTTTTGTGCAAGCCTCCTCCGTTCGGCCGCGGAGGTTGGTCTTCCTGAAGTTGGTTGAATGACTTGCGGCGAAATTTCGTTTTGTTTCATTTCGTCCTTTATTTTCTGTCTTCTTCTCTGCGGCCCCCTGCGCCTTTGCGACCTCTGCGTTTCCATTCTTCGTTACCATTCACGGTCTGGCAGCGCCGGTGGATTGCCGTCGTTGTTTCCTGCGGCCCGTGAACAGATACGATCCCTGCTCCCTTCTTGTCGTCAGCGGCCGGTTTAGTTTTCCTCGGCGTCGATTTCTTCACGGCCCAGCAGCCATTTCGTCTTGTGCAACATACGATAGACGGCCACTTTGAGGAAGTCGTTGAAAACAAACCAGGCCATCGCGTAAGCCCAAATAACGCCGGCGTACTTCCAGCCGATCGGCGCCATGAAAACACCATACACGGCAATCAGCGTGCCCAAGAGCATCGTCGCGATGGTCGCCCACATCAGAATCGGCGCCGGCCACGGCCGCCGCCAAAAATGGCGATCCCCCGTTCTGACAACATACAAAGTGGAATGCCCGGCGACATCGAGCTTCAGAAAAAGAAGCGTTTGGGTCACGACCCGATCAAACCCCAATCGCTCGCAGATGAAAAAGAACAGGAACGACGACACAACCCCCGCGATTCCCAAAGCGGTGGCCAGCGTCAAGACCTCCCGCATGTTCCAACGCACCGGCTGCGTTTCAATTTTGGCGCGGTCGTAGGCGATCGTCATGATCGGCACATCATTCAGCAGCGCCAGTAAGATGATCATGATCGCGGTGACGGGATAAAAATTGAAAACCGTAATCGCCAAGGTCATGAATAGAATGACGCGCAACGTTTCCGCGATGCGAAAAATGGCGTAGGCCTTCATCCGCCCGAAGATCATGCGGGCTTCTTCGAGAGCATTGATGATCACCGACAAGCCGGGCTGCATCAAGACGACATCGGCGGCGGCGCGCGCGGCGTCGGTGGCGCCCGAAACAGCAATACCGCAATCGGCCTTTCGCAATGCCGGCGCATCGTTCACGCCGTCGCCGGTCATGGCCACGATGTGGTCGTTCTTCTGCAAACGATCCACAATGTTGTATTTGTCTTCGGGAAAAACTTGCGCGAAGCCGCCGGTTTCCTCGATCAGGTGAATGATTTCCGATTCGTGCCGCCGGACAAAACCCTGATCGGGTTTTAACGTCCGGAGTTTCTCCTCCAACCGCTCGACCACCTCCTCCGCAACCGCGCGAACTTCGGCGGCGGAGGCGTCTGGCTTCAGACGCGTGTAAAGCATTTCGCAGACAACCTCCGCCACCAGAAGCAACTCGACAGGCTTCTCCTCGTTCAGTTCGGAGTGGTCGCGAATGTCTCCCTGGATGCCGAGCGTTTGGGCGATTTGCCTGGCGCTGGCCAGATTGTCGCCGGTGATCATTTTTACATCCAACCCCAACGACATCGCCGCGGCAATGGTTTCGGCGGAATCGTCGCGGGGCGGATCGAAAAACGGCAACAGGCCGATAAAACGGAACGTCGCCTCGGACGATTTTTTAACGGCCACGCCCAGCGTTCTGTAACCCTGATTGGCCAGCGTCTCGACCTGTTCGGTCGCCTTTTTTTCGATCGCCGCGGCTTCACCGGACGCATTGTCGCACAAGGCCAGAATCGCTTGCGGCGCGCCCTTGGTCACCATGATTTGGCCGTCGGCCGATTCGAGCGTGGCTTCGGTTCGCTTTCCCACCGGATCGAACGGCAAGAAGGCCAACTGCTTGTAGTCGGCCAGCTTCGCATCGCCGCTGGAACGTTTCAACGCTTCGAAAATAGGAGTTTCCAGTGGATCGTTGTTTTCCTCGCGGCTGGCCAGCGCGGCATGGAAAATTGCTTCTTCGGCGGTATGGCCGCCGTAGGCTGTCGGTTCGCCCAACTGCATGCGGTTTTTTGTCAGCGTGCCGGTTTTGTCGCTGCAAAGAATATCGACGCCGGCGAGTTCCTCAATGGCCACCAAGCGGCTAACGATCGCCTCACGCTTGGCCAAACGCACCGCGCCGACGGCCATCGTGACCGAAAGCACCGCCGGCAAGGCGACCGGAATCGAAGCCACGGTGAGCACCAAGGAAAAGCGGAGGATCTCCATCAGCGAATCGCCCCGGGCGACGCCGGCGAAAATAATAATCACGACCATCACGGCCGAAATCAGGATCAGATAGTTGCCTACGTTGACCACGGCCTTCTGGAAATGGCTCCGCTGTTGCTTCTCCGCTTGGGCGACCAACGCCACCGTGGCGCCGAAGAAAGTATTCAAACCGGTGGCCGTGACGAGCGCCGTCATTTCGCCCATCTTGATGATCGCGTTGGCGTAGGCGATGTCGCCGACTGATTTATCCGCCGGCAACGATTCCCCCGTGAGCGCCGACTCGTCAGCTTGCAAATAATCGCCGTCGAGCAGTTTCACGTCTGCCGGAACAACATTGCCGATGCGGAGTTTCACCACGTCGCCGGGCACAAGTTCGCCGGCGGGAATCTCTCGCCATTGGCCATCTCGGAGCACGAGCGACGTGCGTGCGAGCTTTTCCTTGAGCAGTTTCAGGGCTTTGAGCGCCGAAGCCTCCTGGCGAAAATCGATGACCACGTTCACCAGCAGCAGCAGCACGATGATCGTGAAGTCTTCCCATTTTTGCACCGCGGCGGAGAGTATCGCCGCCGCCTCGATCATCCAGGGAATCGGCCCCCAAAACCGCTTCAGAATTCGGCTCGCCAGAGACTCTTCTTTTTCCGGAATTTCGTTCAAGCCGTATTGCTGTCGCCTCTGTTCGACTTGTTCCGCAGTGAGGCCGCCCGCTGGGTCGACTTGCAGTTTTTCGACCGCTTCGGCAATCGAGAGCTTCTCATAGTTCGTGGCGCGCGACATGCTTCGATCCGTCTGTGAAGGGAGGACCGCCATCCGAGTTGGCCGTTGTCAAAATTACCGGCCTTTCTGGAATCCCGGGCAGCCGATTATAACCTTTTGGGCGGTCAAACGTGGGGACGCTTGCTTCGTCTACCCACCACTCGCCGAAAACGCGTTTCATCGATACAGTACGGGGCGTCGGAAAGTTGACGGCGGAGGCAAGTGTGACGCCTGGCATCGAGCGGAAAATTAGTGTCGTAGCCATGCTCGCCAGAGCTTGTCATTGCCCAAGTTTTAGGCGATGGCTTTGGAGTTGTCTATTGAGCGAAGTGGTTGTGGTGGTTGAGTTTGGCTCGTTGCTAGCAACAGTCTGCGGGTTGACCGTTGTGGCGTGAGAGTAAGAATCCCCTGTCGAGCCATGAAGATGCTCGCTTTATCGACTTGCGGCGCAGGAGTGTCCAGTCAAGCGATCTTCTTTTGGCTCGCATGGGGAATGCTCTCGTGAAGCTACGCGATAATGATCAATGGGTGGAAAAACAATTTGGTTCCTGTCAATTCGGAAACGCGTTACGAACCAAGCGGCTGCAAAA
>JAJRWU010000005.1 GCA_024276655.1 Planctomycetota bacterium
CAGGAATGCACCGCAATTGAATCAAAGTCCCTTGCTTTTGGCCTAAATGCGAAAAACGCAACCCAGAAATACTGCCTTTAGTCCGCTTTGTTACTCACGACTAGCGATTCACCAAAACTCAACGTCACGCTGAACCAGTACCAATGGACAACCAAAGATGGAGAAACGCAGTCGCCGTCAGATCTGTTAAACAAGCTGCTTTCCGCTTCGCTGGGCGAAGGTGTTTGTTTTGGCGGGCATGTGCCGTTTGCCCTGACAATGCTGCTGCGCATGGATGATTCAGCACACTGCCTTCACGGCAAGGAGCGTGCGATGACTGAGAGTCGTCTTCAGGATATTTCACGGCAGTTGACACGAAGCCAAAAGGCAACGGGAACGTGGCTGGTTTGGGTTGATGCGAGACGCCCAACGCTATTCGGCTCAGACCTCATGGACCGTGTCAGCGTGATGGGCCACCATTTGGAATGGATGGCAATGGCGCCAGCCAACGTTCGACCCGAACCGGCGGTAATACGCCGCGCAGTCGCCGGATTGATTAATGACCTACATCGAATACCGGTAGAACGACGAAATCCCAGAACTCAGCTTCCGCTGACGCATGCCGCGCGAGCCTTGGTGTTGCTGTCACAGGCTGCCGAGAGCCCCTTGAAGGCTCGAAGCCATCAGTCGATCCCGCCAGCGAAAGGAGGAAAGGCGACCGGGTTTGTTAACCGTCATTGAATTTCGTTGAGTTGAGTTGAGTTGAGTTGAGTTGAGTCCCGGCAGGGACAGGTCATTTATTTTCTCGATTGAGATGGAGGATGAAGAAATGAAGAGTGTATTGCTTATGGTTTTCTGTGCGGCGGCTTATGCCGTTTTCACGTCTCCAAGCAGAGCAACCGTCGGTGGGTCGGCGTGGAATGCCGTCGGTGCAACTTGTGATGGCGGAGTACCAGTGACGTCTCCATGCAACCTTGGGCAATACAAGCCGCTTTGCACTGGAGATTTTATCTCATTTTTACCTGGCACCGGGTACAATCATTTTACCGATCCGAAAAGACTAGATTGCACCGATTCTACTTGCCCGGCTCCAAATAAACCCCACAATTACGCTGAACTATGTGGAGGAAACAGCTAAAAGTTCTACTGTTGTCACGTGTGTTCGCGTGCGCCATCATCTGGTGTTTTGCGTCAATGAGAGCATCGGGTTTGCGGGGCGCTCCCGCGAACCCGGTGCATTTGTCGCACGGTGTCTATTTTCAATGTTTTGGAGTTTATAAATGCCACTGCATTTTCAACAAGCTTTCTTGGCTCTCGTCGCACTGGTCTTTGCCTGCGGGGAGGCTGCGGGCGAGCTCAACACCTTCTCGGCAGACTACTCCGTAAGGGACTTTGTTCAGGTTGGCAAGGGCGCAATGCAGGCCTCGGAAACACCACTGTCGGGCACGTTCCTCTATGACGCAAAGAATGCCAGAGCGGTCTATTCCTCGATTTCGACGGACGAATCCGGCAGAACATGGCGCGCTCAAAGTTCATTCGTTGACGACACTCAAGTGAGCATTTCGCGGCTCGATCTTGAATTATCGGATGCACGGATAGTTGCACGGATAAACGACGCGCCAGGCATCAAAATGCCAGAGGCTACTGCCGGAGGTCGTCCCGATCAATCAATCAATGACTGGTGGTCTTTTCTGGGCGGCAATCTTCTTTCGGTGGTTACCGGCCATATTGTTGTTGACAACGAAGGTCATTCCATCGAGGAATTTCTCGACTCCGCGAAAGAAGTGAGCAGAACCGATAACCTGATCGTATACGTAGCGGGGGATATTCGCATTGAGGTGGTTCGTGATGTGGAATTTGACAACAGAATTTCGAAGTTGGCTTGGTCGTTTGTGAAACCGGAGGCTGCGCCGTCGGACCCCTCTCGGCTCATTTCGGCTGAGTTTGTCGTTGATGAATTCAGAAAGGTCGGCGGCGTTTGGATTCCGATGAAGTTTCGGTTGAAAGAGAGTAGAGGCAGCGGTGTTGTAAAACTGCCTGAAGGTCTCACTTTTGGAGACCCGGCCTTGGATCAACAGCAAGTTCCGGCTAAGACGATTCTGTACGAAGTGGAACTGTCGAACCCAAAAGTGAACATTTCGCTGCGCGACAAGCAATTCGCTGTCGATGCGGAAGACGGGCAGTTAGTAACCAATTGGGATGCCGCCCACATCCAGCATGTGCTCGTGAACAACAAGATAATACCCAAGGCGGACGCCCTGGCGAAAGGACTCATCAAGAGCGCGTCGTTCAAAACGAAATCAAAAGCCAAGTTGTACCTATTGCTTGGGAACCTAATCTTGTTGGTGTTGGTGGTTGCCGGCGTGCTTGCCAGGCGACATTTCGTGAAGCGGTCGAGCCTTGTGGTGCTGTTCGCGATTGGCATGATGTGTTCGCAAGAATTGTCGGCGTCTGAGAGCAGTTCCGAGTTGCATCGCGCCCAGGCGAATGGGCCCTACTGCGGCGTTTATAGTGTTTTGGCGGGGCTCAACGCGTTGGATATCAAAGTCTCTCCTGAAACAGCGCTTACCCGGCGTTACATTAGCTCGTATCGAGGCAGCACGAGCGTGGATTTGGCCAAGCTCGCCGCAGATTACGGTAGCCGTGCGGAAATTATGGAGGGCCTTTGTTTGGAGCACCTTAGGTATTCTGATCGCCCGATTATTCTACATTTCAAGTCGTCGTCGGAACTGGAATCTTACGACCACTGGGTCGCTTTTCTGGGAGTAGAGGGCGCCGCGCCAGTCATTTATGACCCACCGGAGCAATATGGCAGGCGCAGTTGGGCGGAAGTTTCGTCAAGGTGGGATGGAGTAGGCATCGTGCTTTCCAAACCAAGCTCTCAGTCGTTCGGGATGCGTTTTGGCAGCGCCGTTCTCTTCGCGAAGTCCGTTACTTTGGTGTTTGTCGCGTTTTCGCTGGCGTGGTTTGTAAAATACGTGCAGGAATTATTTCCGAGGAAGCTGAGCGGTCGTTTGGCTTTTGCATCGTTTGTCGTATTGGTGGCTGGCGCCATGGTGACCGTGCAGTTTTATTCGTCAGTTGGTTTGGCGTCAAACCCCAAGGTGATAGGTCAGATTGCACGCCAGTACTTCCCGCTAAACGTGCGAGAATTATCCAGAGACGACATGGTGGAAGTAGTCGCCAAAGCGAGTGCTTGCATTGTTGATGCTCGATGGGAAAAGGACTTCGCCAAAGGAACGATTCCCGGCGCATTGAACATGCCGATCGATAGTAAGATTCCTGATCGCAACTCCTTACTGGGGCATATTGGAAAATCTAGCCCGGTTGTTGTTTTTTGTGAATCCAGGAATTGCGGGTTTTCGGATCAGGTTGCGATATTCTTGATAAACAATGGATTTAGGTCCGTCTCCATTTATAGAGGTGGTTACCGTGATTGGGTCAGCAAACAGCAGAGATAAAGAGCTTGCGGTTTCGCGCGACACTCCACGGGAAATGCTTAGTGTATCGTGCAGTTTTGGCCGTATGCTCGTGGGTTGCGTGCTTGGCTTTAGCGCCATATCGCATTTAATGGAGCCGCTTGGTTTTTTGGAGGCCGTGTATTCGTACCAAGTTATAGGTCGTACGCTGGGCTGGGTGGTCGCGTTGCTGTTGCCGTCGATCGAACTTGCTCTGGCGGTATGTTTACTGTCTGGGAACTACTTGCGACCAGCATTGATTTCCGCATGTTTTATGTTTGCGGCGTTCGTTGCCGCTCAAACCGTGGTAGTAATGAGAGGTCTTAGCATTGACTGCGGCTGTTTTGGACGGCTAAGCCACCCCGTTGGCGTCGGTTCCATTCTAATAACCACTTTTTTATTGGTTGTTTCGTTTACCTGTGCATGGGCTTGCCGATGGAGCGGGTTTCGCCGCGACGAATCGCCCGCCAATTCCAGATCCGCAAGCCGACCGCCCCAACAACGGCCACAATGATCCAGATGATTCGGCTCATCGACCGTAGGCGACTGAAACGTTACGCCATACGCCACCAGAACGAAATGCGCAAGCAGCAGCAACACCGCCATCCAGGATAAAACCGGATTCCGTTTGACATGCTGGATAGGCTTTTGTCGATCTGCCATTGGTCTAAACGGCGGCGCTATTTTCAGCCGCATTCGCCACTACGTTTCGACGCCGCGCAAAAACGAGAGGAGCATTCTCGCGGGCATTCAATCCGCCTTCGGCAAACCTCCCATACTCCCCTGGCGCATTCGACCCGCTGAGTAGTTACGGCAAGTCTTGCTCAAAATCAGCGAGGAAGGAACAGTCCTGAATGGCACTTAATCCGCCGTAAGTAGGAACAGGCACTGGAGTTAATTGGGAATTGACAGCGAGGGCCTCACTTGGGATGAATTTGGAGTTATCAACACACTTCAAACACCATTCGGCAAGGAGGCCCCCGTGTTTCATTCAGAGTTTGGTTCGTTGCAGAGTCGCGTTGCTCACGCCCGCCAAGCAGGTGATCTGTACTTTGCGTTCTCTGGTGCGCCAGGCGAAGCCTGTCTGATCTACTCAAATGAAAGGAGTTGAGCATGATAATTGTTCGTTAATCATGTAGCTGAGGAGGCGATGTTCTCGGGGTAACCCGGTCGTTGAAGCCCTCCGATAGC
>JAJRWU010000006.1 GCA_024276655.1 Planctomycetota bacterium
CCAATTCGATAATTACGGCAGCACCAACAGCGAAGAGAACCGGCGGCTTTGCGGCGAGATTTGGGCGGCGGTCACGAAGGCGGGGCTGGTGGTCGATGAAGATGTCGAACAACTCTACGACCCCGAAGCCCAAACCTCGCTCGCCGATCGGTTCGTGCGGGGAACCTGCCCCTGCTGCAAAACGCCCGAACAATACGGCGACCATTGCGAGAAGTGCCTGCACACGTATTCGCCCACCGAATTGATCGACCCCAAAAGCACGCTCACCGGCGCCGTTCCGGAGGTTCGCACGTCGGCCCATAAGTTTATCGAACTGGAGCAACTGCACGACTTTCTCGACCAATGGACCCAATCCGGCGAGCATCTGCAAACGGAAGTGGCTAACTATTTGAAGGGCCATTTTCTCGGCGCCGAGGGAGATAAAGAGAACCCTCGCAAGGTGTTGCGAAATTGGGATGTCACCCGTCCTCCGGATTATTTTGGTTTTGAAGTGCCCGACTTTCCCGGCAACTATTGGTACGTCTGGTTCGACGCGCCGATCGGCTACCTGGCTTCGACCAAACAATGGTGCGACCGCCACGGTGAAGATTTCGACCAATGGTGGCGCAACGATGCAACCGAAGTGCATCACTTCATCGGCAAGGACATCACCTATTTCCACACGTTGTTCTGGCCCGGCATGCTGAAATCGGCCGGGTTGAATCTGCCCACGAAGGTGCATATTCACGGCTTCCTCACCGTGGGCGGCGAGAAGATGTCGAAAACGAAGGGCACGTTCGTGCAGGCGGAAACCTATCTGAAGCATCTTGATCCGTCGTATTTGCGTTATTACTACGCTTCCAAACTGGGCGCCAAGCTCGACGATATCGACATGAACCTGGAGGAGTTCGCCGCCAAGGTCGATTCCGATTTGGTGGGTAAGGTCGTCAATATCGCTTCCCGTTCGGCCAAGTTCGCCCAGCCGAGCGGCCTCTCGAAAACGTACCCCGAAGACGAAGGGCTGTTCGCCCACGCCGCCGGGCAAGGCGCCGATATCGCGGCCGCCTACGAGCAATGCGAATACAACAAAGCCATGCGGTTGATCATGGAGCTCGCCGCCAACGCCAATAAATATTGGGACGCCAAACAACCCTGGCTGTTGCGAAAAGACCCAGAGCGCGCCGCCGAACTACAAGACGTCTGCACGGTGGCGTTGAATCTTTACCGGCAGGTGGTGGTCTATTTGGCGCCGGTCTTGCCGCGTTTGGCCCAACAAACCGGTGAGCTGCTCAGTTCGCAAATCACCCATTGGGACGACGCCCAAACGCCGCTGGTTGGCGTTGCGGTAGCGCCCTTCAAACATTTATTGCAACGCGTCAACACGAAAGACATCGCCGCCATGACGGAAGAAAGTAAAGAAGCCCCGCCAACCACGTCCACCTCTTCGGCCGATAGCGACCAACCGTTGCTTGATGAGCCGCTGGCCGAGGAATGTAGTTTCGAAGACTTCATGAAAGTTGATTTGCGGGTGGCGCGGGTCGTGAATGCGGAAGAAGTTCCCGACGCGCGAAAATTGGTCAAACTCACGCTCAGCCTCGGCGGCGACAACCAACGCACTGTGTTCGCGGGCATCAAGGCGGCCTACCAGCCGGAGGAGTTGGTCGGCCGGTTGGTGGTGATGGTGGCCAATTTGGCGCCCCGCCAAATGAAATTCGGCTTGAGCGAAGGCATGATCATCGCCACCGGCCCTGGCGGAAAAGACGTCGTCCTGCTGCAACCCGGCGCAGACGCGCAGGTCGGGCAACGCGTGCATTGAGGCTAACTTGGTTTTTGCAATGGCATAGATTGGGAAGGTGCTTACTCCTCCCAGCGGGCGAGAATCTGGGATGGAGAAGCGGTTCCGGTTTCACCCAATTGTTGGACCGTGATCGAGGCGGTCAGATTCGCGACCTCCGCCGCTTCTTCTGGCGAACCGCCCGCCAGCAGCGAAGCCACCAAGGCGGCGGTGGCGCTGTCGCCGGCGCCGACGATATCGACCGGCCCGGCCACCTTCACTCCGGGCGCCTGAAAGGTTTCGCCCTCCGGCAGGGCGCCCAGCAAACCGGCTTCGCCCATCGTGCAAAAGGCCGGGCGATTTGTCTGGCGGGCGAGTTTTAAGGTTGCCGCGCGGGCGGAGGCGTCGTCGCTGATCGGGCGACCCGCCGCCTCTCCTACTTCCGACCGATTCCCTTTCAAAACGCCGAAGGGAAACTGCTGCAACTGGTGCCGGCTATCGACGAAAAAGAGTTTTTCGGCGTGCTTTTTGGCGAGCGCCGCCAAGGCGTCCCGCACCGCTTGGTTGACAACGCCCCAGTTCTCCTCGTTGATTTGGTCCAACACGATCACGCCATCGGCCGCGGGAATCGCTTCCTGTAAATGTTCCAGCAACCGCGAGACCGCGTGTTCGGAAAGCGGACCGCAGGTGCGCACGTCGAGCCGGTTCAGTTCGCGCCAAGGTTCGCCGGCGGCGCGGCGCATTGGCTTGGTGTAGGTCGGTGTTAAACGCGCCGGATCTTGCACGATGCACGAAGGATCGAGCGGCAGTCCCCCCAACGATTTGAGTAGGTCGAAGCCGTGGCCATCTTCGCCGATGACCGAAATGGGCGTCAGCCGTTGCACGCCCAGCGCCGCCAGGTTATTCATCACGGTTCCCAACGCGCCCGGCGTATTGCGCACGCGTCGGACCTGATAGGCGGTCAAACCGGTTTCAATGGAAGGCTCATCGGCCGCAGACTCGATTTCCAGGTAGCGGTCGAGAAAAAGATCGCCCACCAAGACGATTTTCAATCCTGAAAATCGGTCGAGCAATCCAGTGAGTCGGGCTCGCGAGAGTGTCATGCGCGGGGCGTCTCCGGCTGAGTCGCCTCGGCGCGCAGGGTCGCCTGCCGCAACAGAGGCACGGTTTGGCGGTGGTCGCCACAAACATAAAAACTTTCGCCGCCGTCGGCCACGGTGCGCACCAACACCGTTTTCCAAGGCCGGTAATAATACTGCGGGTTGTCTTTGCCGGCCTCTTGATGGAACTCGCCTTGAATGGGAATTAAATCGAAGGCGGCGGTGGTGAAGTTCGCAATTTTACGGCCTTCTTGGTGGGCCACATTGCGGGCCATGGCCAACGCCTTGAGATACACTTCAGGACCCATCACGGCCGACCCCAGGCAAAGAAACACGCCGCCTTCCAGATTTTCAACAGTGCTGCAAACTCGAAGAAAATCGCGATAGCTGGCCACGCCAAACGCCGCAGGATCGAAGTTGGGGTGTTCGTGGAGGATGTCGTAGCCGATCCCGACATGCACCGTCACGGGCGTCTTGGTGCGGACGCCCGCCGCCAAAACGCTGGTGTCCTTATGGCGAAAATCGCTTTCTTGAATGGCCCGGCCAATCGATTCGCCCAGCCCCCAGCCGCGCGCCGCGCCGGCGGAAACCACCTCGTTCATTTCGCCCGTCTCGCGCCAGAGGCCGAACTCTCCAGTGCGAATGTATTTGGCCACGCTCTCGCACGTAGCGCCGATCCGCGCCAGTTCGTAATCGTGAATGGGCCCGGCGCCGTTCATGCCGATATGCGTGATCAGGCCGCGCTCCATGAGGTCGATCAATTGGCGGGCCACACCGGCGCGAATGACGTGCGCGCCCATCAGCATGAGCACGGCCGCGCCGCGCTGGCGAGCTTTTACCATCTGTTCACCCAAACGTTCGATGCTCCGCATCTGCTGATCGGGCAGTGCATCGGCGGCAGTGTTGTTGGCGTCGTCGTCGAGCGGTAGGAGCGACGCATGCGATAAATCGTGTTGCCGTTCGCCCAACGGTTTGATGAGCAGACGATCACGATCAAACAAAGGATTCATGAAAACGCACCTGTGGTTTTTTTACACAATAATACAGCCCGCCAGGCGATCTAAAAGCGATGTTTCATCAGCACGATGCTTGGTCGGGAATGCCCACGGCGCGGCAGAGGTCGTCGAGGTTTCGATAATCGGCCACGATGACATCGGCGCCGGCTTTAATGAGTCGCTCGCGCTTCCACTGGTTGACGCCCCGCCGCGTGTCTTCGTTGCTGGCCACGCCGATTGCCAGTCCACCCACCTTGGCCAATTCTTCAATCTCGACAAAGCCATCGCCGAAGCCGATCAGTTCGCCGCCGCTGAAACCCTGCTCTTCGACCAAGGAGCGAATCGTTTGGGCTTTCGAGAATTGCTTGAAGTCGTCGAGTGCGCCGTAAATATGTTCGCCGAAGAATTCAGTCACGCCGAGAAGTTGGGCTTCGCGTTGGACGTAGTGGAGGTCGGTTCCGGAGGCCATATAGAGCGCAATTCCGGCATCGCGAAGTCGCTCCAGCAAGGGCAGGGAGCCGGGCACCGTCATTTCCTCGGCCGGGATTTCGCCGCTTGCAACCGCCCCCACCCGCTTTCCCACCGCTTGCCAGAGTAGATCGTGGTAGACCTCTTTGTATTCCAACGGCGCGCGCGGCGAACCGCCGCGGAGTTGAATCTCTTCAGCCAGACGAATCATTTGGTAAATAGTTTGTTTGCCGTTGAGCCGCATGACATACTCTTCCACGAAACCGCCAAGCTGCTCGCGCGGCTCCGCTTGCGGCGTTTTGGAGAGTTCTTCCACCATCATGGGGATCATCACGTCTTGCCAATTGCGGCGCAACAGCGAGAGCGTGCCGTCGAAATCGAACAGAGCGGCGCGAATGCCGGTGCGGGGAAGTTGCCGGCAGAGAACTTCAAGGGGGGAGTCGGTCACGGGGTAGATCAATCTTTTGGAAGGCAAAACGGCAAGTTATACTTCACTCGGCTAACAATGGCACGTTTAACGGCAAGCCGAAGGCGACTGCGTTTTTCTGTCTTGCCAAAACGCGTGGGCTCAAAACACAGCAGCCTTCGGCTTGCCGTTAAACGAAAAAGCGACATTTCCAACCGTCAGCGGTATACATTCAGCCGACTGCCCATGAATGTAACGACTCCAGGTCGATGCTTGAAGCGGTGCGGACGGCGGGCGGCGCCGGTGGAGCAAAGAAAGCGTGGAAAAAATTCGTGCCGATTCAGAAGCCCGGCTTTTTCAAAAAGCCGGGCTTCTCGGACGCTAACGCGGGATTTAATGGCGCCACGCTTGTCCTGTGATTTTTAACGACGCAACCACTGCTTTTCCAAATACGCGTGTTTCGTCGGTCGTCGGCAAGGTATATGCTGGGGCGATGAATCGAAGCACCACGAACCAGCCCCGGCGGCAACTTTCGCGGCTGGACGCCATCAGCATCATCGTGGGTATTATTATTGGCGCGGGTATCTTCGAGACCACGCCCGATGTCGCGGCGCAGACCGGCAGTGTTGTGGAACTGCTGCTGATCTGGTCGTTGGGCGGTTTGATCACCTTGCTCGGCGCGCTCTGTTTCGCGGAGTTGGCTGCCGCCTATCCTCACGCCGGCGGAATTTACGTTTATCTGAGCAAAGCGTTCGGCCAACCCTTGGGCGTGTTTTTCGCTTGGTGCGAATTTTGGGTGGTTCGACCGGGCAGCATCGGCGCCATGGCCTTCATTTTTGCGCGTTACGCGGAAAAAATCGCGCCTGTTGCGCCAGAATATCGGCCGACCGTGCTCACGCTCTATACTTGCAGCAGCGTGCTGGCGCTGACCACGATGAATCTTGTCGGCGTCCGGTGTGGGAAATGGACCCAGAACATTCTCACGTTGGTCAAGGTGTTCGGCTTGGGCTTGGTGGTGGTCGCCGCGTTTGCGTTGCCACGCGCGGCCGCCGCTGGCGAACTCGCCGTCGAATCCGCCGCGCCGGCGGAGGGAGGCTCGCTGGCCTTGGCGTTGATTCTTGTTTTTTTCACGTATGGCGGCTGGAACGAAGTGGCGTATGTGGCGGCCGAAGTGAAGCAGCCGGAAGTCAATCTGCCGCGTTCGCTGCTGGCGGGCGCGTTGATCGTGTGGGCGATTTACCTGTTGGTGAACCTGGCGTTTCTGTGGGGGCTGGGCCTGGAGGGCATGCGGAACTCATCGGCGGTGGGCGTTGATGTCGTCACACCCACGTTGGGCGCATGGGGCGGACGCGCCGTCAGCGCCTTGGTCTGCATTTCCTGCTTGGGCGCGGTCAATGGAATGATTCTCACCGGCGCTCGCATTCACTACGCGCTCGGCGCGGCGCATCCGCTGTTTCGTTTTCTGGGCCGCTGGAGCGATCGCTGGGATGCGCCGTTGTGGTCGTTGACGCTCCAGGGTTTGGTCACCGTGGGCCTGGTCGTGTTGGTGGCCAGCGAAAAGGGCTTTGAACGTTTGGTGATGTTCACGGCGCCGGTTTTTTGGCTGTTTATGCTGTTGGTCGGCCTGGCGCTGATGGTGCTGCGGCGGCGCGACGCCAACGTCGAGCGGCCTTACCGGGTGATCGGCTACCCTGTCACGCCGTTGTTGTTCTGCGGAATTTGCGGGTATGTCGTCTATTCCAGCGGCGCGTATTTGTACAAACACTGGCCGCCCGAAGCCGCCTGGGGCTTGGGAATTATTGCCGTTGGCGTCGCGGTTTGTTTGTACCGCCCCCACGATGCAGACGCCGCCTAGGAAACGGCCGCGCCGTTGGAGTTCACGCTTTAGCGCGCTTCGCCAGAAAGAAAACATGCTCAAGCATGAACTCCAACGGCGCAGACCAACGTCTGGAAGAAACCCGGCTTATTCGGCTTCGGCCATTTTTTCCATAACCACGCGGGTGCCGTTGTCGTTGTATTCGACACTCGACATAAAGCTCCGCATGAGCATGATGCCGCGTCCGCCGGGGCGATCAAGGTTGTCGTCTTCGGTCGGATCGGGGACGTCTTCGGGGATGAAACCCTCGCCCTCATCGGCAATTTCGATGAACAGGCGGTTCGAGGAAATCTTGCAGATGAAATGCACTTTCTTGGCTTCGTCTTCCTTGTTGCCATGTTTAATAGCGTTGACCAGCGCTTCTTCAATCGCCAGATTCACGCCAAACATGCCCGGAACAAGCCAGGGTTGTTTCTCGAGCTGCTCGAGTACTTCCTGAATGACCTGCGCGCCTACTTCGGTGCTACTGGGAATCTTTTGGTCGAACGACCAGACCCAGTTTTCATCAGACATATCGAGGCCTGTTTTTGTTGCGTTGAAAGGCAACAGTAAGATGATGTGTTTCTACAGAATTGATTTCAAGGGGAAAGAAAAGAGGAAAGGCTACACCCCTGTACTTCCCCGCAAGCGACAGTTTAGTGCGCCATCTTTCAGCCTTCCATAGCTCTCAAGAAGGGGTTTGTGCCCCCTCTGTGGTGAAGGCATAGGGAAAGTGTTTCCTTCCAGCCCGCAGTTGCAGCGTTCAAGACACTCGTCGGCCCAAGGTAATTGTCGTGCAGTTCGTGACAGGCCTCCAATAAATTCCTCGCTGTAGCGAAAAGAAAAAGGTCATTTCTCCAATTAGCAACGTTGCGTATCGACGTAGCGGCATCCAACCAAAAGCCCGGCATTTTGGAAATGCCGGGATTTTCTCCCCAACACTGGAACCGTTTTGGGATGGCTTCACCAAACAACATGCATGTCGACCAACAGCCTTTACCGAAGAACAACGCGCCCCGCAAGCTGAAACCGTTTCAGTTTCGCTTGCGTTCGCTGTTTATTATTACCGTTGTGCTGTCCGTGCTCCTGGCCGTTGGTCGAACCATAGGTTCCGAGGTTCTTGAGGCCGTCCCATCCTTGGCGTTTGTAGCTGCCGTTTTTCTGGGGCCGCTGGCCAGCGTGGTGCTTTTGGCGGACCGGCTGAGTTTGTCGTCAAGGGAAGGCCTTGAATTCGGCAATTGGGGAAAAATGATGCTGGTCGTTTTTACCGGACTGCACTCGGGTTGCATGCTGATGTTGGCGACCGTCGCTTTTGAACCCGTTTGGAAAGGAGAGAAGGGCCTACACTGGGGCTATTACCTTCTCGATGCACCGGCTGGCTACACGTTGTGGCCTATCTATTGGGCAGGCGTTCTCAGCTTTATCGCCGCCGTGCTGAACCCCCAATACGCGATGCGTTCCCGCATCAACTTGGTCATGGTTCTGACACTCGCCGCGATTTCGGCTTGGTATACCTTTGCTGTGGTGTTTATGAGATTCGGGGAAATTATAGCTGCCTATATACCCGGCATCGTGTGCGTTGAATACTCGCTCTATGCCTGGCTGGCTGTGAGGCATGCGGAGTTCACCGACTGGAAATCGATACCGTTCTTTGCGTGGCTATTCGCTTGGCTGACAGCGGTATCGGCCGCTATCGCGGTGAAGATTCCCTTGGCGATGCGCTTTTACGAAGAGTTGCCCGACCAGGCGCCTCAGGGCTGCTTTATCGTTACGGCGGCTAGTTGCGGCCACGGGTGGTTGGTGCGCAGTTGGCGCGACGATTCCGGCCGCATCGTCAACCGGCAACTGCTTACGTTTTGGCGATGGGAAGCGACATTCGCCGCGAAGGCGCCGGGAAGGCATCGCGCGTTGCGCGCCATCTATAACCGATGCGCTCCGCTGGTCGCCCGTTGTATCGTATTCCCCTGGATGGCCGACCTGCTCTATTTGTTGCTCAAGCCGGCGGAATGGTTCGCAGCCGCGTTGAATCGCCTGGGGGAACGGAAATGAATAGGTATTGCCATCGCCGGCGGCGGCCGACGTTTGTTTGACATCGCCCCACGGCGCCCCTAGAATTTCGTCCTGACATGGAAAAATAGTGTGTGCGCGAGCTTTAGGGTGAGCGACGCAGGTGTTCAAGTTCGTGCGAAAGGCGCAGAAGGTCGAGTAAATGTCAGACAAGAGCACTGGGCGGCAGGAAACCGGGCAGATTGACACCGTCATGCAGGAGGAGCGGCTTTTTCCGCCGTCCGCCGAATTTTCGGCCCAAGCCCGCGTGCGTTCGTTGGAGGAGTATCAACAGCTCTGGGAGGAATCGACCGCGAATCCCGAAGCGTTTTGGGGCCAACTCGCCAAGGAAGAACTGCATTGGTTTGAACCGTTCCATACCGTTTTGGATTGGAACGATCCGGTTGCCAAGTGGTTCGTGGGCGGCAAAACGAATGTTTCGTACAACTGTTTGGACGTCCACCTCACGACCAACCGCCGCCACAAAGCGGCCATCATCTGGGAGGGCGAACCGGGCGACACGCGCACGCTCACCTATTTGCAACTGCACCGCGAAGTCTGCCGCTTTGCCAACGGCTTGAAGAGTTTGGGCGTGAAGCAGGGCGACGTGGTTTCGATCTACATGCCGATGACGCCGGAGTTGGTTATTGCCATGCTGGGTTGTGCGCGCATCGGCGCCGTGCATTCGGTGATTTTCGCCGGGTTTTCCGCCGAAGCCATCGCCGACCGCAACAACGACGCCAACGCCAAAATTCAAATCACTTCCGACGCCGCCTGGCGGCGCGGCAAACAGTTGCCGCTCAAGCTCACGGTCGACGAAGCTCTGGAAAAATCGCCCACGGTGGAAAAGTGCATCGTGCTGTGGCGCACCGGGGCCGATGTCGAAATGCGCGAGGGGCGAGATGTTTGGTGGCACGACTTGGTCGACGCCCAGTCGGACGACTGCCCCGCCGAACCGCTCGACAGCGAAACCACGTTGTTCATCCTCTACACCAGCGGCTCCACCGGGAAACCCAAGGGCATCCGGCATACGACGGCGGGCTACAATCTGTACGCCAAGAAAACCTTCCAATGGGTGTTCGACCATCGCGATGAAGACCTTTTTTGGTGTACGGCCGACTGCGGCTGGATCACCGGGCATAGCTACGTCGCTTACGGCCCTCTCTCGGCCGGCGCCACGCAGTTGATGTACGAAGGCGCGCCGAACTGGCCCCAGGAAGATCGCTTCTGGAAGCTGGTGGAAAAATATCGGG
>JAJRWU010000047.1 GCA_024276655.1 Planctomycetota bacterium
ACGACCTTCCGTGGTTTCCGCGTGAAACGTAATGACACGCGGAGGGTCGTCTTTTCTCCATCCTCAAGTCAAGATCGATAAAATCAGTCCAGGTCACGACTTAAATGCGCCTGCGACAGAAGACCTGGCGCTGTCCAGCTAGAACCTTTCCAAGATCTATTTCGTGCAATGGTGTTAGGGAATTCTCATCAAGCCGGAGGCTTGCCAGCGATTAGCCGGTGGTCGAGCGCAGCGAACACCACCGGCTAATGGCTGCGATCCTTCCAGGATATGAAATCAAATACGCCTGACGCCGCGGCGTTGCCTGCATCTGAAAAATACGGAATAGATATTGGACAGGCGATTACGTCGCGCGCTGCAAGCCAAACCATTCGATCTGTTTTCGCGGGCAGAAACGAAAACCTCGCCGCCGGCACTCCGGCTCCAGCCACTTGGCCGCGGCGGCCAGATCGATCGCGTCGACTCCCTGCGGCATCAGCATCACCCGGCCGTGGGCGATGTTGGAGAGTTGCTCGACATACTGCTGCACCTCTTGGCAATCAGCGAGGGAGCGAACCACGAACTTTAATTGGTGAGGATAGTCGTCGATCAGCCTTTGAACGACATCCATCGAGTGGCGCGTTTGCTCATGCCGCAACCGCCAACGCGGGTCGACATCGCCGAGCGGCGTGGAGTTGTTCATTTTTGGACTGATCGACATCAAATCGCAGGGCAGCGCAAGGTGCAGTGTTCCGGCTGTTTCGATCGTGACATGGCGCCCCTCATCGCGGAGCCTCTCGCAAATGGGAATCAACTCGGAAAAAAGCATGGGCTCGCCGCCGGTGAGCACGACGTGTGAGCCGTCGAATCGCCCGATCTGCTGGAGAATCGCGGCCACCGAAAGATCGTCGCCTTCGGGCGCCCAGGAAGCGTAGGGCGTGTCGCAAAAACCACACCTCAGGTTGCAGCCGGAGGCCCGCACGAAGATGCTCGCCTGCCCCGTCAGTTCTCCTTCGCCTTGAACAGACTCATAAATTTCGGCGACGCGCATGGGCTTTGGTCTTCTACGGCGGTTTCATACAAGAACAAGGCCGGCGGAATAAAAAACACCCGCCGCGGGATGTCCCCTTCCCGCACATTTTCCATCATGACACAATACAGCCAAAACCGAAAGGAGAGCCCCATGGCCGAAAATAAACACCGCGAAATTAAACACCGCGAAAATAAACACGGCGAACCCAAACGTCGCCTGCTCGAAACATTCGCCAACCAGTTTCCCGACCGCGACTATGCGATTGAAATCGAGTGCCCCGAATTCACTTCGGTTTGCCCGAAAACCGGTCAACCCGATTTCGGCGTTCTCACAATTCGCTACACGCCCGACAAACTCTGCGTCGAACTCAAGAGCTTGAAACTTTATCTGCAAAGTTACCGCAACGAGGGCGTGTTTTACGAGCACCTGACCAACAGCATTCACGACGACCTTGTCGCGGCGCTCCAACCCCGAAGCCTGGAATTACGAGCCGATTTTACCGCCCGCGGCGGCATCTCGACCAGTGTGACGGTTCGTCACCCTGCCGGCAACTAAAGAATCGTCCCGAAATAACTTCCGTATTTCATCTCGGACTGAGCGGGGTGATAGCCTGGGTTATTCTTGCCAAAAACGCCGCGCAGATCAGCCCCAGCGCGTTAGCGTGCGGTTCTTCGCGAATGCTGCTGGCGGGGTTGTTTTCGATTCCTTGCCATCGATCTGAGATCTGAATACCCCGTTGCTTGTTGTCCCCGACCCAGCGAAGCCGTGTGCCCGCCACCGGGAATTGACTGGGGAAATCGCAGGAACGACAATGGGGTCGGAACCGGTTTCGGTTCCTTGCCGCCATGGGGCGTCAAACAGGTTGCCGCCCGCAGCTCTTTGGTTTTTCTTACGCACCGATCGCGCAGTGGTAAACGAGAGAGAATCGAGCGGCGCACACGCGCGTTTTGAATGAGAGGATGCAATATGTTTCAATTCCTTACCAGCACGCAGGCCGGTTGCCGCCGGTTGTTCTCGCCTCATTTTCTCCATCGAACGACGACACTGGCGTATTGCATCGCCCTAGCAGTCTTTTTACAACTCGTCGATGCGCAACCAGTTGCCGCTGAGCAACCCACACGCCCGAACATCATTTTCATCATGGCCGACGATCTGGGCTATGGCGAACTGGGTTGTTATGGGCAACAGAAAATCAAGACGCCTGAGATCGACCGCTTGGCGGCCGAAGGCATGCGTTTCACGCAGGCTTATGCCGGATCGCACGTTTGCCAACCCTCACGCAGCGTGTTGATGACGGGGCTACACACCGGCCACACTCCGGTGCGGGCCAACGACGTCAAACAGATGCTCCACGATCAAGACCTCACCGTAGCCGAAGTGCTCAAAAGCCGAGGCTACGCAACCGGCGTGTTCGGCAAGTGGGGGTTGGGTTTTGAAGGCACTTCGGGGCGGCCTCTGAAACAAGGGTTCGACGAATTTTTCGGCCAACTGCTGCAAGTACATGCGCATTTTTATCACCCCTATTGGACCTGGAAAAACGAAAACAAATACATGCTTCCGGGCAACGAAAACCATCGGCGGAAGCAATACGTACACGATGAAATCCACGCCCAGGCGCTCGACTTCATTCGCCGCAATCATGATCGGCCATTCTTCGCTTACTTGCCGTACATCATTCCGCATGTGGAGCTGATCGTTCCGGAAGATTCGGAAATTCCCTACCGAGGAAAATTTCCCCGCCGCGCCATTCTAGATCCTCGACCAGGGTACCTCGGTTCGGACGACGGTCTGACCACCTTCGCCGCAATGATCTCGCGGTTGGATCGGCATGTGGGTGAGATCATGCAACTGCTGAAAGATCTTCACATCGACGATAACACCATCGTCATTTTTACGTCGGACAACGGCGGCCAGAACGGCGGCCAAAACCGTGGTTGGGAAAAAATGACCGACTTTTTTCACGGCAACGGCCCCTTGCGCGGGTACAAGGGCCAGTTCTACGAAGGCGGCATACGCGTACCCCTCATCGCGCGTTGGCCCGGCCATGTTCCAGCCGGCATGCAAAGCGATCACATGCTCGCTTTCTGGGATGTGCTGCCCACGCTGGCCGATCTTGCCGGGGCGGCAACGCCCAAAAACATCGACGGTATTTCCTTCGCTCCCACCCTGCTCCAGCAACCGGGGCAAAAAGAGCACGAATCCCTGTACTGGGAATACGCCCGGCGCGGCGGGCTCTCGCGGGCGGCGCGGAGCGGACGCTGGAAGGTAGTGCAGAACGGCCCGCGTGCGAACATCGAACTCTACGATTTAACGGCCGACCTGGGCGAATCCAAAAACGTTGCCGCCGACCACCCAGATATCGTAGCTCGGTTGTCAAACATCATGGACGCCGCCCATCAACCGCCGCGAAATTTCCCGCCGCAGCAACGGCGCACCGGCGTGCGAGATTACGTTCGCTAAGCATCAAGCGGAAACGTAACCATGCTCGCCAGAGCGTGGGATGGTTCACCGCTCACCCACCGTCTGGCGACGATGGCTACACAAATGCGACCGTTATTTATCAAGCGGTGCTAACGACCGTTCGAGCAAGGAGCGTCGCCTTTCGCTCTGCGAACGCAGCGTTCTTTCGCGGAGCGAGTGGCGACCACCGGATAACTATTCTCCAGGGTCTGGCTGCTCTGTGGGATTAAAACCTTTTTCTTCTTGATGCCGGGGCAGGTCGGCGGCGTTGCTGGTTTGATTGCCGCCTTGCCGTTTGGCGCAGCGCAGCGCTGTTTCGGCCCGATCGAAGAGTGCGTCTTGGCGTTCGATGTTTTTTTCGTCTGGGGCGATGGACACAAAACCCGCGCTGGCGGAAATGGCGGGCGTGGCGTCGCCGGCGGGCTCCGCCAGCGCGCCGCGCAGGCGCTCCACCACGTGGGACGCATCGGCCGGTTCGACGCCGGAGAGGAGAAGTCCGAATTCGTCGCCGCCCAAACGCGCGACAAAATCGTGTGGCCTGATCGCTTTGGCGAACTGTTGGCTCAAGCGTTTGAGCAGTTCGTCGCCCGCTCGATGCCCTCGCCGTTTGTTGACTTTCCGGAAGCCATCCAAATCGAACAGGGCTAGGCAGAGCGGTTCGGCGGCGTGAGGCGGCTGGGCAAGTCGGCGTGTCCATTCTTCCCGCCAAGCGCGAAGATTCGCCAAGCCCGTCAGCGGGTCGGTTTGGGCGAGTTGCCGCAGCGCTCGCCGGGTGCGGGCTTCGTTGTGTTGGCGGCGCCGCAGGCGGACGATTTTCGCCAGCAACCGGCAGGCCAGGCGTAGCTCGCGCTGCGTGCAATCGGCCGCCAGCACGACATCGCCCGCAGTGTTCGGCGGTAGGGCAACCACGCCGATTTCGCCCCGGCTGCGTTGCTGCTCCCATGCTTCGGCCCACGGCGGGAGTTCGGCCCATAACGGGATATCGGCCAAGATGATATCGGGGGCCAAGAAATCGGAGGCCTGTATGATATCGGGCGGCGTGTGGCCGAGGAGGTTTTCCTCGCCGGCCCGCGCGTGGGACACATGGAAATCGGGGGCGTCGAGCCATTCGGCCCATTGCCGCCGCCGCGCCTGGTCGGCCGAGATAATCAAGACCTGAATCGAGTGCGACATGGGTTAAGAACAGTCTCGAATTTACCTACCGCGTTAAAAGCCCGGCATTTTGAAAATGCCGGGCTTTTTTGAGCTACAACCGGGAACTTATTTCGGGACTGCTTCTTACAGCGGGAAGTCGTCTTCGGCGGCCTCTTTTTGGTAGATCGGCATGTGCCGGTAATAGACTTCCAGAATCATGGTGGCCATCGACGTGCAATACAGACGGCCGCCGCGGTCGGAGCCGTGGTCGCCGCGCATCATCCAGCTTCCGTCGGAGTGCCCCTTTCTCGACTGCGCGGCAATCAGCGGATCTCGAATGCGTTGATTCCAGCGCTCCCACTCAGGCCCCTCGGCATGCCGCATGACTTGGGTGGCATAGTAGTTGAAATACATATTGCCCTTGGAAGGGCCGGCGTTATCTAGGATTTCAACGCCCCGCTCGATGCCGGGGTGGTCTCTTTTCCAGCCCAAATACATGCGGCACAACAAGCCAACCGCCGTGGTGGCGCCGCCCTTGCCCGCAGCGGCTGGCCTAGTGTAACCATAGGCGCCGCCATAGGGCGACTGCACCGAATTCAAGAATTTATCGACGCCGACAATCGTCGGCGTGGGCACCATCAGGTGGGCCATATAACCGCTCTTGAGCGCCATCAATTGCCAGCCGACCACGGATGTGTCGCCGGGCATTCTGGCTCGATATCGCCACCCGCCGCCGACGGGGTCTTGTGCGTAGATAATATAGTTCAGCGCCAATTGGGCCGCCGGCGCCAGCTCCTTGTCTTCGGTCATGGCGTAGGCTTCGCACAGCACGATCGCGCACAAGCCGTGTGAATACATCGATCCGCCCCGCTCTTCGAATGAGCCGGTGGCCAGCCCCCCCTTGTTCGCCGTTTTCATGTGGGCGAGCAAAAAGTAAAGGCCGCGATGCACCAACGATTTGTATTTGCCTTCGTGGTGCGTGTGACCCGCGCCCAGAAACGGCAGCAAGGCCATTGCCGTGGCCGCGTTTCGCGCCGTTGATAAATTCCCAGGGTTCGGACAGCGGCCATTGCACTTGCCGGCCCGATGATCGAAACTCCATCCGCCATCGGGCAATTGATGTTTCGACAACCACTCCAAGGCCCGGCCGACCGCCGCTTCACTCCCCTTGCTGCCGCCGCTCGCCTTGACCAACTCCCGGCGCATTTTCGAGCCTCTGCCCGAGATCGCATTTCCAGAGATCGACCCAACCGTCGCCAGCAAATCGTTTTTGGGCGCCGTTTTTTCGGCGAAGTCGACCAAGTTCACATCCACCGAAGGCGTTTCCGCTTCAGGCGTGATCGAGAGGGCTACCGGCTCTGAAAAATCTTCATCGAGCACCTCCATGGAGAGGGTTTCGGTGGTCAGCTCCATTTCAGATTCGATATCGATATCATCGATCGTGATGTCTTCGATTTCTTCGGTCTGTTCGTCGCCGCCGCCCAAGGTGAGCTGGCGAAACGTATCTTTCACGTCGTTGGGAAGCGAGAACACGGCCAAGAGCAACAACAGCAAAATATGCACCACCATGCTGACCAACCAACTCGGCACGGCGGTCCAAAGGTACCGCTGCGCCGACTGATTCACGTCGGCAGATTCCTGTTGGGGCGGAGCTTCGGTCTCTGCTTCTGGTGGAGGCGCCGACAATGCCTCTTGTGGAGGCGCTGGCAATGGCGGCGCTGCCGCCGCAGAAGGCGATGCTGTAGAAGTCGGCGCGGCAGTGGGAACCGGGGGCGCTGTGGGAACAGGGGGCGCAGCGGGAACAGGGGGCGCAGCGGCGCTGGTCGCTACCGGCCTTGCCTGAAGCGGCGGCTTCGTTTGCCGCGCGGCGTCCCGGAGCGGGGGCGGCGTGGCGGGGGAGTTGGAGGTTGGGAAATCATGGTCCATGTAATGATTCCACGAGAAAACGAAAACGCACCGTAGCTGCGAGCGTCTCTTTAATTCTCTCCGTTAGCTGACAAAATAGCAAGCAAAAGAATCGGAAACGCATCGTCGGCCATTGGGAATGGGGTGCGGAAAATACCGGAATTTCCGATCTGCCGGCCTGTATCCCACAGTTCGTTGCGACCGGACTCCCACCAGCATTCAGATTCCGGCGTTGTGGCGATTTACGAAGCTGTTTTCGATACTGGCCCTCGCCCGAGAGTAGAGTTCGGCGTTGGGCTGGCGACGCGACCCCCGTTGGATCACCGCCAGCGCCGCTTCAAAACGTCCTTCCCGATACAGCTGGACAATCCTTTTTTGGTCAATATGCCGAGCGTTGACCAGCAGCGGTCCGTACGCGGCGTCGATCCGCCATGCTCGCTCCAAGACATTTTCGGCAGCAGCCAAATTTCCCTGGTCGCTCAAGGCGAGGGCCCATTGGCAAACGTTCGCCAGCAGGTTCTCTCGGGCGTATTTGTCTTCGGGGTCTAACTGAAGGCTGGCTTCGTAGAGAGTGTTGGCGTCGGGAAATTGTTGGTGGTCCGACCGATACGCCGCGCGGTTGTAGAAGATTTTGGCGATCAACTGCGTATCGGAAAGCTGTCGGGTCGGCTGCAAATAAATGGGATCGAGCAGGGCGGTTTTTTTTGAATCCAGAAAGGCCCCCGATTCAATGTTGGCCGTCAATTCCACAATCTGGCCGCCGCCCGGTGTTGCGCCGTCGGGCAGACGGCAAAAAATGTGGCCCCGCACCATGCAGGGTTCGACGTCCACCGAAAACTCGCGGCACAGGCAGGTGAACAGCACGCAGGCCGAAAGGCAATTGAAATCGCCGCTTTGTAGAATTTCCTCGACGCGCGTTTGATTCTCGACGTACGCTCCTCGCAGCAGGCGAGCGTGCAAATACCGCCAAACAATGCGGCCCCGATCGTGTTTCGCTTGGCCAACCAACCTCGCGGCAAGCTTCTCGCGATGGCGCTGGAACTCGGCCGAAAACCTTTCCAGCGAGCCGACATTCTCGACGCCGCCGGCCACCAGCGACGCTTCAAGGAGCGTGTGTTGGTGGAAACGCCCGGCGGCGCCGTCTTGCAGAAGAAACGCTGTCCGGGAAACGGCGTTCGTGGAAAACGACGTTCGATGTTCCGCTGGCGAAGCGGCGCGAGAGGCCGCCGGAAACGCCCAGCATGTAGCCGGAAACATCGACGGCAGCGCCGCCAACAGTAGTGCGACGGGAAGCAGCCACACCGGCTCGCAACTCTTTTTTCTCCGGTGTTGGGCCAGCGAAGGCAACATACGCATACTCCAAAAAACGGGGGTGTCTTTTGGAAACATACGTTGCAAAAACGCCACGCGTCAGAAAAAAACGAGCAGCCCAAACGCGGCGGCGTTCACTCCGAAAGCGGTTCGGGCGGCATGTGGTGCCCCATTTTATCGCGTTTCGTGGCCAAATATTCGACATTAAATTCATTGGAGGGCGGCAGGATGGGCACCTGATCGACTACTTCCAGATCGAACCCGCCATAGATGAAGGCGTCGGTCTTTTTAGGATTGTTCGTCAAAAGCCGCACCTTCGACATTCCCAGATCTTTAAGAACTTGAATGCCGATGCCGTAATCTCGGGTATCAACTTTTTGCCCCAAGGCAAGATTCGCCTCCACGGTGTCGAGGCCGTTGTCTTGCAGGGCGTAGGCCTTGATTTTTTCGGCCAGGCCGATGCCGCGACCCTCTTGTGGCAAATACACCAGCGCGCCGGCGCCTTCGCGGCCGATCATATCCAAGGCCAGATGCAGTTGGTCGCCGCAATCACAACGCAGCGAACTGATGAGGTCGCCCGTGAAACAACTCGAATGCAGCCGCACCAAGGGCTGCGGGGCGTGTTGCACATCGCCCATTACGAGAGCCACGGGCTGGCCTGTTTCATAACGAACGTCGTACACGATAATTTTGAATTGCCCGTATTTCGTGGGCAGGTCGGCTTCCGCCGCGCGAGATACAAGACGCTCGCTCACCCGCCGATGCGTGATCAACTGCTCAATGGAAATGATTTCCAGACCATGCAATTCCGCCAATGCGAACATCTGCTCCCGGCTGGCCCGATTACCTTCTTCGTTCAATATTTCGCAGAGCACGCCGGCCGGCGCCAAGCCCGCCATGCGCGCCAAATCGATAGCCGCTTCGGTATGACCGGCGCGCCGCAACACGCCGCCCTCCTTGGCCAACAGCGGGTGCACATGCCCCGGGCGGACAAAATCTTGCCGCGTCGCGCAGGGGTCCGCCATGGTGCGGGCGGTGAGGGCTCGTTCTTCGGCGGTAATACCGGTTTTTCCCGAGCGGTGGTCGATCGGAGTGAGGAAGCCGGTGCCCAACGGCGCCGTATTGGTGTTGGTGAGCGGCTCCAGTTCCAGACGTTTGCCGGCTTCGGGTAGAATGGGCACGCAAAATTCGCCGCGTCCGCCGAGAATGAAATTCACGGTTTCGGTGGTCGCCTTTTCGGCGGCGCAGACGTAATCGCCTTCATTTTCTCGGTCTTCGGCATCGACCACGATGATCGTGTCTCCGCGTGCGATGGCGTCAACCGCGGCTTCAACAGTGGAAAAACGGCTGGTCAAAGGTAGGCTCCCAAAAGGCGGAAATCGGATCGGGCGAGGCTGGGAATGTTTGTACGATGGCCTTCCAAGGCCGTCGCACCGGAATCAGAAACAACGAAAAAATCGACGGCCTTGGAAGGCCATCGTACGGAGCACCGTACAAAAATATCCGGCTAGTGGTTTGGCACGGATGAAAATTCGGATTGCTCAAATCAGCCGGAACGCGCTAGCGTCCGGTTTTTCCTGTACAACCGTGGGCTAGCGCCCAGCGGCTAATCCTAAAATTCAATGCTGACAGACCACTAGGCCGGCTTCCTTCGCGAAAACCGGCCACGCTGTTATTATAAACTTCCCGCGATGGGCTTCCAGGGCGGGGGAGTTCTATTGATGCGGCGTGCGACTTAGCCACCGAACGCAACTGGGGCATTTAAGGCGCGCGGCAGGGCTACGGCAAAGGCGACCAACGTGACAAACGCAGGGAAAAGGCGAGACTTTTAGTTGGGGAATTGCTATCATCGTTTATTCTCGCATGAGGTTACTGCTGACTTGCCTTTGTTACCTCACGACGACCTCCGCCATTCCTACAAATTGCCGTCAGGTGCTCTATTGCCCGAATCGATTGAGAAACTGGAACTGTCTGCTGTCTGCCGCGGCGATTTAAAGGAGGCTGGCTTTATCACGATTTCTGAACTCGAAAAAGCTCTGGAAAAACCGGATACGTTCAAGGCAACGATGCTTGATGTGAAAGGTCAATGCGGCGAGCGATATGTGCAGAACGTACGGAATGCGATTGCTGAGTATAAAAACAGGTCGCAAACGAGCCAGCCCACACCCACCACTATCAATGTTGAGGCTGGTGGTAATGTAAGTGTGGCCACTGGCAATGTTGAGGCTGGTGGTAATGTAAGTGTGGCCACTGGCGCCAAAGCGACGCAAAATATTCACGGCGAAACAAGCCCCAAAAAGCGCCGCTGGTGGGTCGCGATTGTTGTCGCGGTTATTGCTACCGCTGGCACTGTCGCTGCTCCCGTCATTTCTGCGTGGATGGGAAGCGAAGGGAACGACCAGAGTACATTGGACATTCCGAAAAAGTTCAACTTGACAATGTATGATTCATGGACCGATCCAGAGTTCCCTGAGTATATTGTTGGAACTCTGGATGATCGGCAATGGATGCGTTTAGCGGAAGATGGCGCACAATCGCAACTCAGCATTGCTTTCAAGGACTTCAGGGCCGTATGGATTCTTACAGAGGAAATCGTCAAGACAGAGCGATTTACTGCATATCTGTATCCAGGCACTCGAAAGCTTATATATGTTCAGGCATATGAAGGATCGCCGAAACGTTTCCATGCCGTAACAAGACTTGGTGACGGTCCTGGAGACGAATACCGTTTTGAAATACCCAAGCGAAACAACAGTTCACGATTGTTGGTCTTGGTCGCACTAAGAGAAGACATATACGAGAGTATTAAATCTGACCCGAAGTTCACCCTGATGTCCCAACCTCAATGATGAAAAAAACCATGTCGCGACTGATGATTTTCGGATTGCTTGTAGGTTTTGCATCTGTACCTGATGCCTATTCTCAGGACACCGCGAGTGAAGTGACGCTGCGGTTCAAAGTGTTTGACGCAAATAAGCCCGACGTACAGCTTACCCCCATAAACGGAATTCTCTTTCTTCGCGATCGGGTAACATTGAAGCCTGAGCGTCGAACCAGGGTTACTTTCGGGGAACCAAAAAACGGATTCTCTGAGCTAAAGATTAAGAAGGGTAAGCTGATTGAACAGCTAGTTATCAATATTCCTGGGTTCAATCCAGCGGTGATCGCGAAAACCGTGACGGCGGCAGATATCCAGGTTTTTCCTGGTGCTTCCGCCCCAGATGAAACATTCAGTTTCCCGGCTTTTCTAGGGCAACTCGGAGCGTACAAATCTCTTTACAATATCTTTGAAAACGAGTTGGGAGAAACGCGCCGAGAAGAGATAAAATCCCTGCTCCGTGAGGACTTTGGAGAGCAACTCCTTATCATGGCAACCGCAGAGCGAAACGGAAAACTAATTGCATTCACTCCTGGACAGATGCAAAAAGCAAGAAAGGCGGTTAAAGAAGTGCTAACGCTCTATGGACTGTTTCAAGAGGAAGAGTATTCACCTACGATTGTTCTGTGCAAGCCAGCCGTTTGTCGACGGATTCGATCCAGATGCCGGCACAGATTTAGGCGGTAGGTCAATTAAAAACGGGCGGGGGAGTTTGAACCGCTGGTCTAAGTATTGATCTGGAAATTACTGCCGTCCTTCCCGCGCAGGAAGGACGGAGGCGGCATGACGGCCACTTATCGAAGTTGGCACTAAAATGTCTGACGAACCTTTTTCACGTATACCCGTCACTTATTTTCCGGCCGATGCTAAACGCCTGTCCAAGTACTATTCCGTGTTTTTCAGATACATGTAAAGCTGAAGCGACAGGCGTATTTGATTTCATATCCTGGAAGGATAAAAGCCATTAGCCGGTGGTCGAGCGCAGCGAACACTACCGGAGGATCGAGCCCGCGACATTTCGCATCCCAGCGGGATGCCGCCATTGGAGTTCGCGATTCAGCGTGCGTCCGAGAACAAAACACGCTCAAGCGTATACTCCAACGGTGGGCGGCGCGAATGACGACGTTGTTTTGTTTTGCCCCAGTTGGACGTTGAGTTTCTTGTCTGGAGGATAAGCTAGTCGCTAGAACGAGCACTGCGGCCGGATTGCGCCAGGAATGCACCGCAATTGAATCAAAGTCCCTTGCTTTTGGCCTAAATGCGAAAAA
>JAJRWU010000048.1 GCA_024276655.1 Planctomycetota bacterium
AATGCACCGCAATTGAATCAAAGTCCCTTGCTTTTGGCCTAAATGCGAAAAACGCAACCCAGAAATACTGCCTTTAGTCCGCTTTGTTACTCACGACTAGCGATTCACCAAAACTCAACGTCACGCTGAACCAGTACAGTTAGACATTAATTCCGGACCGCTCGGAAGTCATGGAGACACGGCGGTAGGAAAGCCAAAGGATGCCTGGGAATTCCACCACACCTTCGTTTGAATTACAATCGGTAGAAAACATGGCTACAGGTAAGAGTCCAGAGTCGCAACTCGGAGACGTCCTCATGCAACTTCCCGTGATCAGCGTGCCCCGCGCCGTGCCCGTGCAGCGCGAACGCCCGCCGCAGGAGAACATCCCCCAGACTCGAACCGAGCGCGAGAACCTGCGTTCGCAACTCCGCGATTTTGTCTCGGAACTCAACCCCACGCCGCCCTTGAGCATGGCGGAGCTGCGGCGGCATTCGGAAGAATTTGCCGACGCCAACGGGTATGATCGCAAATTCGTCGACTACATTGGCGTGTTGCTCAATAGCGAAGTCTGGCGAGACTCGCTGGCCGCCGTTCCGTTTGGACGCCGCCTCTTGCTGTTGCCCAAGTGCCTGCGCATTGAAGACCAATGCCCGGCGCCGTTCGATGAATTCGGCCTGCTCTGCAAACAGTGCGGTCTCTGCTCCATTCAAGACCTCCAAGAAGAAGCCGAACGTTTGGGTTATGCGGTGTTGGTGGCCGAGGGTTCGGCGCTCGTGATGGCGATCGTGCAAACCGGTAAGATCGACGCCATCGTGGGCGTGAGTTGTTTGTCGGTCTTGGAAAAAGCTTTTCCCTACATGGACTCCGCCGCCATTCCGGGCGTCGCGATTCCCCTGCTTCAAGACGACTGCAAAGATGTGACGGTCGATCTCGATTGGATTTGGGAAGTCATCCATCTGACCAGCGACGATAAAACCCATCGGCTGAATCTTGATCAACTCCGCCAGGAAGTCGAAACTTGGTTCAGCGTCGAATCACTCACGGAAATTCTCGGCCCGGCGTCGAGCGAATCGGAGCGGATTGCCATGCAGTGGCTGGCGCGGAGCGGCAAACGTTGGCGTCCTTTCTTGGCCGTGTGCGCTTGGAAAGCGATGCAGGAAGACGCCGCAGCCGCGTCGCCCGACGATCTGCGCAAAGTCGCGGTGGCGGTGGAGTGTTTTCACAAAGCCTCGTTGGTGCATGACGACATCGAAGACGACGACGACCTCCGCTACGGCGAACCGGCGCTGCATACCGAACATGGAACGCCGGTCGCGTTGAACGTCGGCGACCTGCTGCTGGGCGAAGGCTACCGGCTGATTGGCGAATGCCAAGCGGCCGATGCTCGCAAGGTGGCCATGTTCCAAGCCGCCGCGGCGGGGCATCGCACCTTGTGCCTGGGGCAAGGCGCCGAACTCTGTTGGACGCGCGATCCTCGGCCGTTGGCGTCGCTCGAAGTGTTGGATATTTTCCGTCGCAAAACGTCGCCGGCGTTTGAAGTCGCCTTGCGATTGGGTTCGGAGTACGCCGGCAGCGACGCCGCCACGGCGCGTGTGTTGGCGGCCTACAGTGAAGCACTGGGCATCGCTTATCAGATTCGCGATGATCTCGACGACTTGGTTGCCGGCAGCGAATCGGATGACGTCGAGGCGATGCGTCCTTCCCTGCCGTTGGCAATCGCCCTGGAGCGCGTGAAGGCGAAAAAAACAGAACGCACGCTGTTGGAGAAGGCTTGGCGGCGCGCATGTTCGAGCGAAGAGTTGGAACAAGTGCGGAAGATCATGGCGGAGTATGAGGTCGAAGATCGTTGCCGCACGCTTTTGGAATCGTACAAGGAAGAGGCGGTGCGGTCGTTGGCGGACTTACAAAACGCCAGCCTCAAGGGCCTCTTGCGACGCGTCATCAGTAAAATTTTCTCGGTCGAAGTGCAAGGCTGGTGCAGTGAGTTTGAGGCTCGAAATGTTACAGGTGGCGAGGTTGGCGCCGAAGCTGCTGGGTGATTCCTCGCAACTGGTCGCCGACTTCCTGCTGTCACAAATTCAAGACGACGGCGGTTCTCCAGACCGCGATGGCCAAAGCGACCTCTACTACACCGTATTCGGTATTGCGGGGTTGATCGCCTTGCAGGTCGAGCCGCCTGTTGCGCGGCTGGAAAAGTATTTGCAATCGTTCGGCGAAGGCGCCGGGCTCGATAGCGTGCATTTATCTTGCTTGGCGCGGGCCTGGGCCGGTATGTCGGCGGAGGCGCGCTCCCGCGCTCCCGCCGATAAAATCCTCGCTCGGTTGGAAGCCTTCCGCACGCCCGATGGCGGGTACCATATCGCCGCCAACGCCCAGCAAGGCACCGTGTATGGTTGCTTCATGGCGCTCGGCGCCTACCAAGATTTGGGCCGCCAACCGCCGCAAGCGGAACGCATGCTCGATTGCATCGCACAATTAAAAGCCCAAGACGGCGGCTACGCCAACGGGCCGGAAATGCCGATCGGTTTAACGCCGCCTTCAGCCGCCGTGGCGGCCTTGCAACGGCAGTTGGGCGGAACGGTCGACGCGGAGTTAGGGCCTTGGCTGCGGTCGCGTTGTCATCCCGGCGGAGGCTTTTTTGCGGTGGAGGCGGCGCCGGTTCCCGATTTACTCTCCACCGCCACGGCGCTGCATGCCTTGCAGGCAATGCACGTCGATTTTTCCGACTTGGTCGAACCCTGCCTCGATTTTGTTGACTCCCTCTGGACCGCGCGCGGCGGCTTTTACGGCAGTTGGGAAGACGACGATCTCGATTGTGAATACACCTATTACGGCCTGCTCGCGTTGGGGCACCTGAGTTTGTAAGGCGATCATCTAAAAATAAGTTTTTACGAACTTGTTCTACAGAGCACATGGAGGTTGATTCGTCGAGCGCCGTTTTTCATTCATGAAGGCTCGACCTCCTTTTTCTCCGTGTCTTCTCTTCTCTGTGGTCTCGGTGCTCTCTGTGGTAAAATTTCTTTTGTCGCTGGATCGTGTTTCGCGTCTTGTGAAGACTCCGCATTGTCATCGCACGCGTGTCATCCGCGCCTTTGCATTCTCTGCGTTGAAATGTTCACACAAAGCTCCGAGAAATGCCTGGACTTCCGCCCCTTTTGGCGTAACCGATGAATGAACACGCATTACAACAGACCTTCCAAAACGCCTGCCGCGCGTTGCTGCACGAGCGCGGCGAGAACGGCTGCTGGGAAGGGGAACTGTCGACCAGCGCGCTCTCCACCGCGACGGCCGTGTTCGCCCTGCAAAGTTACCTCGACGCCGAAAGCTCCGCCGCCGAAACCGCAGTCACGCATTTCGAGGGCGTCGACTTGGCGGCGATGGCGTTACGCGGCGTGCAATGGCTGGCAAAAAATCAGAACGACGACGGCGGCTGGGGCGACACCGTCAAAAGTTTCAGCAACATCAGCACCACGGCGCTATGTTGGGCGGCGCTGGCCAAGGCGGATACATCGTCGCGATTTCCAGATGCGGCGAAACGCGCGGAGGCTTGGTTGCGAAAGGCGGCTGGAAGTCTCAACCCGAAATTATTGGCCGAGGCGATTAGCCGGCGTTACGGCCAGGACAGGACGTTTTCCGTACCAATTTTAACGACCTTGGCGCTGGCCGGAAAACTCGGCCCGCAGCGTACGGCTTGGCGGTTGATCCCGCAGTTGCCGTTCGAGTTGGCGGTCTGTCCGCACCGCTGGTTTCAAATCATTCGGCTGCCGGTGGTCAGCTACGCACTGCCGGCGCTGATCGCGATGGGCCTGGTGCGGCATCGGCATTTGCCTACGTGGAATCCGCTGGCGCGGGCGCTTCGATATTGGGCGACGGCCGGGGCGTTGCGTGTCTTGAAAAAGATCCAACCGGCGAGCGGCGGTTTTTTGGAAGCGGCCCCGCTAACGAGTTTTGTTGTGTTGAGCCTGATTGGCGCGGGGGAAGCGGGGCATCCCGTGGTGGCGCAAGGGCTGCGGTTTTTGCTGAAATCGGTGCGGACCGATGGCAGTTGGCCGATCGATACGAACCTCGCCACCTGGGTGACCACGCTTTCGGTCAACGCATTGGCCAGCGGCGGCGTGTTGGATTCCTCGCTCGATGCAGCCGCGCGACAACGTCTGCTCGACTGGCTGTTGGGCCAGCAATATCAGGAGGAGCATCCTTACACGCACGCGCCGCCCGGTGGCTGGGCTTGGACCGATCTCAGCGGCGGCGTGCCCGACGCCGACGACACTCCCGGCGCGCTGCTGGCTTTGCATCACTTGGCGCCAGACGATAAAAACGTGCAATTGGCCGCCGCCAAGGGAATTGTCTGGCTGCTCAATGTGCAAAACCGAGATGGCGGCATCCCCACGTTTTGCCGGGGTTGGGGCGCCTTGCCGTTCGACCGCAGCAGCGCCGATCTTACCGCACACGCCGTTCGCGCTTGGTTGGTTTGGCGGCCCGCCATGAGTGGGTTGCCACGGTTGCAAGGTCGGATCGATCAAGCCATCCGGCGGGCGGAAAAATTCCTCACGCGCCAACAAAATGAACAAGGGGCCTGGGCGCCGCTGTGGTTTGGCAACCAGCATTTAACGATTGAAGAAAATTTAACGTATGGCACCAGCCGAGTGCTGTTAGCCATTGCCGCCTCACGCGCCGCCGACTGGAATTCCGGCCAAGGCATGCTCGGCATTGCGGCTCAGTTGCGCGCGGTGCAATGGCTCCACGACGTGCAAAACAACGACGGCGGCTGGGGCGGTGATCGCAACACGCCTTCGTCGGTCGAGGAAACCGCCTTGGCGGTCGAAGCGCTCTGTGCGATGGCGGCCACGCTCGTGGATGAAAAATCAGACGATGGCAATCTCTGGCCCATTGCTGAACTGCACGGCGCCATCGAACGCGGCATTGCTTGGCTGGCGGAACACACCCAACAAGGCGCGGCGTTCGACGCTTGTCCGATAGGATTTTATTTCGCCAAGTTATGGTATTTCGAGCGGCTTTATCCTTACATATTCAGCGTCGCGGCGCTGGGGCGTTATTTGAAAACGCACGCCGATTTGCAGCAAACGCCAACGTAGGCGTCGTCGAAAGTGCGACGCGTTCGCCAAGCGGCGCTGGTCCGCTACAATGGCGGCCAATGGAATTTTCAAATCGACGCCGCGCGAGGCAGCAACATGGACGGGCAACTCTACCTTTGTTTTTTGGCGGGCGTCCCGTTTCTGGGAATGCTGGCGCAATGGCTGGCGTGGCGATTTCGCCTGCCCTCGATTTTGCTGCTGTTGGCGATCGGCATCGGACTCGGTTTTTTCGTCAATCCTGATGAACTGCTGGGCCGCGTGACGCAGTCGGATGCGTCGGTCGGGCCGACGCTGCTGTTTCCCATTGTTTCGTTGGCCGTGGCCGTGATTCTCTTTGAAGGCGGGTTGACGCTGCGGCTCAGTGAACTCAAGGAGGCCGGAACGAACGTGCTGCGGCTCTGCACGATTGGGGTCGCGGTGAGTTGGGGGCTGACGGCATTGGCGGCTTGGCTGCTGCTCGAAATGGCGCCCCCGCTGGCGGTTCTGATCGGCGCGCTGTTGGTCGTGACCGGGCCCACGGTAATCGCGCCGTTGTTGCGGCATATCCAACCGGCAAGGCGCATCGGTTCGATCGTCAAATGGGAGGGCATCGTGATCGACCCCATCGGCGCCGTGTTGGCGGTGCTGGTGTTTCAGGTGGTGGTCGGCGGAGGCGATATCACCTTCGCCGACGTGGTCATGATGGCGCTCAAGACGGCCGCCATTGGCGTCTTTTTTGGACTCGGCGTGGGCGTACTGCTGGTGCGGCTGGTGGAGCGGTATCTGATTCCCGACTACCTCCAGGGCGTGGTTTTTTTGACATCGGCCCTGGCGTTGTTCGCCTTGTCGAATTTTCTGCAAGATGAGTCGGGCCTGGTGACGGTCACGCTCTTCGGAATTTATTTGGCGAACCAGAAACGGGTTTCGGTCAAGCACATTGTGGAGTTCAAGGAAAATCTGGTGGTGCTGCTGGTGTCGTGCCTGTTTATTGTGTTGGGCGCCCGGATTGAAGCTTCAACCTTGATCGACTTTGGTTGGCGAGGCGCGTTTTTTCTGCTGGCCTTGATCCTCATTGTGCGGCCGGCTTCGGTGTTTGCCGCCGGCTTTCGCTCCGGTTTGCATTGGCGGGAAAAGTTGTTCCTCGGTTTCATGGCGCCGCGAGGAATCGTGGCCGCCGCCGTGGCGAGCGTGTTTTCGTTGGAGTTCGCGCACATCGCCCACCAACAGGGCAACGGTTCCGCGGCGGCGGCCTTGGCCGAACAGGCGTTGCAATTGGCCCCGCTGACATTCCTCGTGATCGTGGGAACGGTGAGCGTCTATGGACTGGGCGCCGCGCCGCTGGCGCGTTGGTTGGGGCTGGCCGACCCGAATCCTCAAGGCGTGTTGTTCGCCGGGGCCGACTATTGGATTCGCGAAATCGCCTCGGCTCTGCACCAAGAGGGCATTACCGTCGCGCTGCTCGACACCAACTACAGCAACGTGGCGGCGGCGCGCATGGCGGGGCTGAACGCTCATTGCATCAGCGTGCTTTCGGAGTACGTGCATGAGGAGCTCGATCTTGCCGGCATCGGCCGACTCTTGGCCCTCACGCCCAACGACGAAGTGAATTCGTTGGCGTCGATCGAATTCGCCCATCACTTCGGCCGCAAAAATGTGTTTCAGTTGGCGCCCTGGGATCGAGGCTAAGGAAAGCGGCAATCGCTTTCGGAACACCTGCAAGGCCGAATTCTTTTCTCGGCCGACGCCGGCTACGCCGAACTTGCTCGGCGGGTCAATGCAGGGCAGCGCGTGAAGACGACGAAACTAACCGACGAATTCAGCTATGAAGATTTTCAACAGCGTTACGGCCAGGTGCTGCCGCTGTTCGTGCTCGATACGGGCGGCGTGTTGACTGTCGTGAAGGCGGAAGAAGAACCTGCCTTCACAGCCGGGCAAACCATCGTGGCGCTGGTGTTGGAACAAGAAACGCCCGCGCCGCTCCCGGCGAACGAAGCGTGAACTACGAGAGAACGTTATCGAGTGCGGCATCGAGTTGCCTGGCGGCTCGCGGCCAGGCGAATTTCCCGGCGTAGTCGGAAAGGGCGACCGGCGAAGATTGCCAAAGCTCGCCGCAGGCGACGCGGCCGATTAGTTCCGCCAGTTTGGCGGCGAGTGCTTCGCAGGCGCCGGCGTAGAAATGTTCTTCAAATAGGGGCTGCTGCTCTGCGTTTGATAGATCGGCGCCCAGCAATTCAGGATACGATAGCCGCCGGGGCAACAGGGGAAAACAGCCGGCGGCCATTGCTTCCATGGCCGCGATGCCGAAAAATTCGTGTTTGGCGGTCGAGACAAAAACATCGGCCGTTTGTAGTTCGTCGACGTAGGCTTCGCGGGGGAGGAATCCCCATTGGCGAATAGACGAGGCGAATTGTGTTCGCGCTGTTTCAAAGACAGCCGGTTGTTGGCGAAACGATTCTCCCAAGACGCTGATCTCGAACCGGCGCCCGCTTTTTTCGAGCAGTGATAAGGCCTCGAAAAAAATCTCGGGTGCTTTGTCGTGCTCCCACCGCGCGGCCCACACAATGCGCAGTGGGCCATCGGTTCGAGGGCTGTTCACGCGCGGCGCCGCCGTGAAGCCCGGCCATAACACAAGCGACTTTTCTCGCAAGGTTTCGATTTGCTCCCGTGGCGGGCGGCCGGGCGTTTTGGCGAAGAAAGGCGGCAGGGCGGCCAGGAAATCGTGGCGGTGAAACGCACTGTTGAACCAGATTTGATCGGCCGCCAAGCACGTGGTGAAATTCGTAATCGCGAAGTGGGCGTCCCACGGCTCCTTGCCGTGAGGCGTGGGATAGGTGAGTTGGTTCTCATGAAAATAGGCCACGCTCGGTAATGTGGAAATTGGCGCCGGGGCGAGTCCTCGAAACTCCGCCAGATTGAGCATGTCGGAACAGAAGAGAATGTCCCACTGCTGGTCGGGCTGGAAATCATTCCGGAGTTGCTGGGCGAAGGCAATCGCCGCTTGCCGCATGCGCCATTTCCAGGAGTGGGCGGGTAGTGTGAGCAGTGTGAACGCGTGGCGGCTGCGGCGCGACCAGCCATCGAGAAACGCGCGGTGGCTGCCGCCGTAGTAGGGCTCCAACGCGAGCACGCGCAGCGGCGCCGGCAGGGCGCCGGTGGTGGTGGACGGTTTTTCAGGCATGGCGTGTGGTAAATTCGGCGGGTTGTTTGGCTGGTAGCGCCGAAATGTTTTGACTGCTGTCGGAAAGCTGGTTTTGGTTCGGGACGCCGCCGCCGTGCGAGCCTATAATAGCGAGTTGCTATTCGCACGGAACACCCCAGAGGATACGGACCTTATGTCGCCCGCGTTACGATTAACAGGACTCCTACCCGCCGCCTACAGCCCCTTGGCCCAGGATGGCCGCCTCCGCCTGGAAGTGATCGACCTGATGGCCGATCTTTTCGCCGAAGTCGAGGTGGGCGGCGTGTTTGTCGGCGGCACCACGGGCGAATGCCATTCGCTCACCGTCGACGAACGCAAGCAACTCACGGAGCGTTGGGTTGAAGCCGCCGATGGCCGCTTTCCGGTGGTCGTGCATGTGGGAAGCAACTGCCTGCCACACGCACAAGAACTGGCGGCGCACGCAGCGGATGCCGGCGCTGCGGCGCTCGCCGTGATGGCGCCTTCATTTTTCCGGCCGCGCAACGTGGCCGATTTGGTCGACTACTGCCGCGATGTGGCCTCCGCCGCAAACGCCCCGTTCTACTACTACGACATTCCCAACATGACCGGCGTCTCGCTCCGCATGGACCATTTCCTCGAAGCAGCGGCGCGGCAAATCCCCACATTCAACGGGCTCAAATACACGAACCCCGACCTCATGACCCTGCAAACCTGCCTGCACTTCGATAATGGCGCCTACGATATTCTCTTCGGGTGTGATGAAATCCTTCTCACCGGATTGGCGCTCGGCGCCCAAGGCGCTATTGGCAGCACCTACAACTACGCCGCGCCGGTTTATCAACGCGTGATGCGCGCCATGCAGCAAGGCGACCTGCCCGCCGCACGCCGCGCCCAACTGGAAGCCGTGGAATTGATTCGCGCGCAGCAAGAGTTTGGCGTCATTGCCGCCGGCAAGGCGATCATGAATATGATGGGAATTCCTTGCGGACCGACGCGCTCGCCGCTGCACGCGCTCAGTTGCGAAGAGAGCCGCCAACTGTATGAACGCGTTCGCCATCTGGACGTTTTTCTGCGTCCACTCACCGCGCCGGCGGCGGCCGCCAACTTTACGGTGCATGGTTGAAAACGCCGCCATGTCTTTCGCGAATTGTTAGTAGGCGTCTTGCAAGAGCGGGTCTTTGATCGCCGCCTGCCATTGTTTCAAACGCCGTTCGAGATCGGCGAACACTTCAGGGGGCAAGCGGTGTTTGCCCCGGCGGCGCAACAAATTGGTTTGCTCGCCGGGATCTTTTTCCAGATCATAGACTTCGTCCATCATCCTGGCGTGAAAGTGTTTCACATACTTGTAGCGGCGGGTGCGCACCATGCGAAGGTACGCCAGGCCGTTGTTGTGCAAGTCGTATTGGCCAAACAACGCTGTTCGTTCGGGAATGCTTTCTCCACGCAGCAGGGGCGAGAAGTCAATGCCGCGCGGTTGGATGTCTGCGGGCAGCGGAATACCGAGCGCGCCGAGCACGGTGCGGAACATATCGAGATTGGAAACCATGACGTCGCTTTTGGCTCCCGGCTTGATCACGGCGGGCCAACGCATCGCCAACGGCACGGCGATGGAGGTCTCCCACATGTTGGGGCGTTTGGGGCCTGAAATTCCGCCGGCGATCCAATGGCCGTTGCCCTTGGTGTTGATGTAATGACGGCCTTCGTTGTAGCCATGATCACTGGTGAAAATGACCAAGGTATTTTCGCTCAGTTGCAATGTGTCGAGCGTTTCCAGCAAACGCCCGATGTTGCGGTCCACCGAATGGATACTGGCGTAATAGGCTTTTGTCGAGCGTTTCACCTTGGCGGCGTCGAGCGCCGGCAAATTGGGAATGGTGGGATCAAGGTTCGCAAACGGGGCGGTGTCTGCTTTGGGTACGGGGCCATAGGGCAAGTGGGGGGCGCGAAAGTGCAGGCAGACGGCGAAGGGGCGGCCGCGGTTCTTGGTGATAAAGGCGATGGCGTCATCGACGAGGACATCGGGCAGCGGACCGGTCGTTTTTTTCTGTTTGCCGTCGACCTCCAACGTGGTATTCATGGGCCGCGTTCCGCCAGCGAGAAAGCCGGTGAAATGGTCGAAACCCAGCCGGCGGGGATGAAACCGCGGCTGGTCGCCTAGATGCCACTTGCCGATCATGGCGGTGCGATATCCATTGCGTTGAAGAACTTGCGGCCACGTGGCGGCGTGGAGGCCCAATCCCTCCGACGCCTCTTGAGGACTGATCCAATCGGTGACGCCCAGTTCGGTGGGATAAAGTCCGCTGAAATAAGCGGCGCGCGAAGGCGAGCACACCGGTGAGCAGGCAATGGCGTTGGTGAACTGAATACCCTGGCGGGCGATGCGGTCCATGTTCGGCGTTCGCGCTTCGTGGTTGCCGTAGGCGCCCATGGCCCAACGCCCTTGATCGTCGGTGACGATCGCGACCAAGTTCGCCGCCGGCGCCGCCTGGGCGAATGCCGCCGCGAAAACAAGAAACATCAACGGTAAACCGGCGAGTCGGCGTGTGAGCATTTGAGGAATTTCCCAAAGACGGCGCGAAACAATTCGGGACAGTCCCGAAATATGTTTCCGGTTGTAGCTCAGAAAAGCCCGGCATTTTCAAAATGCCGGGCTTTTGAATCAGGCTGTGGTTTTTCTGCGGTTTCCGCGGTCAGGACGCGTTAGACGCCAGCAGGCCGGTGAAGTACCGCAGAATGTCGCGGGCGGAAACAACACCGGTGGGGCGGCCCTGTTCGTCGATCAAGGGAACATGCCGGTAACCGCCCAAATTCATTTTGTGAATCGCGTAGGCGATTTTATCTTCACAATGCAGACTCTGGGGCGCGGCGGTCATTAGTTCCGAGACAGGGCGGTCGGCCATTTCGGCCGCCGAACAGTTAATTTTATGCAGTGCGTCTCGCTCGCTGAAAACACCGACCAATTGGCCGTCGTGGTCGACAACCAATACGCAGCCGAGAGAATGCGCAACCAGCATGGCGAGAACTTCGGCGACCGTCGCATTCAAACCACACGTAACCGCGGCCCTTGGCTGGAGTGTGGAAAGCCGATCTCGAGTGACTGATTTTTCGACTTCGGTAGCCGGAACCGGCAAGTCAAGATGGCTGAGGGTCTGGCCACACGCATCGCAGTAATCGACGCCCTCAATGTTCGTGCTACCACAAGCAGGGCACAGCGTCATGATGATACGCTCCAAGTCTCTCCAGAGTGAAAGAGTTTGTTGAGGTCGCCCTGGCCTTGCTTTTCGCGTGCGGTTTCGACCTGACGATTGAGTTCGTCGTCGTAGCGAGGATGGTCGACCGCGCGAAACACGCCAATGGGTTCGGGAAATTCCGGGTGCCGCATGCGGGAGAGCAAGTAGGCCAAACTTGGCTCCGGCGATTTCTCGTCGTGAAAGAGCAGGTCGTCTTCGGTGACGCCCTTGCCAAGCTCCACCACTTCGGGCTCCATGCCGTTGAGTCGGATGCCCTTATTACGGTCTTTACCGAAAATAAGCGGCTTGCCGTGCTCCAGCACAATGGTGGAGTCGGCCTTCGTTTCGCGGCTGGTGGCCCAACTGTAGGCGCCATCATTAAAGACGTTGCAGTTCTGGTACACCTCCACGAATGAAGTGCCGCGATGTTCGGCGGCCCGCTTCAGCATTTGCCCCAGATGCTTGATGTTCATATCGATCGAGCGCGCCACAAACGCGCCTTCGCAGCCAATCGCGATCGAGAGCGGGTGCAGCGGGTTGTCGATGCTGCCCATGGGCGAGCTTTTGGTGATCTTGCCCAGCGGCGAAGTCGGCGAATACTGCCCCTTGGTCAGACCGTAAATGCGATTGTTGAACAGAATGATGTTCAAATCGAGGTTGCGGCGGATGGCATGCATCAGATGGTTGCCGCCGATACTGAGGCCGTCGCCGTCGCCGGTGATGACCCACACGCTCAAGTCAGGATTCGTGATTTTCAAACCCGTGGCGAAACCCGGCGCACGGCCATGAATGCTGTGCATGCCATAGGTGTTCATATAATACGGGAACCGGCTGGAACAACCGATGCCAGAAATAAACACCGTTTTCTCGCGAGGTATGCCTAGCGTCGGCAATACCTTTTTCATTTGTGCGAGAATGGAATAATCTCCGCAGCCAGGGCACCAGCGGATGTCTTGATCGCTGGCAAAATCCGCCGACGTCAGAATGGGAAGAGACTCAGTACTCATTGCGAGGTGCTTACCTATGCCAGGAGCCGTTTGATTTCATCCGCGATTTCCGAGACCGCGAACGGTTTGCCTTTGACTTTGTTCAGTCCCGCTGCGTCGACCAGGAACGTCGCCCTGATGAGAAATCGCAGTTGGCCCATATTGAGTTCGGGAATCAGTACTTTGTTGTACCGTCCCATGAGTTCCGCCAAGTTGGCCGGAAAAGGATTCAGGTACCGCAAATGGGCATGCGCCACGGAAAGCCCTTCGGCGCGGCAACGTTCGACGGCCGTGGTGCAGGCGCCGAAGGTTCCGCCCCAGCCGAGTACGAGCAAGTCGCCTTTTTCCGGACCGTTGACATCCTGCAAAGGAATATCATTGGCGATATTGGCCACTTTTTTCGCCCGCAGGTCGGTCATGTGTTGGTGATTATCCGGGTCGTAGCAGACGTCGCCCGTGATATCTTGCTTCTCCAAACCGCCAATGCGATGCATCAGACCGGGCGTTCCGGGAATGGCCCATGGCCGGGCCAAATGTTCGTCGCGGGAGTAAGGATGGAACGTGTCGGCGTCGTCGCCGGTGGGGTGCGTGATTTCTATTTTCGGAAGATCGCTGACGTCTGGAATTCGCCACGGTTCCGCGCCATTGGCGATGTATCCGTCGGAGAGGATGATCACGGGCGTCATGAAGCGAACGGCAATTCTCCAAGCTTCAATGGCCGTGTCGAAACAATCGGCGGGGCTGGAAGCCGAAATAATCGGAATGGGGCACTCGCCATTGCGGCCAAACATGGCTTGCAGCAGGTCGGACTGCTCGGTTTTGGTTGGCAGGCCGGTGCTGGGGCCGCCGCGTTGAATGTTGATGATCAAGAGCGGGAGTTCGAGAATCATGGCCAGCCCCATCGCCTCGCCCTTGAGCGCGATGCCGGGTCCGCTCGAAGTGGTGATGGCCATGGCGCCGCCGAAAGAGGCGCCAATTGCCGACGTAACCGCCGCGATTTCGTCTTCCGCTTGGAAGGTTCGCACGCCAAAATTTTTGAATTTGCTCAGTTCGTGGAGAATATCGCTGGCCGGCGTGATTGGGTAGGAACCCAGAAAAAGCTCCTTGCCGCTACACTCGGCGGCGGCCATAACCCCCCACGCCAACGCCTGGTTGCCCGTCATGTTGCGGTAGGTTCCCGGCGTGAGTTTCGCCGCGTCGATGTGATAGCTGCTGGGTAACGCCTCGGTGGTTTCGCCATAATTACGGCCGGCCAGCAAGGTGCGGCGGTTCGCTTCCGCGACATCGGGCTTGGCGCCGAACTTGGCGTCGATAAATCGGAGCGTCACATCGGTGGAGCGGCCGTAAAGCCAATACAAGAGGCCCATGGCGAAGAAGTTCCGACAGCGGTCGGCCACGCGGGTATTCAGGCCCAGGTCTTTCACGGCTTCGCGAGTCAAGGTGGTCATATTGACCTTGATCAGGTTGTAGCCATCGAGTTCGTCGGTTTCCAGCGGGTTTTCGTCGTAGTGCGCCAGCGACAGGCCTTTTTTATCGAAGGCGTCGACGTTGACGATCAAAATGCCGTTGGGCTCCAAGTCGGCTAGGTTGGTTTTGAGCGCGGCGGGGTTCATCGCCACCAAAGCATTTAGTTTATCTCCGGGCGTGAAGATGTCGTCGGAGGAAAAATGCAGTTGGAATCCGCTGACGCCCGCCAGCGTTCCGCGCGGGGCGCGAATTTCGGCCGGGTAATCGGGAAACGTGGCAATATCGTTGCCGGCCAAGGCAGAGGTATTGGTGAATTGCGTTCCGGCCAACTGCATTCCATCGCCGGAATCGCCAGCCAGGCGGACCGTGGCCCCTTCGATCGTGAAAACCTGCTTGGCGGACCCCGATGTTCCTTCGGTGGTGGTTGACATTTCAAACTCGTATTATTTTAGATAGATCAGAATCGCATGATCGCTGAATAAACGATAATATTATGTTCAAGCGCCTTCGCAGGCGGTGGCTGGCGAAAGGAGGAACTAAGCCCCTTCTCGTTCACCGGCGGCGTGTCTTGGTTTGGGAGGCAGGGTGTAAATGACTTGCGGGAAATGATCGACCAAATAGTGCAATATTCCGGAAACGGTGAGCACGCCGGTGGGCAGTTTTTCCGAGTTGATGACCGGCAACCGCCGATAACCGCCTTCCGACATCACTCGTATCGACTCGCCCACGGTTGTTTTATCGGCTACCGACACGACCTCGGTCTGCATGAAGTTTTTAATTGGTTGGTCGTAGTCGACTTGCCCGCCTTTGGCGTCCGCCGCCATGAGCCGGAGCGCGTCGCGTTCGGTGAAAATCCCGACCAAGGCATCTTCTTTTTGAATCAAGATGCCTCCCTGATGCTGCTCTCGCAGTATCTGCAGAACCTCGCGCAGGGAGGTTTCAGCCGAGGCCATCAGAGGCTGGCCCAAATAGGCGTGGTCTACGGTCTCGGAGTTGAGATTGAGCTGAAAATCCACGTGATTTTCTCCAACAAATAAAAGTCGTCACTGTTTGAGAGGCCAAGAAGGCGATTTCGCGAATGAAATCTTCGTTTACTTATTCTCTATTGTTGTTGCGTTTAACTCTTATCGTACCGACTACGAAGTTTGGGTGAGGAATTCGGCTTCGCCGGGCCGGTTTTAGCCAATCTATTTTCCTCAACCGCTTAAGGTTACCACCACGTTCCGAGATCGACAACATCCGTTTGGGGGCGGGCGTCGGTTTCAAGCAAGAAAACACGGGCCTTGGCGCCGTGCCGCGAGACGTTCCACCACTGAGAAACTGTGGAACAACCAGACCCCGAACGGACGGAGCGAGAAGCCCGGCATTTTCAAAAAGCCGGGCTTCTGAACCGGGGAAGTATTTTTTTCCTTAGTCGGCCAGTAATTGTGCGACTGCGGCTGCAATGTCGTCGGCGGCCATGAGGCTCTCTCCGACAAGAATCGCGTCGACGCCGGATTGCTGCAAACGCAGCACGTCGGCGCGGGTGTGAATACCGCTCTCGCCGACCAGCAATCGGTCCCGCGGGATTCGCATGCGTTGTTCAATCGTGTGGCCGATGTCGGTCGCGAAGGTGCGCAAATCTCGGTTGTTGACGCCAATCAACCGGGCGCCAATCGCCAACACCCGGGAGAGGTTCCGCGGCTCATAATATTCCACCAGCGGCGTCATTCCCAGTTGAACAATTTCCCGGTGGAGCAGTTCCAACTGGGCGTCGTCCAGGCATTCGGCGATGAGCAGAACCGCATCGGCGCCGGCCAAACGCGCTTCCAACACTTGGATCGGGTCGAGAATGAAATCCTTGCGAAGAACCGGCAGGGAAACGGCTGCGCGAACGTCTTGCAGGTAGGCTAGGCTGCCTTGAAAGAACGTGGCATCGGTCAGCACGCTCAAACAGGAGGCGCCGGCGGCGGCGTAAATTTCGGCGATTTCGACCGGGTTGAAATCAGCCCGGATCACCCCCTTCGAGGGACTCGCCTTCTTGATTTCGGCAATCAAATCGACTCGCCCCGGTGGCGACAAAGCGGCCAGAAAATCTCGCGGCGGCGGCGCATCGACCAACCGACGGCGCATTTCGTCGAGAGAGGCGTGCTGCCGCAACGACGCGATTTCCTCGCGTTTCACACGCACGATGTCATCAAGAATGGTGGGCAACGGCTGGGGTCTCCTGAGAGTTTTCTTTTATTGTGCTCCGCACCCGGTATCGTCGCCACCCCACCGGACGCCGCATCGCAGACTTTAACACCTCACTCCTTCTTGTGCGGCCCGTTCCAGAAAGGTACCTTGAACTTCGGACAGGGAAGTTCGAACAGACCCTTACCCGTTTCGCCCAGTATTTGTTCTTCGACCAGGATACACGAATTATGTCTCCCAAGATTTTTCTGATTGAAGAGGAAAACGACACCATTATCGTCTCGCCGCTAACCAGCGTGACCAGCCTTGCCGAAGACCACGTGCAAGAAGAACTGGCGGCCCTATTGGTGAAACTCCAAGCCGACAAGATCGATCGTTTGGTGATCGATTTTTCCAAGGTCAAGTATTTTGGATCCAGCATGCTCGAAGCGCTGCGGCGGCTATGGACCGAAATTACTCCGCATCAGGGGAAAATGGTGCTCTGCGGCCTGAACGATGTCACTCGTGAAATCATTCACATTACGGCCTTTGATAAACTGTGGCGGATTACCGTCACGCGCGAGGAAGCCCTTGTGGAAGTCCACAAAAACGGCGAGTGAGTGAGTGCCCGCGCCGTTGGAGTTCATGCTTTAGCATGTTTTACCTGCGCCGTTGGAGTTCATGCTTTATACTTCACGCGGCTGGCAATGGCTCGTTTAACGGCAAGCCGTAGGCGACTGCGTTTTCTGTTCTGTCCGAACGCGTGGGCTCAAAACACAGCCGCCTTCGGCTTGCCGTTAAACGAAAAAAGCGACATTTTCATCCGCGTGCGGTATAGCATGTTTTACCCGCGCCGTTGGAGTTCAAGGGAAAAACAACCTCTCCATTCAGAAGCCGGGCTTTTTGAAATAGCCGGGATTTTCCGAGCTACATCCGGGATCTTATTTCGGGACTGTTCCTCAGTCGGGCCGAAAACTATCCGGCGGCTGAATCGCGTTGTGCGAATGTTCTGGCTTGCCGGGCGATGTCGATTCCCACTTCACTGCTCCATTCGCCCAGCACGCGTCGAAACATCGGCCCCGCCGCCGGCCCGCCTAATCCTTGCCGCCGGCCCGTTTGTTCCCGCCCTATGGGCTGGCCATCGAACTGCAACACGGGCAGCACGCAGGGAGAGGTGCTGCATAGCAAAACTTCGTCAGCCGACGCCACCGCCGCGGGGCTCAAGCGTCGGTGCGAGTAAGGGACTTGCAGTTTTTTGGCGATCTTGCGAATTTGCGCCATGCTGACTCCGGGCAGGACGTCTTCTGGCGGCGGCGAAGCGAACCCGGTGCTTTCGTTAAACACGATCAGATTCGCGGTGCTGGCTTCCGTGACAAAGCCGTTGGCGTCGACCATGGCCGCCCGTGCGCCAGGCTCCCGTTGGCTTGCCGCCCGGTCGGCCAAATAGTAGTGCATGCGGCTGCGGCATTTCAATTCGGCGGGCCAGCAGGCGGTGGGCACTTGCTGGAATTCCGTGGTGCGCAAAATCTGGCCCGATTCGTATTTGTCGGCCCAGCCGGCAAATGGCAAGGGGTAGGTGTGCATGCCGAGCGTCGGTTCGCCGCCGGCGGGTGTGTAGGTCGGATAAAGGCCGGGTGTGACAAACACGCACAAACCGAGGTCGTCGCCGTCGGCCAGCAGGGCGTGATTTCGAGAGACCAACTCCAATGCAAAACCGGTGAGTTCTTGTTGTGTGTAGCCCGGCGACACGCCGACGATTTCCAACGAACGCCACAGACGGCTCAAATGGGCCTCCCATTGAAAAAGGACCCCGCCAAAGGTGCGAATCTGTTCAGCAACCGTGACGCCCAGCATGAAACCGGCGTCTTCGACCGAAATCGCGAGCTGATTTGCCGGAATAAATTCTCCATTTCGAAACGCGGCGAGTTCGGTCATCGATCGAATGTGGCTCCTGCTGTTGGCGAAACGGTGTTGGCTCAAGCGGCCCACGATGCGACATTCGCATCGAAAAAGCAGGAAGCAGTTGCTTCGAGCCATGCCGGGCGAGGCGTCGCAGACTTCGATTCTTTCAGAGTCGGGGCGAATCTACAATGACGCCCACACGCCAAAACGGCCTCCCGAACGCCCATCTAGAAAATTTTATTTTTAATTTGTGCCGGGAATACATTCGCTGATATTCAATTCGCGCGACCAGCGATCACGCGCCGATTCACGGAACTCGGCCTGCGAGTGAATGCCATCTGACCGACTTCCCAGATGAGAATCTTCACTATAACTGTTGTTACTTCAAAGACTTACGGTTGAATAGGAATTGAAATTTCTGAGTCGCCCGCATGGGGTTCGGCAATTCAATTTGACGAAGCCTCGCCTGTGGACTGCCTTTGCCTGTTTTTCGTAACCGGTAAAGTCTTCTTAATCATTGTCACAGGGAAGACCGTCAATTCGTTCACAAGCGGGCGAGGTGGCGCCGATACTAAAACACGTTCATCCCGGTGAACTCGTATAACCCGCATAGGGCGTAAAACCGGGACCTGAAAATAGCAAAACAGCACTCGATTTCGAAACGGTCCGCAGTGCGGTCAAACAGGGGGGGATCTCGTGATTCGCAATGTATTCTTGTCACTAACAACGTTGGTGATGGTGTCAGGATTGGCGCAGGCCCAAAATGCAGGCGGCCAGACCGATGCCAAACAAATCAGTTACAATCTGACAGAGAGCACCGAGTTTGCGGCTGCCGACACAACGTGGCAGTCGGTGGGCGACGCGCCAACGGTGGCCAACACCTCGTTGTTTTCAGAGGATTTCAGTCAGGCGTCGTCGGTAATGCACTCGGTATCCGACTGCAAGGGCGATTGCAGCTCCTGCCGCAAAAGCTCTGGTAATTGTGCTTCGGGCGCATGTGGCGCGTGCCGGGAGTGCGGCGACAAGCAGCGTTACCTGCGTCGCACCTGGACCAGGTTTGACTATCTTTACTGGGACGTTCCTGGATATTACACGCCAGCTCTTGTAACGACGGCTCCGCAAGGCGTCTTGCCGACGCTCCCCGGCGCCACGGTTCAGTTTGGCAACGGCTTGGTGGACGACGGATATCGCTCCGGCGGCCGGGTGCAAAGCGGCATCTGGTTCGACGATGAGCAAATTGCGGGTGTGCAGTTCGAGTTTTTTGGCTTGGGCGGCGCCTCGACGAACTTCAACTTGGCGTCCAACAGCAATCCCAGTCTGGGCATTCCGTTTTTCAACACGAATCCTGGCGTGAACGCCGAAGACGCCATTTTGGTGGCCAACTTTGCTGGCGGCGTTCCGACCCTCACGGGCGATGTTTCGGTGGTCAGTTCCAGCAACATTTACTCGGCTGGCTTCCTGCTCCGACACCTCCTGGTTAAAGACCGCCACACCCGAGTCGATTTCCTGGGCGGTTACCGTTACTTCAAAATGGATGAAGGCCTCTCGCTCAGCAGTTCCACGACCTCGCAAAGTGCGACGAGCGGTTTGGCGGTCGGCACGGTGATCGATATCAACGACGTTTTCGACACCGACAACGACTTCAACGGCGGTGAATTCGGCGTGAACATCAGCCGGAGCCGCGGTTGCTGGAGCCTCGACGTTCTGGCGAAAGTCGCCTTGGGCTCGAACCGCCAAACGGTCAGAATCAATGGCCAAACCTCGGTCACCGTTCCCAATGTGGCGCCCGTTATTACCAACCAAGGCGTTTTTTCACAATCGTCTGTTCCAGGCTACACCGGAAACATTGGCCAGTACGATCGTTCACAGTTCATGGCCATTCCCGAATTGGGCGTCACGGTTGGATATCAAGCCACGAAGAACATTCGCACCACGTTCGGCTACACGTTCATCTATCTGAGCGATGTGGTGCGGCCTGGCAACCAAATCGACCGCAACGTCAACGGTACGCTGTTCACGCCGAACTTCAACGGACCGCAAACGCCTCAGTTGCGATGGGATTCACGCGACGCATTCATGTACGGTTTCAGTTTTGGCGCCGAACTGACATTCTGACCCACCCTCGCGAATCTTAATAGCACGACAAACGCCGCCGGGAATTCCATCCTGGCGGCGTTTTTTTTTGTACACCGTTGGAGTTTACCTGTGTTTTGCCTCAGTTCGACGTTCGCGCAACCTGCGGAAAACGAAAGAATCAATGGTTACTCGTTTTCTTAAATTAAGCCCTGGGGCCAGTCGTGTCGATCAAAAAGAAAGCACCGGTTATGCCGCCTGCCAGGGCCCTCGCTCAGAGGGCTCATTTCGCCCAGATTATTCGACTCAGGACGCCGCAAACTATGTACGAAGCATCGTTTGGATTTGACGCTCGACCTTTCGCCGCGATTCCCAAAATCGAGCAATACTGCCCCAGTGAAAGTTCAGAAAACGCGCTGCACACCATCGCGCGCTGTATCGAGCGCGAGGAGGGGCCCGCGCTTTTGTTTGGGGCCGCCGGCAGTGGGAAAACGTTGTTGTGCAAAATGCTGGCCGCCCGCTTTCGAAACACGATGCGCGTCGCGCCGTTGGCGGGAGGGCGAATTTGCACGCGGCGGGCTCTTCTGCAAAATATTCTGCTGGCCATGAAGCTACCGTATCGGGGCCTCGAAGAAGACGACCTCCGACTCCAACTGACCGAAGCCATTCAAGGCGAAACCACCGGACTGTTGTTAATCGTCGACGAAGCTCAGGCCCTGCCGTTGCGACTGCTCGATGAATTGAAGATGCTCACCAACATCGGCAGTGATGGCCGTCCTCGCGTGCAGCTTGTGTTGGCCGGCGACGCCGGACTGGAGGAGCGATTCACCCATCCTAAAATCGAGTCGTTCAGTCAACGTATTGCGGCGCGGTGCTACCTCTCGCCACTGGAGCGTGAAGACACCAAAAACTACGCCCGCCTGCAACTCCAGATGGCCGGCGGTGAGGCCGCCGAGATTTTTTCCGACGACGCCCTGGACGCAATCCACACCGCCTCGCACGGCACGCCCCGGATCATCAATCAGGTTTGCGACCATGCCTTGTTGCTCGGCTCGCTAACCGACGCACGTCCTCTCGACGCGCTGGCCATCGAAGAAGCCTGGGCCGACTTACAGCAACTTCCGGCGCCGGTCAGAACGCCGCGGGAAGAAGACCTGGCCAGTATTATCGAGTTCGGCGCCTTGGAAGATGAAAGCCTCGGAGAGCAAACGTCGATCGCGACAACCTCGATACCGAAAGCCATGATACCGAAAGCAGTGATACCGAAAGCTTCGAAAAAGAAAACATCGTCGAGTTGCCAGACACGGCGGCCTGGGAAGTCGCGTCGGAAGATCAGGCGTTGTCGCCGCTGCATATTGCTGCGGAATCGCTAGCCGACGCCGATCCCGCCAAGCGGCTGGAAAACATCGAGCAGGTTGTGGCGGCGGTGCAAAGCGATGCCTTGGAAGTCGATCTTGCTGAAATAGGCAATATGCTTTCACCCGAGGATGAAGCCGACGCCGATGCGTTCCGCCCGGCGGGAATTGTCGGCCCCGAAACAGAGATCATTTTCCACGGCGAGCACCATCCTTTCGAGGACGCATTCCAGGAAGAGGAGATCGTGATCGACCAGTATGCATCGCTCGACTCCGGCGAAGACATCAATCTGGTGCGGGTCAACAGCGCGGAAAGCCTCGCCATCGCCCAACTGCTCGACCAGTCGGCCGTGCGACCGGCCAGCGATTCTCCGCCAATAATTGCCGCCCCCGAACCGGAAACGCCTGACGAAATGGCAGGCGTCGCCCCAACGGAGCAAAACGACGCAACCACCCCAGCGGAGCAAATCGATAGAGCCGCTCACGTCGGCGAACGGCCCACCGTGGCGTTTTCGATTGTCGGCGAGCACGACGCTGATTTGTCCAGTCAGCCACAGCGGGAAGAGGTTGCAGACTCGTCCGATGGCGGCGCTCTCCCGGAAACGGCATCGCACGCGCCGAATGAAACCAGCGACGCCGGCGCTGAATCGTTAGCGCCCGAAAATATTTCCGAGATTGGTAGTTTCGCGTCCGACGACGCCCCCGACCCCGTAATGCCCGAATACGCCGGGGCTGGTCTGCCTCAAAGAAACCCAGTGCGTTCAAACGAAGATCCCGCCGCTTCCGCCTCCGATGACCGCGACCTCATTATTGTCGAGAGTCTGGACGAAGCCCCCACGCCAACATCTTCGCCCGGCACGGCGCGGCGCATGGAATACCGCCGTCTGTTCGCCAAACTCCGCAGCGGTTAAGACCCGCCTGGAGCAACCCGTCAAAATCGAAAGCCCGGCATTTTCAAAATGCCGGGCTTTTTGCCGACCATTCATAAACGACATTCCTCGCGAACCGGTAGTTCAGTAAGGGCGCCATGAAAATCACCCAAGTCGTGTGTCAGATACTCCGCGTTGCGTCGATCGAAGCAAAGACGGCGAGCAGCCAGGACGCCCTCTTGGTTCGCGTCCGCACCGACGACGGACTCGAAGGAATCGGCGAGGCGGATGCTTCGCCGGAAGTGGTCAAGGCGGTCATCGACGCCCCCTTCAGCCACAACATCGCCTGCGGATTGCGGGAGATTTTGCTTGGTGAAAACCCGCTCGAAACCGACCGCCTGTGGCAAAAGATGTATCGCCGCACGATGTACTTCGGCCGTACGGCGGTCGCGATTACGGCCATGGCGGCGATCGACATGGCCTTGTGGGACCTCAAGGGAAAACACTTCGGGGAGCCGATCCATCGGTTGTTGGGCGGCCAGCAACACGCGAAAATTCCGGCCTACGCTTCGATTCTGTTCGGTCGAGATGGCGCCGAAACCGCCGACATCGCTCGTCGCTGGATCGACGCCGGATACCGCGCCATCAAGTTCGGCTGGGAGCCCATGGGTGAAAGCGAAGCGCTCGATATCGAGCTGGTGCGAGGCGCGCGCCAAGGGGCTGGCGAGGCGACGCTGATGATCGACGCGGGCTGCGTCTGGGACGCCCGCACCGCGCTGCGCCGCGCGCATGCCTTCGCCGACTACAACATCGAGTGGCTGGAAGAGCCGCTCCGACCAGCCGATATCGAAGGGTATGCTTGGCTGCGAGATCGATCGCCCGTGCCGATTGCCGCCGGATAAGGCGAGTGTGGACGCGAATCGTTTCGGCCGCTGATCGACCGCCGCGCGCTGGATGTCTATCAAGTGGATCTGGCTCGCAACGGTTTTACCGAAGCGGCTTACATCAAGTCGCGCGTGGAGGAAATCGGCGCCCGGCTCTGCAACCACTGTTACACCACGCCGATCACGGTCGCCGCCAGCTTGCATTGGTTGAGCACCTGCCGAGACGCGTTTTTGTTTGAAGACTGCGTGGAAGATTCGCCCCTTCGCCACGAGTTGACCAACGAAACCGTGCAGGCAAACGACGGCTGGGCGCACGTCACCGACGGGCCCGGACTTGGCGTCACGTTGAACGAAGAGGTTGTTGCGAAGTATTTGGTGGCGGAATCTGGAACCGAAAACGCCGAAGTTCGGTCCGCTTTTTAATCGCTATGGGATAGTCCCGAAATAAGATCCCGCTGTTCGTAACCTCTCACGGGACATGTAACGCTGAACCGAGAAAGGCAAGAACTATTTTCTTGAATCGGGGAAGCGAGAGTGTACTATCCCGGATGATTCATCAGCCGATGAGCGCTAGCTCACGGTTTTCAGCATTCTCGGAGAACCGGACGCTAGCGCGTTCCGGCTGATCTGCGTGGCGCGTTTGGCAAGACGCAACCACTTTTTTGGGGAGAGGTTGAGGTTTATGAGAAGTTCTGACCCGTTCATGAATAACCCAGGCTATGCCCGCTCAGTCCGACATGAAATCGGGAAGTTATTTCAGGACTATTCCTAAATCGATGTTCGCCAATTTTCACTTCATAAGGTTTCGTATTTTCGCGGCACGATCTTCTAACTGCCGCGCTTCACTTGTTCTATTGGTTGCTCGATATAAAGCCGCCAAATTTTCGAGGTTCGTTGCCACATTGGGGTGATCAGGGCCAAGGGCTTTTTCCCAAATTGCCAATGAGCGTTTGTAAACAGTTTCGGCTTGGGCGTATTTGCCTTGGATTTTATAGAGCGAGGCAAGATTATTCAGGCTTGCCGCCACATTGGGATGGTCAGGTCCAAGGGCTTTTTCCTGGATTGCCAACGAGCGTTTTAACAGCGGTTCGGCTGGGGCGTATTTGCCTTGGGTGTAATAGAACGCGGCAAGATTATTCAGGCTCGTTCCCACAGCGGGGTGATCGGGTCCATGAGCTTTTTCCTGGATTGCCAACGAGCGCTTGTAAAGCGGTTCGGCTTGGGCGTATTTGCGTTGAGCAGCATAAAGCAAGGCAAGATTGTTCAGGCTTGTTGCCGCATTAGGATGCTCGGGTCCATGAGTCTTTTCCTGGATTGCCAATGAGCGTTTATAAAGCGGTTCGGCTTGAGCGTATTTGCCTTGGGTTCTGTAGAGTTCGGCAAGATTATTCAGGTTCGTTGCCACGTTAGGATGCTCGGGTCCAAGGGTTTTTTCCCAGATTGTCAATGAACGCTTGTAAAGCGGTTCGGCTTGGGCGTATTTGCCTTGGGCTTTGTAGAGTCCGGCAAGATTATTTAGGCTCGCTGCCACATTGCGATGGTTAGGTCCAAGGTTTTTTTCCCAAATCGCCAATGAACGCTTGAAAAGCGGTTCGGCTTGGGCGAATTTTCCCTGGATTTTATAGAGCGAGGCAAGATTATTCAGGCTCGTCGCGACACTAGTGTGGTCAGGTCCGTGGGCTTTTTCATCAATTGCCAATGAGCGTTTGTAAACAGTTTCGGCTTGGGCGTATTTGCCTTGCGCGGCGTAGAGTCCGGCAAGATTATTCAGGCTCGCTGCCACATCAGGATGATCGGGGCCAACGTTTTCTTCTGCCACCTTGAGCGCCTGTTCAGCAACAAGCGTAGCTTTTTTGTAGTTTCCTTCTCGGTAGAGCTTGATAACTTCTTGGTTTAAGACCTCCCATTCTTTCCCCGCCCGCTGAGCGAAAACAGGCTGCGAAAAACCAACCAGGAAAACAATTGCCAACGCGAGGCGTGTTGCATTTTTCATGTTTTGTCCTTGTGCAGCTAACTTGTTTACAGGAAGTTTCCGCCTGTCGCCTGTTGGCCAAACATTTGCAGGCTGACTCGCGCAGCCAATTGCTGTAGTTGGATTGTAGTGTATTGGCTCAGCGTGCCCCTGGTTTTCCTGCCGGATTTTCGGTGAATCATTCCGTTGGAGTGTACGCTTCGGTGTGCGTCCGAAAAAAAACACGCCGAAGCGTGAACTCCAACGGCGCCTGAGCGTCTAGAGCGTAGAGTGCTTGCTTGCAACCAACCTCCGGCGCGGCCGGAGAACGGTATCGCTATTGGAAAAGGGGCCAGTCCGATATACTGCTGCTTGTCTGAACATTCCAGCCGACTGAGGAACTGAGGAGAAAAAATGATTCGCGTCGCGATTCTCGGCGCCACAGGATACACTGCGGCCGAACTGATCAATATCTTGCTGCGCCATCCTGAGGTGGAAATTCGCGTGCTGACCACGCGGCAGGAAGGACGCCCGCACCTGCGGGAGATCCATCCTCGCTTCACCGATCGGCTCGATTTGTGTCTAGACAACCTCCCGGCGGCGGAAGTGGCCCAGCAGTGCGACTGCGTGTTTAGCTGTTTGCCGCATCGGGCATCGGCGTTGGTGGCGGCCGATTATCTGCGGGCGGGCAAGCGCGTGGTCGATTTCAGCGCCGACTATCGGCTGTTGGACGTCGCCACGTTTGAAAAATGGTATGCGGTCGAACACCCCGACCCTTCGCGCGTGGGCCACACGCCGTATGGACTGCCGGAACTGTTTGCCGATGAAATACGAGCAGCGCAATTGGTGGCGAACCCCGGCTGCTTTCCCACGCTGGCGATTTTGAGTTTGGCGCCGCTGCTGCAAAACGGTTTGATCGAGGCGGATGATATTATCATCGACGCCAAAACCGGCGT
>JAJRWU010000049.1 GCA_024276655.1 Planctomycetota bacterium
CGTTTTTCGCATTTAGGCCAAAAGCAAGGGACTTTGATTCAATTGCGGTGCATTCCTGGCGCAATCCGGCCGCAGTGCTCGTTCTAGCGACTAGCTTATCCTCCAGACAAGAAACTCAACGTCCAACTGGGGCAAAACACTGAAAGAATGATTTCATTTCCAACCGTCTGCGGCGTATATTGCGTCCATTGAGAATGGAACGTGAAACACAACTATTAGCGCCGAGAATTCAGCCGATATGGATCAAAAATTTTCAGCGGTGATCAGCGGCGCTGGCAGCGGCGTGGGACGCGGCCTGTGTCTGGCCTTGGCGCGTGAAGGCCATGCCGTGTTCGCCACCGATCGAGATATCGCGGCGGCCCGTGAAACCGTGGCTTTGCTGCCCGAAGGAGCAACGGCTTCCGCGGTTGCGCTCGATGTGGCGTCGCAATCGCAGATCGACGCCTTCGCACAACAACTGGCCGATGAAAACGTCGGCCTGCTGATCAACAACGCCGGTTTGCAACATGTGGCTTCGTTGGAGTCGTTCCCGCCGGAAAAGTGGGAGCTGCTGATTGATGTGATGCTCAACGGCGCCTGCCGTCTCACGCGGGCGCTGTTGCCCGCCATGCGCCGGCGCGGCTTCGGCAGAATTGTCAACATTGGCTCGATTCATTCGCTGGTCGCGTCGCCTTACAAATCGGCTTACGTGGCCGCCAAGCATGGACTCTTGGGTTTCAGCAAGGCGTTGGCGCTGGAAACCGGCGACGTCGATATCACGATCAACACCATTTGCCCTTCGTACATTAAAACGCCGCTGGTCGAGGCGCAAATTGCTAGTCAGGCCCAATCGCATGGCATCACCGAAGCGGAAGTGGTCGACACGATCATGCTCCAGCCGATGCCCAAACGGGCCTTTATTACGATCGATGAAATCGCGACCGCCATTCTATTTCTGGCCGGTTCGCAGGCCCGCAATATTACCGGAACCACGATCACGATCGATGGCGGCTGGACCGCCCGTTGAGCACGGGCTGCTAGATGCTACCGCATACCACCCTGGACGATGACGCGTTGCCGGTCGGCTGCGGAGCTTATCCCTCAAACGGCTGGAAGTGCGACATTTGCACGAGGAATCGTGCAATTATGTCAGTCTTTACCGTGCGGAGTTTATCGCACCGCCGCAGTGAACGAATGGGGCAGGTTCGCTCTTCGCTCTTGATGGTTTTGACTTTTGGCTCTTCGCCAGAATTAGTGGTAATTTGAAGAGGGATTAGCAAGTTGCACGTTGAGTTTTCCGAGGCATGGCTCGGGCGTTCAATGGGAACGAACGGCCGTCGTTTCAACGCAAATAGCCGGCGTCGTTGTTCTACTGTTGGCGCGGCGTGGGCAATTCTTCGACCGCGCCGTTCCCTTGGCCACCGTCATGGACTTGTCCGACGTGTTCGTGCAACTGCGTATTCCCAGCCGAGATTTTGGAAAAGTCCGCAAGGGCGCGGCGGTCGAAATTCGACTGGCCTCGCTGCCCGGCCGTATTTTGCGTGGCCAGGTGACGCGAATCAGCGGGCAGGCCGATCCGTTAACCGGCAATGTGGTCGTGTTTGCGGCGGTCAAGAACGAAGGCGGCGTGTTGCGACCAGGGTTGAGTTGCCAGGCGCACGTCTGGCTTCCAGCCATCGTCGATGTGTTGGCCGTGCCGTTGGAGGCGGTTGGCGACCATTCAGGCGCGCCGGTCGTGACGGTCATCCGCGATGGCAAAGCCCGTGAAGTCGAAGTGGAAACCGGCAGCGAGACCAGCGAATTGGTCGAGATTATCGAGGGGCTTTCTCCGGGCGATATTGTCGCCACGGAGGGAGGCTACGGCCTGCCCGATGGCTGCCCGGTGTATATCGTGGCAAGTCCCCAGGCTGCGATAGACAAAGGGCTTTAAGGCGGGCGGCGGAAAATAACTTACCCGTCCGTGAGTTTTTTTGGGTTCCCGCCTACGCGGGAATGACCGTTTGCTGATTCACTCGCTTGCGCTTCGTGCTTGTATTAGGTAAATTTTCATCTGCCGCTCGCCTTAACTCGGCAAATGCTCGTCCACCGCTTGCCTAACCAAGCCATTTCAAGGTTCGCCGATTTCTGGCGCCACGCCGAGCATTCCCGCCAACTCCAGCAACAACCGCTCCACGGGAGTCATCTGGGCTCGTTGTGCGATCACCGACCGGGCCAAGGCCGGCTTGTCGGTGATCAGGTTGTCGGCGCCGCGGCCGATCATGGTCGACATGGTGGGGGCGTCGTTCACGGTCCAGACATGAACTTGCCTGCCGCGCGCGTGTGCGGCGTGAATGAAACTCCGATCGGCGAAATTCGCATTGACGGCGAGAAAATCGGCGTCGACTTTCTTCAAATTCCCCGCCGCCACCGACATCAACAGTCCTACGGTCCAGCGGGGGCGCATCGCTTTCATTTTCTTAACGGCGTCGATCTTCAACGACATGAACACAACCTCCGACGCCATGCCGTGCGATTCGACAATCGCCACGGCTCGCTGCTCAAGTTGCTGATCGTGGCCGTAATACTTCAATTCGATGTTCACGCCGACTTTTCCCTTGCATTCGTTGAGAACATCGGCCAGTGTGGGAACGCGTTGGTCGGCGAACCGCGGCGCGAACCAACTTCCGATATCGATCTCTTTCAAGTCGGCCATGGTGGCGTCCCAGATTTTCAGATTCACGCCCGCCAACTTCATGAAGTCGCTATCGTGGAAGACGACAACTTCTCCGGCGGCCGTTTCCTGAATATCGATTTCGACCCAATCGGCCCCGTCTTCGATGGCTTTTTTGATGGCGGCCATGGTGTTTTCCGGCGCCGCTTTTGACGACCCCCGATGCGCCGTCACGGCGACATGATCTTCCAGACGCACGCGTTGTATGACGTAACCGCCGGCGCCGATCACAACCACCACTCCCACCACGCCAGCGGAAAACAGCCGTGTTCGCGTCAGCCGAAAACCGGCGGCATTTCCAATGCCTTCCGCCATGCTCAGCCGCGAGGAATCGATATTTCCCTCGCTGCCCTGTTGGCGGTAGAGATTAAACAGGATCGCCGCGAAAGTCGTCGAACTAACAAGATTCACCGCTAGGTTGACAACGGCCCAAAAAAACAGGGTCGCACCGATAGCGAGCACCAGCAACTTGAGTGAACCGGTCGCACTTGGAACGAGAAGGCGGCCCAGGGCCACCACGGCAGCCGACGCCAGCAGAGATAAAACCAGCGTGGCCACAAACCAACCCACGATCCACAACAACAAACTTGTGCGCTGCCCGTGGGCCCTTTCCCGGCTCACCCTGAGTGCGTCGACTGGGCTGATGTTTTCGAACAACACTAGCGGCAGCGCGAAGCACCAGCCGGTAAACAACCGCAGTAGCAGGGCGAGAAGCGTCGCGACGATGACGCCGCCGATGCCGAGGGCAGTTAAAAATTCGGGCGGCTTTTCTTTCAGGTAGTAGTTGATGTCGTATTCCGTGAGCAGCGCGAAATAGACCAAGCCGGCGGCGGCCAGAAACGGCGCGATCGCGAGCAACGTGAATGTTATCAGCCTCGCCGCAACCCGTAGAACCGGCCAAGCGTTAGTGGTGGCGAACTTCAAAGCCCCCAAGATCCCGATCCGCTGCCGTCCTCTCGCAGCGCAGATGATTCCCATCAGGGCAGACTGCTCGAGCGCGACAATTCCCAGCCATAGGGCGCCAACCGTAACTAGGCAGAGCCAGCCCGCAGGGCCGAGAAAGAAAAATAGAATGTCTTGATCAGCCAGAACTTCATTGCCAGATACGCTCAGAACGACGGAAAAAAATAATTCCACCAGCGGCGTCAATACAATGAACGCGATGGTTTTGTAGACCACGTCGGCCAGAGCCAGGGCTTTCCACGAGCAACGCAGATCTTGGAAGGCGGCGTCCAACAGAGAGCGAGTATTGGCCAACGCACTTTCCCTTTTTCATCGAAGCGAGATCAAGCTGGCGGCCAAACGGCGAATGGCATTCCACGCAAATCGATTATAGAGCGACTTTTGGGAAGCACGCCACTTTTCAAAAGTCATCAAAAATGCGCGGGTCGATGGCTTCGTCGCCATCGATGGTCAGCATTTCCTGGACGGTCTGGGTGGTGATTTCGTCGGTCAAGTATACAACCGTGCCATCGGCGAGTAAGACATGAGCGCCATTCGGCGCATGAGGGCTTCCCATATCCGCTGTTGAACCGGTGTTCGCCGAGAACGACATTTTGTTGAAATCGAGGTCTTCGGGTTTGGTCCAGGTGACGCCGGCGGCGGTTGTCTCGACGACCATGATCGTGTCGGCGAGGCCGTCGGTAATATCGACGAATGAAACCGATTGGTCGCCGGGGAACATCGTTTTTGAACCCATCACGACCATATAATTGGTTTCCGAGTTTTTCCTGGTGGCGGGGTTGTGCGGGCAGGCGAATACATCGGGCATGGATTTTGTCACGCGTAAATTGCCGGGGCTGTCCCAGGGTTCGTCAAAATTATATTTTTCGTAGGTTCGGCCGTGCCCCAAATAGGGCAAAATCAGCACGCGCCAACTGTGCATGGGTTTGCCGTTTTCGTCGGCGATGTAGGCTGGCGGATAAGCGCCGTTGGCGTCGGAGTAGGCCTGCAACGCCATGCCGATGCGCTCCATGTTGAGCCAGCATTCTTGGCGATTGCCTTTGTCGCGGGCGGTTTGAATTGCCGGCACGAGCGTCGCGAGAAAGAACGCGACTATGCCAATGCCCACAACCATGCAGCCAAACACCACGCCGGCAAACAACAAAAACCGAATCCATAGCCGTCGCGAGGAAGACCGCGCGGTGGGCTGAGCGAGTTGGCCTTGGTCCGCCTCCACGCGCGAAGGCGCCGTGACAAGTTTTCCACAAACAACGCATGGCCCCGATTGCCCAGCGAACTGATCGTCAACTTCGGTATACGTTCTGCAATGCGGGCAGTGGAAGGGAATAGCCATTGGTGGTTGGGCGCCCCCGGGGGTTAGCATCGAGCGGAAGATTAGTGTCGTAGCCGCGCTCGCCAGAGCTTGTCATTACCCAAGTTTTAGGCGATGGCTTTGGAGTTGTCTATTGAGCGAAGTGGTTGTGGTGGTTGAGTTTGGCTCGTTGCTAGCAACAGTCTGCGGGGTGACCGTTGTGGCGTGAGAGTAAGAATCCCCTGTCGAGCCAAGAAGATGCTCGCTTTATCGACTTGCGGCGCCAGGAGTGTCCAGTCAAGCGATCTTCTTTTGGCTCGCATGGGGAATGCTCTCGTGAAGCTACGCGATAA
>JAJRWU010000050.1 GCA_024276655.1 Planctomycetota bacterium
GTTTTAGGTGTAACAAAACTCCCGAACCTTCGCTGTGCATTACAGACACAGGCAACGGGCGGAAACCCAGCCGAATCGAAAAACCATTCACATTACAGGGAGTTTAGTTATGTTGCGCCTTACGAAAACGCTGTTGATCGCCGGTTTGCTCGTTGTCGGCGTGTTTGCCTTGAACGCCGCCGAAGCCCAGGCCGGCGGTCGCCACGGTCATGGCCGACATGCATCCGGCCACGGTTACTCCTCCGCCTACTCGCACAACAGCCCCGTTCATTACTCAAATAACTACGGTTATGGCCATGGTTACAGCAATGGCGGACACGGTTACAACTTCGGCAATCACGGTTACAACTTCGGCAATCACGATTACAACTTCGGCAATCACGATTACAACTTCGGCAATCATGGTTACAACTTCGGCAATCATGGTTACAACGGGCACGGTTACAACTCCGGCAATCATGGTTACAACTCCGGCAATCACGGATACAGCAGTCACAACTCCGGCCGGCATGGTTACAGCCACTAAACCGGCAGTGTTGCCGCAAACATTCCAGAGCAAAGCAGGCCGCCCAGGCTTTCCGGGCGGCCTGTTTGCATTTCTTGGCGCGAGGGGTTGGAGTTCATGCTTTAGCATGTTTTTTCGTTGGATGGCTCAGAAATGGCCATAAGAGTAAGCCCTGAAATAGAAGCAGCCTAAAGGCTGAACTCCAACGGCGCACGTCCTCCAGAAAGGCCCGCTCAAGCGCACTGCGTACACTCCAACCCGGATTCGGCTTGCAACCACGTTTTAAGTCGGCAACAATGAATAGGAAGCCTGTTGTTGGCCCGAGGCTGTGTTTTTGCATTAATCGTGACGTGAAACCGACAGTTTTTGGCCGCTAGCATTCGCCCCGCCTTTTGTCCCGCCGGTTACCTTCCTTCACGGGCTTGTCGCATGAATCGTTCTCGATTTTGGATATTCGTCGTTGGCGCTTTCATTGTGGCAAACGGTTTTCTCGCCCACGGTTTTCCTTTGCGCCGGGCGGCGGCGGAAGAGCCGATCACGTTTGAAAAGCACATCCGACCGATTCTCAAACGGCACTGTTTTATCTGCCATGGAGAATCGGGCCGCCGGGAGGGCGAACTCGATGTGCGTCTGCGACGCCTGATCGCCACGGGAGGCGAATCGGGCGAGGGGCTGATTCCTCACCAACCGGCGGAAAGCCTGTTGTTGCAACGTATCCGTGATGAAGAAATGCCGCCCGGCGATACCAAGTTGTCGAATGAAGACATCGCCTTGATCGAACGTTGGATATCCGCCGGCGCGCCCACCGCCCGCCAAGAGCCGGAGAATATTGGCGATGGCCCCTTCCTCACGCAAGAAGAACTGAGTCTGTGGTCGTTCCAGCCGATTCGCCGCGCGGCGCTTCCGCAAGTCGCAGCAGCCGGGGCCGTGCAGTCGCCGGTGGATGCGTTTGTGTTGTCTCGCCTGGAAAAAGAGAACCTTTCCTTTTCGCCCCGCGCCGACCGCCGCACCTTGATTCGCCGCGCCAGTTTCGATCTACTCGGCCTGCCGCCCACGCCGGAAGAGATTCAAACCTTTCTCGCCGACGACGCGCCCAACGCCTACGAACGCTTGATTGATCGACTGTTGGCTTCGCCGCATTACGGCGAACATTGGGGACGCCACTGGCTCGATGTGGCGGGCTACGCCGACTCCGAAGGTTACACCGAAGCGGATACCGTCCGACCTTGGGCGTATCGTTATCGCGACTATGTGATCCGCTCCTTGAACGCCGACAAACCGTTCAATCTCTTCATTCAAGAGCAGTTGGCGGGCGATGAAATGGCGCCGCCGGAAACGGGTGATCTTTCGCCGCGAAAAATCGAGCAACTCACCGCCACCGGTTTTTTGAGAATGGCGCCCGATGGCACTGGTTCCGGCGGGATTGATCAGAGTGTGGCCCGCAATGGCGTGGTGGCCGATACGATCAAAATCGTTTCGTCGTCGCTGTTGGGTTTGACGGTCGGCTGCGCCCAATGCCACGACCATCGCTACGACCCGATTTCGCAAGTCGATTACTACCGCATGCGAGCGATTTTTGAACCGGCCTACGACTGGAAGCACTGGAAGGCGCCCAACGCGCGTCGCGTTTCCTTGTACACGGAAGCCGACCGCGCATTGGCCAAAAAAATTAACGCCGAAGCGGCGCTGGTCGATCAGGAGCGGGCCGAAAAAGCGAAAATGTACATCGCCCGAACACTCGAAGAAGAGCTGCTCAAACTGCCCGAGGAAAAACGCGCTCCGCTGCGTCTGGCCTATCAAACACCGGCCAAGGAGCGGACCGATGAACAAAAGGCGCTCTTGAAAACGCGGCCCAGCATCGCGCAGATCAGCAGCGGTTCGCTTTATCTGTACGACCGCGAACGCCACGTTCGGGCCGCCAAGCTCGACGCCCAACGCAAGGCGTTGGAAAAAACAGCCCTGGCCGAAACGCGAAAACAAGAGCTGGAAAAAGCCCCCAAAGCCTTGCGGGAAGCGCTGCGCAAGGCCGCAGCGCTCGCCGCCAACAAACGCAACCCCGAACAAACCGCGCTGCTGAACCAGTACGCCGGCGCCGCCGCAACGCTCGCCACGCTGGCGCAATTCAACGCTCCGGCGGCCAAGCAGATCAAACAGTATGCGGCCCAGGCCAAAGCGCTGCGAGATTCGCTCGCCGCGGTCGACCTCAAACGTTACTCCGATCGCGCGGCTAAAATTCGAGAAGCCATTCCACGCGAACTTTTCCTCCGCGTGCTCACCGAAACGCCGCAACACGTCGCGCCGACGTTCGTTTTCCATCGCGGCGATTACGAACAGCCCAAGCAGGAAGTGCAGCCCGGCCGTTTGGCCGCGCTCTCGCAGACCGTCGCCGGCGACATATCCGGCAACAACGAGAAACTTCCCACCACCGGTCGGCGGTTGGCGTTCGCAAAACAGTTGACCGACCCCCGCCATCCGCTGGCGGCGCGGGTGATCGTGAACCGTATTTGGCTGAATCATTTTGGACGCGGCATCGTCGCCTCGCCCTCCGATTTCGGCCTGCTCGGCCAGCGGCCCACGCACCCCGAACTGCTCGATTGGCTGGCTGCGGAGTTCGTGGCCGGCGGCTGGCAAGTGAAACGACTGCACCGTTTGATCATGACCTCGGCGGCCTATCAGCAATCTTCGCGGCGGCGGCCGGAGCATGATGCGGTCGACCCCGACAACAAACTTTACGGCCGTATGTCGATTCGGCGTTTGGAGGCGGAAATCGTTCGAGACGCCATGCTGGCCGCCAGCGGCGAACTGGTGTTCGATCTGTACGGAGAACCGATTCCGGTCATGCAAGACGAAGTCGGCCAGATCGTGATCGGACGCGAAAACCTCGACGGCGAACGCAAGCCGGGCTCCGCCGTTTCGCTCAACGGCCAAGATTTTCGCCGCAGCGTTTATATACAGGTTCGCCGCAGCCGGCCCTTGAGCGCGATGGAAACATTCGATAGCCCCACCATGAACCCCAACTGCGAATCTCGCGTGGTGTCGAACGTAGCCTCACAAGCCTTGATGATGATGAACAGCACCCTGGTGTTGGATTTTTCCGCGCGTTTGGCCAAACGTCTTCAGGCCGACGCCGGCGTCGGTCCTGAAAACAGTTCCGCTCGTATTGCCCAAGCCTGGGAGTTGGTGTTTGGCCAACCGGCGAGCGAAGAGGAACGCGCGGCGGCGGCGGCGTTTATCGCGGGCCAAGAGCAGGTGTTTCTTAGCGGCGATAAAAAGGCGTCCGCCGAAGTTGCCAAGCAGCGGGCCTGGGCGTCGTTTTGCCAGGCGCTGCTCAGTTCGAGTCGCTTTTTATATGTTGAGTAGTGCAGCTTCTTTTTTGAGAGGGTCTTTCCCGATGACCAACGAATCTTCCTGCTCGAACACCAGCCGCCGCCGCTTTCTTGGCGCCGGCTTGGCGAATGTCGCCTTGGCTTGGTTGCTGCAAAACGAGGAAGCCCGGGCCGCGCCGTTCCAGCCATCGCTGGAGAAGCCGGTGTTTGATCTGACGCCCAAGACGCCAGAAAAACCGGCCCAGGCCCGCGCCGTCATTTCGCTCTTCATGCAGGGCGGACCGAGCCATGTCGACCTGCTCGACCCCAAGCCGATTCTCACCAAGCTCGACGGCCAAGATTTTCCCGGCGCCATCAAATACGACAACGCCGCCCAAGCCAGCACCAAGGTGTTGGGCAGTCCTTGGAAGTTTTGGCAACACGGGCAATGCGGCACGTCGGTTTCGGAACTGCTGCCGCATTTGAGCGACATCGTGGACGATATCACCGTAGTGCGTTCGATGCACACCGGCGTCAATAATCATGGGCAGTCGATACACGCCTTGAATTCGGGCCGCATCCAACGTGGTCGGCCGTCGCTGGGAAGTTGGCTGACCTACGCTCTCGGCGCCGAAACCGATAACCTGCCGGCGTATGTCGCGATGACCGACCCCAAGGGCTTGCCGGTCGAGGGTGTGTTGAACTGGAACAACGGTTGGCTGCCTTCGCTATATCAGGGCACGGTCATCCGGCCGCGCGAGCCGCGCATTCTCAATCTGGAGCCGCCCGAATACCTGCGCGGCGCAGCGCAGCGGAACTACCTCGACTTTGTCAATCGATTGAATCGGGAGCAGTTGGAGCGAAACCCCGGCGAGCTCGATTTAGCCGCCAGAATATCGAACTTTGAATTGGCGGCGCGTATGCAATCGGCGGCGCGCGAAGCACTCGACATCCATCAGGAAACAGCGGCCACGCACCGCATGTACGGCATCGACGAACCGGCCACGCAAGAATACGGCTCCCGCTGTTTGATCGCCCGCCGGCTGGTGGAGCGCGGCGTGCGCTTCGTACAGGTGTTTACGAAAAATCAATTCTGGGATCATCACGGCAGCCTGCGCTCCGCATTGCCGGCGGCTTGCTTGAAAACCGACAAACCGGCCGCGGCCTTGGTCAAGGACTTAAAACAACGCGGGCTGTTGGAGTCGACGGTCGTTCACTGGGGCGGCGAAATGGGGCGGCTTCCCGTAATTCAAAACGACGCCGGTCCCGCGAAAGTTGGGCGAGACCACAACACCTACGGTTTCACCATGTGGTTGGCCGGCGGCGGCTTCAAAGCCGGCGGCGTTTACGGAGCGACCGACGAATTCGGCCACCACGCCGTGGAGAACGTCGTGAATCATTACGATTACCACGCCACGCTCTTGCACTTGTTCGGTCTGGGTGAAAAGCAAATGACCTTCCAACGCAACACCCGAAACGAATCGCTGCTCGACGGCCAACCCGGCAAAGTGTTGGCGGGGCTGCTAGAATCGGCGTAGGGTTATGGTTATCTTTATACCGCTCACGGTTGAAAATGCCGCATTTTTCGTTTAACGGCAAGCCGAAGGCGGCTGCGTTTTGAGCCCACGCGTTCGGGCAAGACAGGAAAACACAGCCGCCTTCGGCTTGCCGTTAAACGATCCATTGCCAGCCGTGTGAAGTTTTATCAGCAACATGAAAGTAACGGCTATGTTTTACAACGTCAGATTTTTCTCTTTCGCAATCATTCTCTGTTTGGCGAACCGCGCGCTGCTAGCCGACGAAGGTGCAAAAACCACCGGCCAATCGCCCGCCAAGCTTTCGACGAATATCAAAGTCGAAATGGATTACCTGCTCTACTTGCCGCAAGATTATGAAAAACAAGATGCTTGGCCGCTGTTGCTGTTCCTACACGGCGCCGGCGAACGCGGAACCGACCTCAACTTGGTGAAGGTGCATGGCCCGCCGATGCTGATCGAAGAGGGCAAACAGTTTCCCTTTATCGTGGTTTCGCCGCAGTGCCCCAAAGAAAAATGGTGGCAGCCCAACGAACTGCTGGCCTTGATTGACGACGTCGCAAAAACGCACAAAGTCGATCAAGACAGGATTTATGTCACGGGCTTGAGCATGGGCGGTTTTGGCACATGGGCGTTGGCGGCGTACGCGCCGCATCGGCTGGCCGCAATCGCGCCGATTTGCGGCGGCGGAGAAACCTATCGCACCCGGCTTTACCCGCACCTGCCGACATGGGTGTTTCACGGCGGCAAAGACGGCGCCGTTCCCATTGCACGCTCGCAGGCGATGGTCGACGCCCTGAAGAAAGCCGGCGGCGACGTGCAGTTCACCATTTATCCCGAAGCCGGCCACAACTCCTGGACCGAAACCTACAACAACCCCAAACTGTACGAATGGTTCCTGTCGCAAAAACGGCAACACTGAGCCGCGTGCGAACAAACCAGCGTTCCAAGCATCGGCCCATCAATTAGGGCCATTTCATGGAAAAGGTCGTGGACAGACGCCTACCGTCGCCGAAGCCCCGTTCGATCATCTCGCCTTGTATTCGCGTTCACTCCAGCAGGCGTTCGCTCATTCGCCCTTTTTCGGCGGACGCTCGTAGAGTTTGGTCAGATCGATGCCGCCGCGCTGTTCCTCTTCGAGCATTTGAACGCGGGTTTCCAGCCGCGCCACCGTGTTTTGGAGCTGAGGTATGACGAGTGTCACGACGTCGGGCGTGCGCGGCTTCGGCGCTTCCGGGTAAGCCAGTTGCCGCTGCAAGGCGGCGAACAAAAACACCGGGTTCTTATGCCGATTCGCCAACGCGATGCGTCCTTCGCGAACGCCGAACAGCGGCGGCGGTTCGTCGGCGGGAACGGGTTGCCGTTTGCGTTGTTGCTGTTCAACGTAGTATTCACTGCGGACATAGATCAGGTCGGCGAAATCGACCAACCCCATTTGGCGGCGCACGGTGAGGATCCATTTTCGCCAATCGGCGTCGAAGTAGGGGTCTTCGGCGATTGCGGCCAGCCCTCGGTCGTACGACATTCGGTTGCGGCAGAGCACCTCGAACTGGTACAGAAAAAGTCCCTGCGGCCCCATGTTTTCTTGGGCCCGATACAACGCCTCTTCACGCAAAATATCAATCGCGACGCGCAAATCGAACCGCCCCCGATCATCTTCGGCGGCCTCCACCACATAGGCTTGAAAGGCGGTGAAATAATGCGACATGCGAGCCATCGCGGTGTGAAACACGCCGGCGTGCTTGAGCTCGCTGAGTAAGTAGTCGATCGCCTTGGGCAGGTCGGACGTCGCCAAAATCTCTTCGCGCACCTGCGAAAGAATTTCCTGCATGGGCGTATTTTGGCCGATGCGGTCGCCCAAGACGCCAAAGAAATGAGCCTGTTCGACATATTCTTCGCGGTCTAGCATGGCGTTCTCCAATTCACTGTTCGATGTATCCTAGAGTTTTCAGGACATTCTTCTAGCTAAAGTTTGCCACGGAGCACAAGGAATTCGTAGCGCGGCCGATGGCCGCAACCAAAAAATCGTTTTTGCCACAGAGGCCACAGAGGCCACAGAGAAAGGACTCAAGGCCATGGATGACGCCCGACGCCTCTAACTCCGTGTGCTCGGCACCCTCTGTGGTTATTCATTGTATGACTTAGACCTGTCCAAGATATATTCCGTGCAATGGTGTTATGAAATCCCCGCCAAGCCGGAGGCTTGCCAGCCATTAGCCGGTGGTCGAGCGCAGCGAACACCACCGGTAGGCTGCCGCAGCGAACGACGCATCCCGGCGGGATGCCAGATGCAGCGGGCGCGAGAAACGCCTCGAAACTGTACTGGTTCAGCGTGACGTTGAGTTTTGGTGAATCGCTAGTCGTGAGTAACAAAGCGGACTAAAGGCAGTATTTCTGGGTTGCGTTTTTCGCATTTAGGCCAAAAGCAAGGGACTTTGATTCAATTGCGGTGCA
>JAJRWU010000051.1 GCA_024276655.1 Planctomycetota bacterium
GCCCTTTAATAACGTGGCCGGCGAGTTTGTCGCGAATCAGGTCTGGATTTTCGGCGAGAAGACCGTCGACACCGGCGGCAACGGATCCGATTGGGGTTTCCGGGCCGATTATGTTTTCGGCGCCGATGGTCCTGACACCCAAGCCTTCGGCGATCAAGGTTGGGATTTCGGCTGGAACAGCTCCAACCAATATGGCTCGGCCATTCCGCAGTTGTACGCGGAGGTTGCAGTCAATGATTTGACGGTGAAGATCGGCCGCTTTTTCACGCCCATCGGGTATGAAGTCGTGGCCGCGCCGGGCAACTTCTTTTATTCACACGCCATGACGCAAAACTATGGCGAGCCGTTCACCCACACCGGCGCCCTGGCCAGCTATACCTATTCCGACGACACTACCATTTACGGCGGTTGGACCATGGGTTGGGATAGCGGCTTCGACAACTTCAACAACGCCTCCACCTTCCTCGGCGGCATCTCGCACGATATCAACGAATGCACCAACCTCTCCTGGATGGTGAACGTCGGCGACTTCGGCGATGGCTCGCAACTTCGCAACGGCAACAACGGCGTCTCGGGCGACATCTACATGAACAGTTGGGTCTTGCAGCACGAACTTACCGACCGCCTGAAGTACGTTTTTCAACACGACCTGGGCGTCAATAGCAGCGTTCCCGGCGGCGCCAACAGCGAATGGTACGGCATCAACCAGTACGTGATCTACACCGTCACGGATTGTCTTTCGTACGGTTTGCGGGCGGAATGGTTCCGCGACGACGACGGCGCCCGCGTGGGCATCAACACCGCCGGCGCTGGCAACTATTACAACCTCACGCTCGGCGCCAACTACAAGCCGAACAGCAATATCATTTTTCGGCCGGAAATTCGTTACGACAAATTCGACGGCGTCGGCAATCCTTACGACAACGGAACCGACAACGACCTCCTCACCGCCGGCTTCGACGCGATCTTCCTGTTCTAAGAAGCTCATCTCCTCTTGAGAGAGATGCCCACCCGACGAACCGGGATGTGCAACGATTGGCCGCTTGTGTCCTCCCCCGACGCAAGCGGCCTTTCGCATTGCGTCGAGCGAGAATTGCTCAATTTTTCCTGGTGGTTGCTTGCGGGTGCAACAGCGCTCCTTGCAAGCCGGAGGCTTGACAGCCATTAGCCGGCGGTCGAGCGCAGCGAACACCGCCGGTAGGCCAACGCAACGAACGTGCATCCCGGCGGGATGCCAGATGCAGCTGGCGCGAGAAACGCCTCGAAACAACAACGCTCAAAACAACGCCGTCATTGTCGTCATTCCCGCGCAGGCGGGAATCCAGTCGGTCGCGCACGTCACTGGATTCCCGCCTGCGCGGGAATGACGAAACGCGGGAATGATGGCGCCGCTGGCATCCCGCCGGGATGCGGAATATCGCGGGCTCGATCCTCCGGTGGTGTTCGCTGCGCTCGACCACCGGCTAATAGCTATTATCCTTCTAGGACATAAGATTAAAGACATCGCCTGGGCCTGGCCCGCATCCAAAAAATACGGAACAGTTCTTGGACAGGTGCTACGCCGATTGCCGAAGCTGAATCTGATGCAGATTCCGATACAATTCGCACCTGCCTAGCAGTTCATCGTGCGTTCCCAAATCGATGATGCGGCCGGCGTCCATCACGAGTATGCGGTCGGCCAGCGCGAGCGTCGAGAGCCGATGCGTGATCATGATGCTGGTGCGTCCTCGAATGAAAGCCTGCAACGCACGGTGGATGAGTTGTTCGCTTTCGATATCGACCTGGCTGGTTGCTTCATCGAGCAGGAGAATTTCAGGATCGCGAAGAATGGCGCGGGCCAGCGCAATGCGTTGGCGTTGGCCGCCGGAAATTCGCCCTCCCCGCTCGCCCACCTGGGTTTGGTAGCCGTGTTCCAGTTTTTCCAGAATGAACTGGTGAGCGTGCGCTTTTTTTGCGGCGGCAATCACTTCGTCGTCGGTGGCGAGCGGCGAACCATAGCGGATGTTTTCCATGATCGTATCGTCGAACAACAACGATTGTTGTGATACAACACCGATCCGACCGCGCACATCTCGCACGCGCAGTTGCCGCAAGTCGATGCCGTTGAGTTGCACGGAACCGGCGGCGGGGTCGTAGAACCTCAGAATGAGCTTGGCCAAAGTGCTCTTGCCGCAGCCATTGGGGCCGACAATCGCCAGCGACTGGCCGAAGGGAATACTGAACTGGATATCATGCAATATCGGCTGGCCTTCGACGTACTGGAAGTCGACATGTTCAAAAGACAACTCGCGATGCGGCTTTGGTAAATCGAGAGGATTTCCAGAACTCTTAATTGTTGGCTCCCGGTCCAGCATATCGAAAATCCGATCGGCCGCCGCCACGCCACGTTGGATGTAACCCAGCACATCGCCCAACTTGCGGCCAGGATCGACCACGCCCACCAAACACCCGTAAAACAAAAGCAAGCCGCCGAGCGTCAACGCTTCGCTCGTCATGCGGACGCCCAGCACATGCGTTTCCTGATTCATCACCAGATAGCCGCCGACCATGACTCCCACCGCGATCATGGCCACGCCGATGAGTTCCGTGATCGGCTTGGTCATGGCGCTGTAGAGGGCGATTCTTAGCGATTGGTTGAAGTAGGTTCGCGAGGTTTCATGAAAGCGGCGCCGCTCCCTCCGCTCCATGGTAAAAGCCTTGACTTCTTGTATTCCTTGAAACGACTCCGCCAGATGCGCGTAAAGGTCTGACATATGCTCCATGGCCCGACGATTGTGGCGTCGGATCGAACCCGCCAGCCGGCTGACCAAATATGCGGCCAGCGGCGTAATGAGAAGCGTCAGCAGCAGCAGCCGCCAAGAGACGTAAGCCGCTCCCGCCAGACAAACCGCCATTTTCAACGGCTCGCCAATCGCCCGGCCAAACAGCATGTGCAAGCCCTGAGTGAGGGCGTCCATGTCGTAGGTGAAGCGGCTCATGAGCGTGGTGGTGTGCGCTTCGTCGAATTCATCGACGCCCAATCGCAACGTGCGCCGATAAAAAAGATTGCGCAATTCAAACCCGGTGCGTTGGATCAGCTTTTCCAACATAAAGAGGTTGGCCAGGAAGAATATCAGCCTGAAGACCGTGGCCACAAACAACGCCCCCACCAACGCAACCAGCGTGGCGTACACGCCGCGCGGCGCGTACTGATCGAACCAGCCCTTGAGCCAACGCGCCTGTTGGACTTTTGCGCGTTCCAGATAGATCTGATTCTCGGTCAGACCGATTTGGCGGGCTATTTGCTTCGTGTTGTCTCGCGTTTGACGCTCACGTTGCAATTGCAGCGAGGCCAAATGCTGTTGGAGTTCCGCCAGGGCATGTTCCGACTTGGCGATATTTTCGTCGTTCCATACGGGGAGCGATTTCCCCTTAAACACGACTTCGACAAAGGGATAGACAATGCCAAAATTGCCGCCCCATAGCGCCGCCACACAAACCGAAGTGGTAATCAATCCGGCAATCGTGAGCCGTTGCCGAAAGACAATTTTTATGGCGCGTAAGAAATTTTTCATGATCGATCCATCGAATCGGCGCGGTGGGAAACCGTGCGCCGGGCCATCCTTGAGAAAACAAATCTCGCGTCGCTCCCCTGCTGCGCCGGCAACCTCCTTCGTGGAGTTGCGTCGGTTCGGCAGGCGAGACCGGCTCGCGCGAAGCGTCTTTTTATCAGAAATCGTCAAATCGGCCAAGATCGCCGCGACGAATTCCAGAAGGCCACAAAAAGCGATAAGGCGTGTCCTTAAAAAGCCTTGCGGCAATTTGTTCCGTGTTGATTTTTAGCCGACGTCGGCGCCAAACCCCGATTCTCGCTGGAACAGGCGTTCTCGCGTGGCCCACAAGCCGGCCGATGGAGTCGGAATAAAATAGAACCGCTCGCCATCGGCGGTGTGGTGAAAACCTTCGCTGAGGTTTGAAACCGAATATCGGGCCGTCATCTCTTCCAGCGAAGCGTAGGAAAAATTGACCCCTTCCACCTCCGCTTGGCTCAGATGCCCCGGTGCGTACGTGATTTTGAAGCGGCCTTCCGACGAACCGTGTATCAAATGCGCCGTGGCGTGCGCCAGATCTTGCATTTCGGCGTTTTCCCGATATTGCGACATCACGCGCTCCGTGCCGACGTAGCCGTATTTCCGAATGAAGGCGTCGACCTCCGGCTGCTCGCCGAAACGTTTGAGTCCGGGAGCGAGAATGAGCAGTTCACCGCCATCGGCCAGCGCCATGCGGGTGCGATACACGGCCTTGTTCGCCACCCAAGTGCTGAAAAATTCATCGCCTTGCATCACGCACACGACTTTGTCGAGCGGCGTTTCAAGAATGGCAATGTTCTCATCGCGGGCTTGCCGCGCCGCGCTGAGATAGGTTTCCAGGTCGTCGCCGATATGCACGCCGGTATGCACGAGCCGCCCTTCGGCGTTGCGGGCCAGCACCACTTGAATGTAGAAGTCTGGCAGATGGCCGAGCATTTCATCTTCCGCTTTATTGAAACATTGCCGCACCGGCGTGAGCAAGTTGCCTAGGTTGTTTTCAATGCCACACACGGCGGCCATCATGTGGGCGGCGCAGATGGTGTCTTTGCCGCCCAAGCCGATAAAGTAGTTTTTGTTGTGGTTGGCGAAACCGAGCACTTCATGCGGAACCACATGGCCGACGTTGATGATGATGTCCCACTTTTCGCGCCACAGTTGATCGTTGAGGAAAATCGGAATCGGCCAATCCACCGCGCCGCCGCTGACTTCCTTGACGAAGTCGGCGCCGATTTCTCCCACCGCCGCCACGCCGCGGCGCCAATCGTGGGCATGGATACGATCTTCGGGAATGCCGCCAAACATTTGCCGATTTTGCGCCGGCGTATGCGGTTCGTGCTGGCCCAGCGTGGGAATGACGTGAACATCGGCCTCGGGGCTTAACAAATCGTACAGCGCTTCGGTAATCCAACCGGCGCCGGAATGCATGCGTGTGATATCGGGCGGCAACAGAAGCACGCGCTTGGGGGCGCCGCAAATTCGTTTTTTGGCTTCCGCGACGGCCGCCTCCAGAATTTCGAGCATGTTCTCACGGGAAATACCGGCTGCGGTTTCAGAGATCCAGGGCATTTAAGGTTTTCTCAAAAGGAGTTTTTGGAAGTAATTTCACCGACCGACAAAAAAACATTTTAACCACGGGGAACGCCGAGAACATGGCGCGGCCGTTGGGCGCAACCAAAAAATCGTTTTTGCCACAAAGGCCAGCGCAGGCGCCAAGAGCTCCTAACATAACCCCTGTTTGCCGTTTCAAACACGGAGTGTGATGCTGACCCACCAAGTTGTGTTAGAAGGTATAAGCGTGTTTTTCTCGGAAGCTCGCTCCAGCGGCGTGGCTGCTTGGAGACGCAGGATTTTCGCGTTATCATGGTCGCAAGTCGGCCGTGGCGTTTCTTGGCGGCGCGGTGAGTAATTCTCTTCATTTACGTACGCGAAGTAAATCATATGTCAGCCTTTCGCATCGAGCGAGATTCCATGGGCGAGGTGCAGGTGCCCGCCCAAGCTTATTACGGCGCCCAAACGCAGCGCGCCGTGGAGAATTTCCCCATTTCCGGTTGGACATTGCCGCCGCCGCTCATTCACGCCATGGGCGCGGTGAAATACGCCTGCGGCTCGGCGAATCGTGATTTAGGCAAACTGACCGGCAGCGGTAAGAATCCGCTGGACGACAAACAGGTTGAGGTGATGCTTTCGGCTTGCCGGGAAGTTTGGCAAGGCAAGCACGACGGCGAATTTCCGATCGATGTCTTTCAAACCGGCTCGGGCACTTCGAGCAATATGAATGTGAATGAAGTGATCTCGAACCGCGCGATCGAGCTTCTCGGCGGCGATCGATTCGCCATCGAAAAGGTGGTGCATCCTAACGACCATGTGAATATGGGGCAGAGCACCAACGACACCTTCCCCACCGCGATTCACGTGGCGATGGCGGCCGAATTGAAGAACGATTTAATCCCCGCGCTCAAGCGACTGGGCGATGCCTTGCGGCAAAAATCGAACGACTGGGATCAAATCATCAAAATCGGCCGCACCCATTTGATGGACGCCACGCCCTTGCGTTTGGGGCAGGAAATCGGCGCCTTTGCCCGTCAACTCGAACTTTCCCAAGAACGCGCCGAGCAGGCGATTCAGTCCGTTTGTGAACTGCCGGTGGGCGGCACGGCGGTCGGTTCGGGAATCAATACGCATCCGGAGTTTGGCCGGCGGGTGGCGGAGGTGCTGGCTGCGGAATTCGGTATATCCTTCGTGGAGGCGAAGGATCATTTCGAAGCCAACGCCTCGCGCGATGGCTTGGTCGCTTGCCACGGCCAACTCAAAACGATTGCTACAACGTTGTTCCATGTGGCGAATAATATCCGCTGGCTGGGTTCGGGGCCGCGCTGCGGTTTTTATGAAGTGCAACTGCCGACGCGTCAGCCGGGTAGTTCGATCATGCCGGGGAAGGTCAACCCCGTGATGTGCGAAAGCATGATGCAGGTGGCCTCACGCGTGATCGGCAACGACCAAACGCTCGCCCTGAGCGGCGCCGCGGGCGGCCAATTTCAACTCAATATCATGATGCCGGTGATGGGGCATACGGCGCTGGAAAGCATCCACTTGCTGGCTTCCTGCTGCCGGGCGTTCGTGGAATTTTGCGTGGAAGGCATGGAGGCGAACGCCGACGTTTGCGAAGCGGCGGTGGAAAAAAGCCTTTCGATGGTCACGAGTTTGAATCCTTACATTGGATACGAAAAGGCGTCGGCGTTGGCGAAAGAGGCGTTCAAGTCGGGGAAAACGATTCGGCAGTTGTGCCGCGAGGAAGGGATTTTGCCCGAAGCGACGCTGCAAGGGGCGCTCGACCCGATGAACATGACAGAGCCTCACGAGTGAGCGTTTGGCGAGTGTTCTCGGCGGTATTGAAAACGTAGGAGGCGGTAGCCATGAGACGATTGCAATTGTGTCGGACAGCGGCGGTGGTCGTTGTTTTGCTTGGTACAGCGTTCACCGCAACAGTGTTCACCGCAACAGTGTTCACCGCAACGGCCCGCGCCTGGCAACAGCCGACCGACATGAAAGCTCGTCTGGCCGAGTTGTTCACACTTTCGCAACAGGCGAAATCGGTGGAGCAACTCACCGAAGCGATCACCGAATGCGAGGCAACCGCCGATTCGGCCACTGGCAAAACCGCCCGAGACTACTGCCGAAAACTCGCCGCCTGGGCCTACAACCGTCGAGGCGAAGCCTATGCCGGCCAGGCGACGAAACAAAGCGACGCCGGGAACGCCGAACAGGCGGCCCAGCTTGATCGCCTCGCCTTGGCCGATTTTGAAGCCGCCGTCCAACGCGACGCCAACCGCTGGAAGGCCCTGCAGAATCGCGGCGTGAGCCTAGCCATGCAGGGCGACTACGAAAGTGCGCTGGCCGATTTCAGCAAGGTCGTGCAGTTGCAGCCCGCGTACCAGAACGCTTGGTTCAATCGCGGCGAAATCCGTTACGAACTGGGAGATTTCAAAAACGCCGTGGCCGATTACACACAGGCGTTAGATCTCAAATCGGACGACGCCGCCTCGTACGCCAGCCGCGGCCATGCCTATTTTCAACTGGCCGATTACACCAAGGCGTTGGCCGACTACAGCGACGCCGTTCGACTCCAACCGCAAGACGCGGGCTTGCATGCCACCCGCGCCGACGCCTATCGGTCGTTGGGAAACTGGCCCCGCGCCGCGCAAGATTATCAAAAAGCGATTCGCCTCGACGACGCCCTGGGCGTGGCGTATCAAGGAGCGGCGTGGCTGATGGCCACCTGCCCCGACCCCCGCTTTCGCGATTCCCGGCAAGCCCTCTTGGCCGCCGAAAGGGCGATCAAACTCGATGGCCAGTCCGACTACCAATACCTCGATACGCTGGCCGCGGCGCTAGCCAGCAAGGGTCAATTTAATGAAGCCCTGGCGGCCGTAAAAAAAGCGATCGAAGCCTGCCCCGAAGAACAACGCCAACCGCTGCGAGATCGCCAAGCACGCTACGAAACGGGCCAGCCGTACCGCCAGCAGTAAGGCCAAAAAAACACGCGCAACCACGAACGCCAATATTCACGGTGGCGGGGGCAATTGCGACCACAAATTAAGACCGTCGCTTTGTCTGTACTGGTTCAGCGTGACGTTGAGTTTTGGTGAATCGCTAGTCGTGAGTAACGAAGCGGACTAAAGGCAGTATTTTTGGGTTCCCGCCTACGCGGGACTGACCGTTTGCCGATTCACTCGCTTGCGCTTCGTGCTTGTATTAGGTAAATTTCCATCTGCCGCTCGCCTTAGGAGCTCTAAGGAACGCTCGAACCATGAGCGTGGGCTTTCGCGTTTGCTCTAACCCTGGCCCCTTCGATTTATTATCATGATCGTTCCGAACATTCTTGATGAAGAAATGTCAGAGAACTTTTGGGAGAGTCGATGGCGGCTTCGTTGATGCCGCTGGGCGCCATCTTTCCCGGCATGATACCCAACAGGTGCGGCAGTGCTCGACTCCAGTGACTTTCGCGCTTTGGTGAGCGGCCAGCGGCGCGGCCTCTGGCCGAGCTACTTTCGTTTTTTAGCGGCGCTGGCGGCGGCGCCGTACGGTTGGGTGGTGCGTTGGCGAAATTGGCGTTACGACGCCAAGCGGGCGAATATCCGGCGTGTGTCGGCGGTGGTGGTGAGCGTGGGCAATCTGACACTCGGCGGCACGGGAAAAACGCCCATGATCGAGTGGCTGGCCCGTTGGTTCGCCCGCCACGATGTGCGCGTCGGGCTGGTGAGTCGCGGTTATGGAGCGAAAGCTGGCCGCCGTAACGACGAAGCGTTGGAACTCGAACAAAAACTGCCCGGCGTTCCTCACCTGCAAAATCCCGACCGGGTGGCGGCGGCGGAAAACGCGATCAGGGAATTTGGTTGCCAACTGATTCTTCTCGACGACGCCTTCCAGCACCGCCGCATCGCTCGCGACCTTGATATCGTTCTGCTCGACGGCCTCGAACCGTTTGGTGGGCGCAGGCTGTTTCCTCGCGGAACGCTGCGTGAACCGCTCACGGGCTTGGCCCGGGCCGATGTGGTTGTGCTTTCTCGGGCCGATTTGCTCTCGGCCGCTGAGCGAAAGTCGATTCGCGACGAAGTCGCCCGCCGGGCGCCGCAAGCCGCCTGGGTGGAAGCGGTCCACCGGCCGCGTTATCTGCTCAACTCCAGCGGAGAACAAAAGGAGCTTTCTTATCTCGACGACCGGCGCGTGGCCGTGTTCTGCGGCATTGGCAACCCGGCCGGTTTCCAGCAAACACTGGCTCGAATCGGCGTGCAACCGGCGGCCTTTCGCGAATTCCCCGACCACCACGATTACACACAACACGACCTTGAATCGCTGGAGAGTTGGTCGCAAGGGCAAAACGCCCAAGCCGTGTTATGCACGCATAAAGATCTTGTCAAAATCAGTCAGTCAGAGTTCCAAAACCTACCACTCTGGGCGGTGGTGGTCGGTTTGGATATCATCGCCAACGAGGAAAGTATGAACGGGCGCCTGAAATCGGTTTTGGAGAAGATCACGGCGGGCGAAAGCTGAGCCCTTCCAAAAAAATGACGCGGGTTCTATTTCCTGGATCGGCTCCTGGATCGGCTTTGCGAACCCATTGCCCGCTAAAACGTGATCGGCAGACGGCGCCCTTCCGCAGCGCTTTGCTGCGACATAAGCACGATCTGCAAAGCGCGGTAGGCGTCTTCCAGATCAGACGATTTTCGCACCAAACTAGTGACCGCCCGATGGAAATGCGTCAGTAGTTGTTCGCCGACAGGCCGTTCGGTATCGAGCGACTCCACATGCTCGCCCGCCTTATCGAACCAGATCAACTTGGCCGGCAGATCAATAAACGCGACCCCATTTTCACAAGAGACTTGCAGCCCCGCGGGCGGGCGAAAGGCGATCGCCTCGCGCCAGGCGTCGGGGAGGTAACGGCCACAACTGATCTGCGCCAAAGGCCCGGCGCCATTTTCTTTCAAGGCGGAAAAGTCAAGACTCATCATCTGGTAGTCGTCCTGGTCGCCGGCCGAATGTTTAACGCTCAAGACCGACACCGGATCGGAGCCAACAACGTAACGACACCAATCGACAAGCTCCAAAAACTCACGCGCGCCGGCCGCCATGCGTCGGCTGCCGTGCTTGTGTCCGTTGGGCGGGTTGACGGTCAGGCGGTGATGGCAAAACAGCAACCGTGGCGCGCCCAGCCGAGTCGCGATAAGCTCCTTCAGCCGCAACGTGGCCGGCGAAACCCGTCTGGGAAACTCCGCCATGAAAGCGATTCCGGATTGCTCAACGCGGTTCTTGATTTCCCGGGCCCGCTCAGGCACGATATCAAACGCCGGCGCGCAATAAATGGCCTTGCCCGCTTCGCAGGCGGCAAGAATGGGGGCGGGGTCGTACCACTGCGAACCCAACACAAGTATGGCGTCTACATCGGGCCGATTGGCCAACGCCCGAAACCCGTCGACCGAAACGGCGTTGAAATCGCGGGCGACTTGCTCTGCTTGGGCCGCCACCTGACTGCACACCGCACGAATTTCGTACCGGTCGGCCAGAGCCAACAGCGCCGGCCGATGCCGCACGCGCCAAGCATCGCCCAAACCGACCAACCCAACCCGTAGTTTCATGGATACCGCCGGCAGAAGTGAAATGGTCGGCCCAGCGCCGCCATGCGCCCGGTCGATTCAAGAAAAGGCTCGACCGCAAAAACGCGTCTTGGCGGCAGCCGAACAGACTATTATATCGGGCGGCGGGGCGGTTCTCAATCGTCGCGGGGAAAGAACACGAAATCAACCGGCGCCCATGCCTCGCAAAAACGCCTCTTGATCACGCTGGTAGAGCGCTAGTTGCTCGGCGAAGGTCTCGCGGGAGATCTTCCAGACCGGCTGGTCGTCGAGGTGCTTGTTGCAATGCGCCACCAACAGCCGATACATGAACTTGAACAGATGACGCGGCACGCGGAGCGTTCGCACCGCTTCGATCAACTGTTCGTCGGCGAACGAGTCGTCAAAAAATTCGCGAAACCGGGGCGCTTCGCCATTGGCGGCGCAGGCCTGCAAACGCGCACTGGCGACATCGTACAAGGCTTGGCCCGTCCAACCGAGAGAGAGGATGGTGTTTTGTTTGTCGAGCCGGGCGCGTTGATAAAAGTCACTGTCTTCGCGGTCGACGAACTGCGTTAGCTCCGCCGGCAGCATTAGCTTCAGGCCCAGCCCGGGATGCTTGAGAAATTTGTTGTCGAGCATCGGCCAGACCAGCGCTTTCATCAGCGGCGCCGAGCCGTTGATCAAATGCGGCTCGTCCACGCGATCAACCAGCACGACAATTCCGCTGTAGCCGAGCGTGCGTAAAATGCCCTGAAACTTCCCCAGCAGTTCGTAGCGGTCGTCGGTGCGGTCTTTGCTGGGAAACGGCTGCCCGGAAAGATCGGCCGACGTAAATTGCATCAGCACCCGCCGCAACGGGCTGGCTTCCCGGTTGCCGACCCGCATCCGACGAACGATTTTCCTGGCCAGCCAAAATCGTCTCAACGCCCGCCAAGCCCACGGCGCCCAACCGGCAAGTCCGGCCAATAAATAGATCCACAACGGGCCCAACGCCGGCAAACCGCCTTGGGCGGCGAACACGGCCACCAAGGCGATAACGGCGGTGATCCAGACCGTGGCCAAGACGATATCGGCGTGTGCTTTCCAGGTGGCGTGCTTGAGCCGCCGGCGCAGCCGCAGCCAACGTTCGCGAAACGCCTCAGACGTCGATTGGTCGTAATAACCGGCCAGCAAGAGCAGGTCGCGAGATTGATGCCGCTCCAGTTTTTTCAGGCTGCCGGGCTCAATTTGCAGCGGCGACGTCGCCGCATCCTGGCGCTCCTCCAACACGGCGTCGACCAGTTGCGTGACGCCCAGCGAAAGAATGGCGTCCATGTGGTCCCAGAGTTTCCACTCGCCCAGCATTCTCTCGGGGCGTCGTTTTCGGCGGGGCAGTTTATCGCGGAAGCGGTCGAGAAAGGGATTGAAGTCGTCGTATTGAATGACGAAGGTTTTTTGGCCCGCGTGCTCCGAATTGAAGCGGCCGATGTGCTGCGAGATTTGCAGCTTCAGGGCCGTTTTACCGGCCCCTTTTTCACCAAACACGATCGACGTCGAAGGATCTCGAGGATTGCCGTAGATTTTATCCCATGTCGGATGGTAGGTGCTGAAAATGCAATGTTCTTTGAACACAGGGTCGGTTTGAGCGTCTTCCTCGGCGAAAGGATTTCGCGAAACGCCGTGATGTTCCAACAGTTGATGGATACGCATGGGGTAACTTTTGTAGACCGACTACGGGTGTCCTCTATCAAACAAGATACGTTACTTGACCACTTTCAAACTGCCGACCAAATCACGAAAACCGCGTTCGTGTTCAGCCACGGCTTTTTTCGGGCCATACAGCTTCACAAAGTATTTTCCCGTTTTTTCGGTCACGATAATCGCGCCCAGCATGCGGTAGTCGGCGCGTAGCTTGACAGGTGAAAACGGCCCGCGCTGGTCCTTAAAGTCACCCGAGATATCAACCAGATGCACCGTTTGGCCGGCGACTTTTTCCTGGCTCTGTTTGGTGCGTTTCTTGGTCGAACCGCCATCGGCTTGCGTGAACTGGCTGATCCAACGAGCGATGTTTGCCTTGACATCGCCGCCGGCGCCCATGACGGTCACGCGGCAAACGCCGTCCTTGGAGGGCGCTTCAAATTCATGTTCGATGATTCTCACGCGGGGCTGCTTGCGTTTCCAGGAAGCGGGCGCGGTCATGACGAGTTTTCCCTCGGCCAAGGTCACCTTCTCCGCCGCTTGCGTGGTCTGCGGGAGGGCGGCTGTCGAGAGAACGGCCGCCATGGCCAAACCGACAAACGAGAAAAATCGGATCATTGTGCTTTCGCCTTTTTTGGGGGACTTTTTTGGAACGCTGGTGGAAGAACAGGGGGTTCGGGAAAGAGAGGTGAGAAGCATTCAGTTTAATCAACCGGGGCGCTCATTTCCAGCGGCGTAAGCGCGTGCTGGCGCAGCGCCGTTGGAGTTCGCGCTTTAGCGTGCGTCGAAATGGAAGGCCCCCACTGCACCCGACTACGCCGCAGCGACCAGCGCTGCTTTCTGCCGTAAGACGAACAAGCGGTGCGTGCAAAGAAACGGCAACGCGCACTCCAGCGTATGGGCGAACCAGGGCGCCAGCGGCGTCAGTTTGCGCGACAGCGGCGGGAGGAGCGTCAGGCAATGCGATTGCTCAATTTCGAGGCCGGGGAAAATTCGCTTGATTTCCCGCCGTCCGATGCCGGTGGTGTGAGGATTTTGGGGATGGGAAACGATGAAATCGTACAGCATGATACAACCGCCCGGTTTGGTGACGCGGCTAATCTGCCTTCCCAATTGCAGGCGCGCTTGGGGGTCGAGAATGGAGGAGAAGACCGTGGAGGCGGCGGTCAGATCGAGAGTGTTGTCGGCGTAAGGCAAGGGCCAACCCGAGCCGCATTGAAAATCGATGCCGGGAGTCGACTTGGCGCGCGCCGCGACGATGCGGTCGTCCAGAAGATCGATTCCGTGCAGACGGTCGGCCCGCGCGCCCCACTCCAAGAGCATGCGCAGCCAGGCGCCATCGCCACAGCCGACGTCGAGCACTTGGAGGTCGTTCAAGTTCGGCAGCGCGGCGGCGTCTAAAGCCCGCGCCCAAACGTGCCGCTTCCGATATTCGACCAAAGCGGCGCCCGGCGCATTCCAAGAGTAGAGCGCTCGCTTACCGCCGGCGTCGCGTTGGGCGTACACCGAGCGAATGCGTTTTGTCTCTTGGGTTGCGTTTTCCTGATTCATTACAGGCCTCCCTTGCTGTAACTTGTTGGCGCGCTTCCGGCCAGTGCGAGAATCACGCCGACGCCCATACCGGCGTTCGCCACGCAGAAACTCAGCGCCACCGAGGAATAGGGAACTTTCCACCAGCGCCAGTGTTCGAGGAGTCCGGCCAACACGAAGGCATAGAAAACGCCCTGCCCGACGAGCGTCGCTTGAAAGAAAACATGCGTCGGCAGCAGGAGCAGATTGCTCAAGAGCAAGCCGGTGAGAAAGAAGGGGCTTAGCCAACGCAGCACTTTGTGGGAACAGAGTCCCCAACTGACCAACGGATGGGAATACAGGCCGCGCCAACCCCAGTGGCGACAGGTGCCCAGAAGATTCTTCGATGTTTGCCGCACGCGGGTTTTGAACTCTTGTTGCAGGTTCGACGAGGGAATGTCGTAGGCGACGGCCTCCTCCGCGTACGCCACGCGGCTGCCTTGCAGGATCACATCCAACGGCGAGGCGAAATCACAGTCGTCGATGCCCGCCAACTCCTGCCACAGATGCCGGCGAACGCCCATGCAAGCGCCAGTGCCGGTGGCCAGAATCCCGGCTTGGCTTTCCAGTTTTCGCGTCTCTTTTTCCGTTCTCCAATACAGCCCCTCCGCTTCGGCGACGTTCGACCCCGCGCTCCGATAAACCAAGTTGCCCACCACGCAGCCGACTTGTGGGTCGACAAACCCCGCAGCCAGCCGGCTGAGGAAATTGGGGCGGAATTCGGTCTGGGCGTCGGTGAATACGACCACCTCTCCGGTGGCTGCGGCCACGGCGTCGTTGTGCGCCGCCGCCCTTCCGCGGTTCTCGGAAAACTCCAACACTCGCACACCAGTAAAGGCGCGCGATCGTGCGACGGTGCCATCGGTGGAGCCGTCGGAGGCGATGATGATTTCCAACCGATCGGCGGGATAGTCGCTTGCTAGCAAGTTGCCAATGCGAGCCGCGATCGACGCCTCTTCATTGCACGCCGCCACGATAACCGAAAGCTTCAGGACGCGGGCCGCTTCGGGCGGCTTCTCGGCCCGCCGTCCCCAGGCGGCTATGTGCAGACAAAAATAGTAGCCGCCATACACATACGCCAGAGCCAGCCAACACGCCCCGAAAACGATCGAAAAGAACAGTTCCATACTTTCATCCTGCATCCTGCGAATGGCGCATTTTCAGCCGCTTGAGGTATCAATCGCCTCGTTTGTAGAAGGCTCGCGATGTTATGAATGGCCTTATACCTGAAAACGCCGGTCGAGCGGAAGACGAGCCTCCAGAGTCGAACGTATCGGTGGTTAACGTCTCCGGCGAGTTTTGACCTGCTTTTTCGCAAACCCAGAATGTGTTTTATACCAACACGATTTTTCGACGGCTTCGGTTCGACGAAAGTCCGCTCAAACTTGGAGCCGTTACGTTCGCGCTGGCTGGTTGGCGAGCGCCCCAGCGGGCCGCGGCGGACGAAACAGGCCCACCAACCATGCCACCGTGGCCCTGATTGCCGGAGGCGAAATAAACGAGAGGTTGGCGAAGATCATCGCCAGACCGAAGGTGATCATGCCCAGACATATCGCGATACTGCCATGCACCACGAAGGCCATTGCAATCGCCAACCAACGCGTGTGCCGATTCCAAACCAAGGCGAAGTAAAACGTCTCCCAGAAGACCGTCACGTGCGTGATCAGCGCGATCAGCCAAGGGAAGTGAATCATCCAGGTCATGTCGAGCGATTGATATTCCTGTATGGCGAAAGCATACCAGGCGGCGCTGCCGTCCCACCAGAGTTCGCCCCGCATCTTGCCGATGCCGCCGAACAGATAAACAATCGCCAGATGGATCTGCAACAGCCGCGTGGCGATGTTGGTGCTCACGCGCGGCGCCGGTTCGGGCGCCTTGCCTCCGGCGCGGCGGTTTTCCAGCCAACGGTCTACCGAATACACCGCCCCGGCGGGGCACAACATCAAATACATCACACACATTGTGTTGACTTGGTCGAGTCCGAACATGGAGGAAATCAGGCGGTGGCAATACGAAACCGCGATCAACCACGAAAGCACCGACGTGATTCGAGTCTTATAACCGACGGCGTACATGCCAATCACGACCAACCCAATCAGATGCACGGCCCACAGCATGGGAACCGATTCCACCCACCACCAATAGCTCCAGACGTATGAGTTTTGAGCCAGCTCTTGCGATACTTCGTTCGAGATCCAGGCGTTGGGCCCGAGAAAGGCGGCCAGGTTAATCGTCCAGACCAGATGGGTGTAGAACAACATCGATCCGCTGAGCAGGCGGATAAAGGCCATCGTGTGGGGCTCCGCCGGAGTGAACCAGAATCGGTCCCAGGCGTCGGCGGCATATTTCGCTTGGCCTTTGAGAAATTGAGCAACACCGTTCATTCGGCCACTCCTGGTGCGATGTCTTCGGCGGGCTGCGATTGTGGTTGGCTAAAAGGGCCCCGCAGCGGTGAGAACGGCGTTGGGTTGGCAAAGGGCGCTGGTCCGGTGAACGGGGCCAGTTGGCCGCCGGCTTGCAGGGCGCCATCGGAAGAATCGCCTTCCGTTTCGCTGAGGTCGGAAAACAGGGAAGGATCGTTGGGACGCATTCCGTCTAATGCTTCTCCCGGCGAAGGCGGCCGATGTTCGACGCGCGTGATGTGAATCGGCTGGCCATATTTTTGGGCAAGATGGTTTTCGATGCTGTCGCGCATCAATTCATAGCGGTGGCGGGCATCTTGCCAGCGCGCGAGTTCTTCTTCGCGTTCGGGTCCGGCAGGGGGTAAATCAGCAGGCGGTTGCGGCGGCGCGAAACTACGGTGGAAGGTTTCGCTGAGCATGAAATGACGATGGTAAAGCAAACGCGGCCACTCACGCTTCAAATCAGGAAAGACGTACTCTTTCTCTTCTTGGCCCTTGGCGGCCGCAACTTCGTAACGCACCAAATGACTCGCGCCAGGATTGGGAGCAAAGTAGAAATAGCCGTGGTCGAGATAGGCGGCGTCGATGTAGGGCCGCAGGGCGTCCATGATATCCATCGCGATGGGCGAACCGGCGTCTGGTCCGGCCATGGAGGCGAAACGAAATGGCGGAACAAACACCGCCGTAAGGTGGATCATCAGCAAGCCGCTGATTAAAAACTTGGCCCAGAGCGGCGGAATGGCGGGGCTGTTTTTTTCCGCGGCCCGCTTCTTTTTTGACACGGCTTCAACCCTCCAGTACAGCGCATTGCTCACGCGGCAATAAACGCGAGTTTACACAGTCAAAGCTGTAAAAAATCGCTTTTTAGCCGCTCGATGTGTAAAACATGACCACTGTATTGATCGGGCTGCTGAGGCATTCAGCGCAAGATATTCCGCCAGACGCGTTGCATGTGTTCTAGAACGAATAAAAGCCCGGCATTTTGAAAATGCCGGGCTTTTTTAGTCCATAAACGACGACTCTCGCATTCGCCGCGCTAACGCGCCGCGACATGTGCTTCGGTAAAGCTGAAGGTCAGCTCTTGTTCGTCGCCGGCGTTCAAGGTGATGCTCCGATTCTGGTGCTCCACCCGACCATCGCGTTCGATCGAAACCTCAACTTGGTAATCGCTCCACGATTCGCCCGCCGCCAGTTTGTGCGTGGTGAATGTGCGAAGCGAACCTACGGAATTCTTCATTTCGACTCCGGAGAGCGTTATTTTGGCGCCATCGGGAACGTTCAATTTGAGCGTCGTGGCGACTTGCTGGTTCGCATGGAACGGGAAATCGACGCCGGCAATGCCGCCAGCGCGAAGCTCCACCGACTTCGTTTCGTCGATCGTTTCGCCATCACGTTGGTAAACAACGCGCACCTCGTAGGTGTATTTGAAGCCACTTTCCAGGCCGCGCGAAACGTACTGCCGGTACTCGCCTTGGCTCGTGGTCTGCTTGCCATTGACGTACACCACGGCATCGGCGGGAACGCTCACGGTGAGAATCCCGCTGTTGGCTCGGGCTTGCGGCGGCAAGGGCTCTGCCGCCGGAGTGGGGGGCGCCGCCGGCTCGGAAGGAGTTACATACGGGGCGGAATAATAGGTAGACGAACTGGAACTGCTGCTACTGCTGCCCCAGCCGCGATAATAGCCGCCAGAACTGCTGGAACTTGAACCCCACGAACGATAATGATGACGATGATGACGCCAAGCAACGCGGTGGCGACGCCAATGGCGGAACACGCCGTACCCGCCACTGCTACTACTGCTGCTGCTGCTGCTATAGCCGCCACTGGAAGAGCTGCTACTGGAAGAGCTGCTGCTGGAAGAGCTGCTGCTGGAAGAGCTGCTGCCGTAGCCGCCCCAACTTCCAGACGACCCGCCACTGGAGTGGTATGAGCCCCAACCCGCCTGGGCTTCCGCAGCGCCTAATACAAGCACCACGCCGGCAGCCAAACACACCAGACCACTTACTAGTCCTGCTTTCATCAAAGCATCTCCCCCAATGAACCATCAAAATGAAACGTCTGAAGCGGTAAATCCAACCGCCATCCACTCTAGCAACGATAGCATGTAAATCAAGGAGTTTGGGAGGAATTTTCCGGTTGTGGTAAATTACAGCAACTTTCTGGGGAGATCTGCCGAGGGCTTGGCCGCTGCCGCCTTGAGGTCTCAAAAACGGAGGCTCGGTCCTCGAAGGCGGAGGGGTGGGGAAGTATTTCTCTGTTGCTGGTAACCGTCAGCTAGCGCTCATCGGCGGAGGGGGTCTTATTTCGGGACTGCCCCTTCAAGCCGATATCGGCGCCGCCGTTTCTAGACGTCCAGCGCGGTGTCGCCCACGTAGAGTTGCAGCACTTGGCTCTGCACCTTGATGGCGCGGATCAGCACCCAGATTTGATCGGGCGTGAATTTTCGGGGGTCGGAGCGGGCGAGGTTTTCTAGCTCTTCCGTCATGGCGGCGTGCTGGTCGGTTGCCGCCTGCAACCTGAGATTGGTCTCTTTCCAAGTTTGGTGCAGCACGCCTTCCTGGTCGAGTTGCTCTTCATTTTCGACCGCGTTGGTCAACAAGAGGCACAATCTTGCTACATCGCGAGCGCTCGAATCGGGTTGAAAGGTTTGTACACGTTCCGCCAAACTGTTGCATTTCATGGTCAGATTCTCCAGGTGCGTCAAAATCAAGTGCGTCAAAATTCTAGTTGCGAATCTCTTGTGTTGGTCTGACGGAATCGCAAACGATCGACCCGTCAAAAATCGCCACCGAACGCAAAACATGGTTTGAGGGAATCGTCGCCTGATGCGATAAAATTCTCGCCGCCGCAACCGGCAACTTTCCTGCCTAGTATGCAAGCGACTTTCCTGGCCGTTTGACGACTTTGGCCCGAACTGGCGATACACGGCAAAAACGCCGTTGGGAATTCGCTAAGATGGGAGGTTTCGTGCGGTCGTCGGCCGAACTTCACTCAAACTTTAGCCCGGCCTGAGCGAATCGGGAAAAAAATCCAATTTTTTCCCAGCGGAACTCACTGCGAACGTCCCTGCAACCCAACCGATTGCCCAAAACCGTTCGAGCCCGCATAATTGTGCAGGGTTCTGCTGCGTCTGGCATCGCTGCCATCATTCTGTTTGGTCCACGACAATGAACGCCTCGCTTCGCCCGCTTGCTTTCGACGACCTGCAAATAGGTTTTCCCGTCGTGCAGGCGGCGTTATCCGGTTATAGCGATTGGCCGATGCGCATGTTGGCGCGTCGGTTTGGCGCCTCGTATACGGTCTGCGAAGTGATGCTCGACCAGTTTCTGTTGGCCGTTAAGGAACGTAAACGCACACAACATTTTCTCCATAACACCGCCGACGAACAGCCGGTGGGCGGCCAACTCATGGGCGCTGAGCCCCGGCAGTTCGCCGCCGGAGCACAGCGACTGGTGCAAGCCGGCTTTGGCGTTGTGGATATCAATTTCGGCTGCCCCGTAAAAAAAGTGCTGGGGCGCTGCCGGGGCGGGTTTCACCTGGGCCAGCCAGACGTGGCGATTGAAATCGTCCAGCGCACGCGCGACGCCACCCCGCCCTCAATTCCCGTGACGCTCAAAATGCGGCGCGGCGTCGACGACTCCAACGCAAGCCGCGACCGGTTCTTTGAAATTCTCGACGGCGCCTTTGCCGCCGGCGCGGCGGCCGTCACGGTGCATGGCCGCACCGTCGAACAACGCTATCGAGGCCCCAGTAACTGGAATTTTCTCAAACAAGTCAAGCAGCATCTTGGCGAGCGAACCGTGCTCGGCAGCGGCGATTTATTCACCGCCCAAGATTGCCTCGATATGATGGCGCAAACCGGCGTCGACGGCGTGACCGTCGCCCGCGGCGCCATCGGCAACCCCTGGATTTTCCAGCAGGCCCGGGCGCTCTGGCGGGGCGAACCGTTGCCGCCGCCGCCGACGCTTCATCAACAACGCGATGTCATTCTGGAGCATCTGACCATGGCGAGGCAAATGCATGGCGAACGATGCGGCCTCCTGATGCGAAAATTCGCCATCAAATACTCGGCCTTGCACCCCCGCCATGCAATCGTGCGGGACGATTTCGCGCGGGCGCGGACCGAACAAGAATGGGACGCCGTGTTGGAAAAACATTATTCCGCCGACCTGCCGGGCCAATACCCATCGCTGGAAATCCACCAGACCAACAACGGCTGCGCGTGACGGGATAATTAAGGAAGAGCGGGATAATGAAATTCCGAATGGGCGCCTGAGAAGCCCGGCTTTTTCAAAAAGCCGGGCTTCTGAACCGGAACGTAGTTTTCCACACTTTCTAGGTCGAGATGTTCTCGGAATACTCCCAGCCGCCCCATTGCCCGAAGTTTTCATCCACTTCCACGCGCAGCCAATCGGGTTGGAACGCCGGCGCGAGGTCAAGCAAGAGCCGCTGGCCGATGCACTTGGCCAGCAACTCCGCAGTCGTGTTCTTGACCGGCAGGAGAATGCAGTCGCCGCGAGGAAACACCCAGCGGCGGTCTTCAAACCTCGCTTCCACTTCCTCGGCATTCGCTACAACCTGAATCTGGGAGTGTTCGGTCGGCAACAATACGTGATGATCCCACTCCGCAACGATTGTGTGTAGTGAATCTCGCATGGCGATGAAATCGACGACATAACTGTTTTCGTCGAGCGGCCCGCGCACTTCCGCTCTCACGCGGTAGTTATGGCCATGGATTCTCTCGCAGATATTGCCGTTAAAAGTGATAAAATGGGCAGCGCTGAAAACCAACGACTCTTTTTCCAGACGTACGTGGTATCGTTCCATGGCGGTGAATCATCGGGGTTGAATCAACTGACGGCGTCGCGCTGGTTATTCCGACAAATGCTTGTGCCAGCATATTTTCCGGACGATTTCCACCAATTGGCCTGCGCGTTTCCCGCTAAACGTATCCTACGGTTAAGTATCGTTATTTTGTTAGAGGCTGCAACTCAGATTTTTCCGAGGAATACTCCTGTCGAAGCGACAAACCAAGTCGGATACGACGGCTTTTGGCCAATGCGGCGCAAATAGTTTTGAAGGCTTGGGCGGCTCACGGTAAGCATCGTGCGAGAAAGAGGCGTCGCCTTTCGCACCGCGAATACAGCATGTTTTGTTTCTTTCGCGGAGCGAAAAGCGACAACAAAAAACCGCACGGTCGTAAGCGATGCATACGGCGTTAGGTGAAAATCCCACGAGGGTGGCATGAGTGAGCGCATTTTAATTATTGATGAGTCTGTCGAATCGCAACAAATGCTGATTGACACCCTCGATATCGACGGCTATGACTTGTTTGCAGTCGCCGATACCTCGAACGCCATGGCGAGCATTCTGGAGAAAAAGCCGGCGGTCATACTGCTTAATAGCGATTTGGGCGGCGAATGCGGCATTGAGTTCCTCAACTGCCTGAAGAAAGACAACGCCACGCGAGACATTTCCGTGATCATGGTGGCCGAACAGGGCCGAGATGAAAAAATCATTGGTTCGCTGGAAATCGGCGCCACCGACTACATTCCCCAGCCCGTTTCGCCGGGCGTGGTCCGCGCACGCGTGCGAAATGTTTTGCGCGTGCGGCGCATTCAGCAGCGCATCATCAAGCAACGCACCGACGCCCAAACCGCCGCTGACGCAAAACTTTCGTTTTTGACGAACATGAGCCACGAAATCCGCACGCCGATGACGGCGATTCTGGGATTTGCCGACTTGCTCTCCGCGGAAGGCGATATCACGCGGGCGCCGAAATCTCGTCTACACGCCATTCGAACCATTCAACGCAACGGGCGGCATCTGCTGGAGTTGATCAACGATATTCTTGACCTCTCGAAAATTGAAGCGGGAATGCTCGATGTCGACCCGATTCGCTGTTCCGCCTGCCACGTTGCGGCGGACGTGGTTTCCGTACTGCGGGTTCGCGCCGAAAATAAGCATATCCACCTTAAATTGCACTTCGACGGCCTGATGCCGGAAACCGTTTACACCGACACCACCCGTTTGCGGCAAATTCTGCTTAATCTGGTGAGTAACGCCGTTAAGTTCACAGACGCCGGAGAAGTGCTGCTTTCCGTCCGACTGTTGGAGCAAGATCAGGACCAGCCACGGTTGGAATTTACGGTAAAAGATACCGGCATTGGCCTTACCGACGAGCAAATCGGTCGGTTGTTCCGGCCATTTTCACAGGCCACGCCCGTTACCTCCCGCAAGTACGGCGGCACCGGGCTGGGATTGGCTGTCAGCAAGCAGCTTGTGACGCTTCTCGGCGGCGACATTTCCGTCACGAGTGAAATCGGCGTGGGGTCGGCATTTCGCTTTTCGATTCAGACCGGCGCCCTTGACGGCGTGCGTTTGCTGAAAGGCATGACGGAAGCGAAGGTCGATCTGGAGGAAGACACCAAAGACATCCCCTTGGCCCAGGACGTATTGGAGGGTCGTATTCTGCTAGCCGATGATTGCCTCGACAACCAGCGTTTACTGGGAGTCATTCTCGGCGCCGCCGGCGCTGAAGTCGTCTTTGCCGAAAACGGCCGCGTGGCGATCGAACGCGTGGCGGAAGCCGAAGCCGAACAACGGCCGTTCGACATCATTCTCATGGACATGCAGATGCCCGAGTTAGACGGCTACGGCGCGACACGTCTGCTACGAGACGACGGTTGCACCCTCCCGATCATTGCTTTAACCGCCAGCGCCATGAGCGGCGACCGCCAGAAGTGTCTCGACGCCGGCTGCACCGACTACGCCAGCAAGCCCGTCAATCGACACACCCTCATCACGCTGGTGAAGCATCATTTGAAGGTCGCGTCAAAAAACAAACAGGCCAGCGAAGCGCCTGTGGAAGGCTAGAACAACCGCTGGGTTGGTTGGCCAGCAGGACGCCGGAAAGCTGTTTTCAGTAGTTCCAAGTTAGACGGTCAGACGCCGTGTGGCGTAAGCCTCATTCGCCGAAGGCGTTGTATTCCAAAGCCCCATGTCGCGAACGGAGTGAGCACACATGGGGTCGATCGTTTTTTGAAAATAAAAGCCCGGCATTTTCAAAATGCCGGGCTTTTTTCCTGCCACAACCGGAAACACCTTCTTCCACGCCGCCTTATTCGCCAGCCGAAGTCTTGACGTTTTCGTACAGCAGTTCGCCGTGTTCGTCGTGGAACTTGAACGCCAAGGTGGCGGGGCTGTCGGCGGTTGCCGGCGCCGACCGCACCAACAAAAAACCGCCCGAGGGTTTCTTTTGGGCGTAGACCTGCTTGATCAGGCCGTCGGGATCGGTCGATTTTGGATCGCCCGGTTTGCGCCCAGGACGTGAATTCGCATCGACCAACGCGCCGCAAGAAAACTCCTCCACGCCCGAAGGGTGGATCGAATGGTACTGCCAGTGGCGGTCGCCGCAGACCAAATAGAAATGCCTTTTCAACAGCCCCGCTTCGTTCAGCCAACTGAAAAATTCATCGCGTTCGTGCCGGAAGCCGCCGTGGTTGGTGTGGTTGTCGGTTTTTCGCTTGTCGTCAGGACCGATCATTGGGTTCGGTGAAATCAGCACCTTGAACGTGGCGTCGCTCTCGGCCAAGGTTTTATTCAACCAGGCTTTCTGCTCGGCGCCCCAAATCGTTTTCTCGGGGCCGTCCTCCTGCGCGTTAGGACTGCGATACATGCGGTTTTCCACGAACCAGATTTGCAGATCTTTACTCACCCGATGGGTGCGATAGGTTTTGGCGTCGGCTTGGTCGGCGGGCGCCATGGGCAGTTGCTCCAAGGCGATGTTGCGAGCCAATTCCGGCGAGGGGGCGTAATCGCCGCTGTTGTCGCCGTCGTCGATGCGGTAATCGTGATCGTCGATTTCCCAATACGTGGGTACAGCTTGGAAGAGGTCCAGATAACGTGGCTGAACAAACTGTTCGTGCCATTTCTGACGCATCTGAGCGGCCGTTTCGGCGCGCGGCTCCTTGGGCGTGTCGTAATAGACGTTATCGCCGGTGCCCACGAAAAAATTGGGGTGGAGTTCGAGAATGGTTTTCAAGGCGGGGTAGCCGAGCGCTTTGTCGGGGCCTGTGTAGGCAGCCGGCAATTCGGTGTTGTTGTGTTTGAGATGGATCTTGCGGTCGATGCGATTGTCGCCGTGGAATTTGGCGTAATTCATGCCCGTCACGACGACAAACGAAACCGCTTCCGCTTGCGCCGGTCCGGGTAAGGTTTGGAACGTGGCTTGAGGACCGGTTCGCAGAGAGTTGGCGTCGGCGCCGATGCGTGTGACACAGACGTATTGTGTTCCTGGGCGCAAATCGGCAAAGGCGGCGCGAGCGATGAAGTCGTGCTCCGCCTTGGCTGGAATCAATTGCACGAGCGGCGCCGCGGCGGTGTTTATTCCTTCGCTGAGCGCCGGCCGCAAGTTGAATTCCACAACTCCCGCGCTGCCGGGAACATCGCCCGCCACAAGGCCAGCCGACTGCGTGAGCCGCACTTGAACGAGCGCCGCATGCGGCGTCACTTCGCCCACCATAATACCCATGCCCGCCAGCGGCGCGGCCGGTTCGTCAACCTCCGCGTTTTTCGGCGGCGTGTTTTCCGCCGAGGTGTTTTGAGCAACGGCGGCGGGGTTGCTTTCGGGCGAGGGCGACGAATTGCAGCCCATGCAGGAAAAAACAACAACGCACCCGATAACAGTGAGGCTCAATAGAAAACGGTGCAAAGTGTGCTCCTTTGGCGGGTGATGGCGTGTTTCAGGTAGAGATAGTCCTGAAATAAGTTACCGGTTGTAGTTCAGAAAAGCCCGGCATTTTCAAAACGCCGGGCTTTTAATTCGGCATATTTAATTCAGGATTGTTCCTTAGGCGGTGACAACAACCAGATTGTCGATGCTTCGTCAGACGTTGGCAAGTGTGATCACCACGCCCTTGAACGCCGGCGTGAGCGATTGAGGATCGGGGCGGCGGGGAACCAGCACGTTCGCCTCCGGGAAATACATTAAAGCGTTGCCCGGTTTGATGCGATCAAAAGGCCGCACCAAAATGTCGTGCATCGCGCCGGTTTCACTCCGCACCACAACCGGCTGGTCGGCCTGGAACTGGAAGCGTGCCACATCTTGAGGATGCAGCAGAATGACATCTCGCCGATCTTGCTCGCGGTAAATATCCTGCTCTTCGTAGACCACGGTGTTGAATTGCCCTTCGCTGCGCACGGTCATCAAACGCAATTCATGTTCGCCTTGCCCCTTGAGTTCGGGCAGCTCGTGGCAATGCAAAACAGCGCGGCCATCGGCGGTGGCGAACTTCGGCTGATGGAACGTTCGCCCGCTGACTTGAAATTCTTTTTTGGTTTGATCGATCTGGCCGATTTTTTCGAAGCCGGGAACCACGCGTGCGATGGCGTCGCGAATCGTACCGGTGTTGCGCATGGCTTCAAAATCGATTGGCGTGGAATCGCCGAGAACACGTTGCCCCAAATCGGCCACGACCTCCACTTCACTGCGAGGACCGGCATGCCGCGCGGGCCCGCCATCGCTCAATCGAATGAAATTGAACATCGACTCTTGCGTCGTCGGCTGCGGTTCTTCATCGCGGGCCAACACCGGCAAGATCAAGGTTTCCTTGCCCAAACCATGTGCGTGGCCGGTGTTGAGCGTGGTGCTGAGAAATACGAGCATATCGAGTTTCGAAAGCGCGGCGGCGGCGTATTCGGCGTCGGGATTCGAGCCGTACAGATTGCCGCCCAGGCAAAAACCCAGCTTCAGTTTTCCGGCGTGCGCGGCTTCCATGCAAGCCAGTGTGTCGAGCCCCGGCGCCTCCGGCAGCTTCAAACGAAAATGCGATTGCAGCCGCTCCAAGAGAGCTTCTTTTAGTTTCGGCGTCACGCCCACGGAGCCGATGCCCTGCACATTGGAATGGCCGCGAAGCGGCATCAAGCCGGCGTGCGGACGGCCAACCATGCCCCGCATAAGCGCCAAATTGGCGATCGCTTGCACGTTTTGCACGCCGTGGGCGTGATGCGTGACGCCCATCGTCCAACTGAAGACCACGTTTTTAGCCGCCGCGTATTTTTCGCTGAGGGCGTCAATCTCTTGTTTCGCCACGCCGCTCTTGGCGACAATCGCCTCCCAAGACATGGCCCGCAAGTTTTCGATCCACTCGTCGGCGCCGTGGCAGTGTTCTCGCAGGAAGGCGGCGTCGGCGGCGCCCATTTCATCAATACGTTTGGCGATGCCCGAAAGCAAGGCTAAGTCGCCGCCGATGTGCGGCTGCACGTACGACGTCGCGATTTTCGTCCCCAACAGTAAACTGCGGGGATTGCTCGGCACGCGAAACTGCACCAACCCGGTTTCCACCACGGGGTTGATCACCACCACGTCGCCGCCCCGCTGCCGCACGTGCATGAGCGTGGTCATCAAACGAGGGTGGTTGCTGGGCGGGTTGCCGCCAATGACGAACACCATGTCGGCCTGTTCGACGTCGTCCAGCACGATGGTCGCGGTGCCGGACCCCACCGAACTGACCAAGCCGACCCCGCTGGCCTGATGGCAGTAATAGCTGCAATTGTTCACGTTGTTCGTGCCGTACAGTCGGGCTAACAGTTGCAGCAAAAAACCGGCCTCATTGGAGCTGCGGCCGCTGAAATACCAAAACGTCTCTTGAGGATCGAGGGCCAGCAGTTTTTCGCCGAGGCGGCGCATGGCGTCGTCCCAGGAAATCGGCCGGTAGTGCGATTGCCCTGGTTCGAGCAACACCGGCTGGGTTAGACGTCCACTCATTTCCAACGCTCTGGGCGTGAAAGCGGCGAGTTGTTCGACCGAGTAGGTTTGCCAAAATGAGTCGGGAATACCGCCTTGCAAATCGGCCGCCATGGCCTGCAACGACTTTTTACAAACCTCCGGGAAACCGCCGCGTTCATTGACCATGCCGCCTTTTTGGCCGCCCATGCCGAGCGCGCATGTTTTGCAGGCGTTGCGCGAACGCAAGGCCCGCCACATTTTCAGCAAGCCGCCCGCCTGACGCGATTTTTTCAGCGTGTACCAAATGGCCGGCCAGCCGCCGCCGTACTTCATTTTTTTCATCAGTGTTTTATCTGTCTTATTCCTGCGGATCGTTTTCGTGTGCATTCTCGGCGTCGGTGGAGAGTTGGGCCACGGCTTGCACGATCAAACGATCTTCTCGCGGAAAAATGGTTCGCATGTCGAGCAGCAGCCGCTCGTTCTGCACGCGGCCAACAATCGCTGGCGTGGCCGAACGCAACACACGCGCCAAATGGTCGACGCTCTGTCCGTCGGGCGTCAATGCCACACAGTACGTGGGAATGCTTTGCGATGGCAGCGAGCCGCCTCCCAAACAGGCCCGGTCTTCGATCACTTCGGCCGCCGCCACGCCTTCGGCCGCCGCCAGTTGCGGCGCCAAACGCTCAGCCCGGTTTTGCAGGTTCTCCAACGACGTACTCAGCAAGGACAGCACCGGAATCAAATGCTCGGCCGACGCATTTTCTCGGTACAGCCGCAGCACGCCCGCCAACGCCGCGAGCGTCAGTTTTCCCACACGCATGGCTCGCATTAAAGGGTGCCGGGCGATGACGTCCAGATGTTCGCGGTGGCCCAGAATCAAGCCGCACTGCGGACCGCCCAGCAGTTTATCGCCGCTACAAAGCACGACATCGGACCCCGCTTGCAGGCTGTCGGATATCAGCGGTTCATCGGTCAGGCCGTACTTGCCGTAGTCGAACATGGCGCCGGAGCCAATATCGTCGATCACGGGCAGGTTCTTTTCACGGCCCAAGGCGACCAACTCCCGCAGCGCGGGCTGCTCCGTAAAACCGACCACCACGTAATTACTCGTATGCACGCGCAACAAAGCCGCTGTTTCTTCAGACGCGGCTTGGCGGAAGTCGTCGATACGGGTTTTGTTCGTCGTGCCGACTTCCCGCATTTTGGCGCCGCTGGCTTCCATGATTTCCGGAAGACGAAAACTGCCGCCGATCTCGATCAACTGCCCACGCGAAACGATCACTTCCTTATCCAAGGCCAAGGCGGCCAAGGTAAGCACCAGCGATGCGGCGTTGTTGTTCACCACCAGCGCCGCTTCGGCGCCCGTGAGTTCGCACAGATCATGCTCCACGGCCCGCAGCCGTTGCGACCGCCGCCCCTCGACCAAATCGAACTCCAAATTGCAGTACCCGCCCGAGACTTTCCGTATTTCATCAATAGCCGCTTCCGGCAGCGGCGCCCGGCCCAAACCGGTGTGCAGCAACACGCCGGTGGCGTTGATCACCGGCCGCAAATGAGGTGCATCGGCCGCCACCATCCAACGGGCGATGTGTTCGGCCAACTCTTGGGCGTCGGGAACATGAAAATCGGCGGCTTGTTTGATGTCTTGCCGCATGTCGTCCAGAAAGCGGCGAACCCGTCCCACCACCACGCTGCGGTTCGCCCGCTCGGCCACGTCTTTCAAAGCCGGACTATTCAGCAAGTCGTTCACGGAGGGAAGATTTCGTAAAACGTCGGTCGGTTTCATAAGATGCCTCCTCGCCAGAATCTGCAGATGGGGTTTCCCATCGCTCGCTCCGATGACAAATGACAATTGACAAATAACTATTGATAATTTTGGCTCCGCGAGGGATATACCGCTCGCGGTTGAAAATGTCGCATTCTTCGTTTAACGGCAAGCCGAAGGCGACTGCGTTTTATGTCTACACATTCGGGCAATACCGAAAAACGCAGTCGCCTTCGGCTTGCCGTTAAACGAGCTATTGTTAGCCGTGTGAGGTATAGCAGGCAGTGAGGTGCAACATGATCGAGCAAAATCACAACCCCAGGCCGCCTGGGTTATGATACCCCAAAGGCGCGCCGAACGTCATTGTGGGGAAACAGCATAGTGGAGCATCATCTTTACGAATTCGGCCGTTGCCGTAAATTATCATTGCGAACCGTGAAGCCGATGTCGTCCAGATACTCGCAAATCGGGATGGCGTACTTCCGCGTATTTCCCATCAGTTCGCGAATTTCGCTGAGTGTCAAACCGCCGCGTTCGGCGAAGGCGGCGTCGAGAAGCTCCTTGATTTGCTGTTCGCAGTCGGTGTGTAGGTAGCGATCGGCGGAAATAGCCACGAGGGTTCCATCGTCGGCGGCTAACTTGAGCAGTTGCGGAACGCGGTCGGCCAGCGATGTCGTTTTCGCCTGGCACTCCGCCACGCTGGGTGGACAAAAGCCGGCATCCAGATACCGCTGCTTAAGTTGCACGAGCAATTTCTGTTCGTTGCGGCTCAACTTCGGCAGACGCTCCGGCAGCGCCACGCGAGCGGCTTGGCGTTGGATGCGGCCATCTTTGCAGGCTGTTTTCAAGGCGGCGTCGAACAGCGGCCTTTCTTCGATGTATTTGAATCGTTGGGCCAGCGGCGCCAGATCGATCCAAGTGGAGAGCGGTTGCTGGTCGTGCAGCTTCTCCAACGCATGCACGATGCGGACGGAGAGTTCTTCCAACACGCGACGATGCAGCCGGGCCACGCGCTGCGGTGAAAGCACGATTTCCACCACATCGCCGGCGGCCAGCAATTTCTTCAACACCGCCTCCTCTTGCAGCACGCCGGCGCGGCGGTACAGATCGCCCGGTTGGCAACCGGCCAAGCCCGAGAAATAAATCGCCGCCTTGGCGCGCTCCAAGGCGATGCTGTCTGCATTTTCACCAGTGCCGACCCTTGGCGGGTCTTCAATGCGCCAGGCTTCGCAGAGTGCTCGCTGTTCCGCTGAAAAATGTCGCAGCCGCTCCGCGTGAGGATCGAGCACGACGCCGCCGCCGATCGTCGCGACCGGCGATTCGCTACGCACGACAAACGGCTGCCGCCATGTCGCGACGGCCTCTTCACGTAAATGGAACTGGGCGAAGGTGGACTCGCCGGGCTGGAGTTCCGCCGTTTCCAACAGCACGACCGTGGCGAATGTTTCCAACGACCCCAAATGCAGCCGCACTCGCGCACGGTTTTTCAAAGGACGCGGCGCCGACTCCAACAAGTGCAATTCGACCGTGAACCGGCGGCTGCTCCGCAAATATCCGGCCGACGCAAGTTCTCGCCCACATTGCACGTCGTCTTTCGACAAACCGGCCAGATTCACCGCCGCCCGCTGCCCACGGTACACGGCATCGACCAAACGGTCATGATTTTGCACGCTGCGAACACGCGCCGCGGCGCCGCTGGGCTCAATGCGCAACACATCACCGGCGCGAATGCTTCCGCTGGAAACACTGCCCGTAACGACCACGCCATGCCCCTCCTTGGAGAACACGCGGTCGATCGGCATCCGCGCCGGTTGCTGGCGCAATTCCAAGCAACGGGTGATATCGACCTTCGCGGCGGCCGACCGCAGGGCGTCGCGCAGAGCGTCGATTCCTTGGGCCGTCTTTCCGCTGCAACGCACGATCGGCGCCGATTCAAAAACCGAACCGGCCACCAACTCTTGAATTTCAGCCTCCACCAAATCAAGCCAATCGGCTTCCACGAGATCGCATTTCGTGAGCGCGATCACACCGGCCTGAATATCGAGCAAACGCAGAATTTCCAAATGCTCGCGTGTTTGCGGCTTGATGGAATCGTCGCCCGCGACGACCAACATCGCCAGATCGACGCCCGTGGCGCCGGCCAGCATTTGGCGAACAAACCGCTCGTGCCCCGGCACATCGACCACGCCCAGTCGGTATTCGCCCAAATCGAGTTCGGCGAAGCCCAGTTCGATGGTGATGCCGCGTCGTTTCTCCTCCGGGAGGCGGTCGGTATCGACGCCGGTGAGCAGTTTGACGAGCGAGGTTTTGCCGTGATCGATATGGCCCGCCGCGCCAAGTATGAGGTCTGTCGCCATACAACTATTGTAGAGGCCGGCCGATTCCTTGAAAACGCGGCGCCAACAGTTTTCACGCGCGTCTGCGGACGCCTGTGTTAAAAGTCGGGGCGCTCCTGGGAAAGAAAGTCGTTCACGCTTCGAACCTCACGAGTTTTTTTTTCGCCATAGGGAAGCAGCCAGGAGAAATACGATTTCTTTTTCTTTTTTGCGGCGCCCTTACTGGAGCCGTAGCCCAGTGAAAACTGGCTCCGTTGCGCGGCGGGCGGCTTCTTTTTGGACGAAAAAGGTTTGGTGACCAGGGCTTTCGTCTTGGCGTACATATTCTTGGCGCCCGCCGTCGCCTTTTGGGTGATGCTCGGTTTATTGGCTTGTTTCGAACCGCCGAACCCCGGAAGTTTGGGCATTTTCATCTTCGGAAGCCAAGATTTAGAATTCGAGCCCGTGCTTCGATAGCCGGCGGACGTTGTTTTCGAGGCCGTTTTCTTTTTGCTGAAAGGGTTTGAAAGCCAGCCTTCGGCGCTCGCGGGAGTCGCACCGAAAACGATGCCGCCGGTCAGAATGGCAACCCAGACAGCTCGGTTCAATCGCGTCATGACGCCAACTCCTCTCAATTTCGCATACTGTTGCAAAAAACAAGACGCCAGCGGCTTGGAAATGGCTCGCCGGTCGATCAGAAATATCGGCGGAAGTGTCGCAGACCCGGCTGGCTATGTCGAGGCGGGTTGTCGCCGTTTTTTGCGGGTTTGCGGGCGGGCCCGGGTTTGCGAGGTTGTGGGGGCGTGTGGTCGGCATCAAAACACAACATCATCATCAAATAACAAAACCGGGGTGCAGGAACGCACTTTTTAGGCAGCGGTGGCGGCTGATTTTATTTTGACGTTGGGGCGAAATGGGTTGCCTGGGCGAGATTGCATGTGCTTTTTTAGTTGGTCATCGTCGCTGAGAGCGGCGGCCCTGATTTGTA
>JAJRWU010000052.1 GCA_024276655.1 Planctomycetota bacterium
AGCGACTTAGTCGCACGGTTCGATGGCCGAACGCCTACTTTACGGATCATGGGTTTCGCAGCCTGAGCGACGCCCATCGCCGTTTCGTCCAATCCCTTGAGGGAAACTACTAACTGGAGAGCCGTATGCGGGAGAACCGCATGTACGGTTCGGAGGGAGGGGGAACCGGGATTCAACCGGTTCTCCCTACCCCTATCGTCGCTACGTCGCTGGCGGCCAACCCAACCCACGTCTGGACCATCGACGACATCCGCCGAAAAGAACGCCAAAACCGCCCACACTAAGTGCAGTTCACCGAACGCTCACGGTCGACATGATCGCCAACAAAGCTCTCAACCGGAGCCTCGTTCGAGTTGAACAGACCCTGTGAATGAAAACAGTGCCATCCAGCCGGCTCAAAAAACGAAGTACAACGGCCTCTTAGACTCGATCGCTTGTACCAACATGGTCTTAAGGTTATTCACGAATACAGCAACATCCGTCGTCTCAGGAAGGGGCATTGCATTTAAAGCATTCAATGCGGCGTTCAGCTGAGAGACTGGAAGCTCAACTTCTTCGTAATCTGAAATCCTGGCACCACACGCTTCGTTGATACGCTGAAGGATTCCAGATTCCCAAATCAATACGAAATGGTCATCACCGAGTACAGGTAGCCACTCTGTGCGTATTGAGTTGTCGATACGCCAATTCTCTAGCTGGGAAGCCGCTGCATCATTCAGCGGTCTGATCACACCACGACGATAAAGTTGTGAAACCTGCATTCCATCACCTCAAGAGTTCTTCAATGAAGAAGTGCGTCTCTTGCTGCCATAACCCTTTGTCAACGTCACGCAGCAAGGGACTGTGAACGCCCTGTGATCCGAAGCGTGCTGGGCGCAGCTCATTACCCAGCATGTTCAGATACGTACCCTTCTGGCTGCCAATCGAATTCGGCTGAAAGATCCTAAAGTACCTACCCTCAAAATCATGAACGATCTGACGGCCGGTTGCAGGATTCTCGTAGATTCGTTTGCCAGTCTTGGTAACCCACGTTGTGTAGTTGTCACCGGCGTGACGAGCGATTGCTTTGTCTAACGAAGCAGCGGGCCAATTCCGCGAAGCAAGATTGTCGGCAAGTTTACTTGCCGGTCCCCGCTTTGGGTCTACCGAAAGCCGACTGCTGCGATGCAGTTTGACGCCTTTCCGCAGGATCAATGCATGCAGCATGATTTGCCCGAAGTCGCCAGCCGCCACCATGTATTTGCCGTCGGCGACGTTGCGGGCGGCGTCTACGCTGCTCATGACAATGACGGCGCCTTCGGCTGTCATGCCAATAATTCGTATATACTTGGAGCCTCCCAATGTAGCCACAGCGCCGAAGTCGGCGGCGACAGCCAGCCACGCCTGCTTCGATGCGATTCCCTCCTGGCTAAAATAATCTGACGCCGCGCCGCCCGGCAACGCGTGCAATACAAATGTACCAACTCCCTCGGCCAATTTGTAGTTGTCGATCGCCAGTTGATCGTAAATTCGCAGTTCGGCCAGCGTCCGCGAATCGTACGGCAACGGAGCAGTCGCTCCAGTCGGGCGATATCCCCATGGCCCATCAAATTGAATTAAGTGTTTTCTCGCATCACTAAATACGAGCGATGGCCGCTCTGAATTCCGAGAAGTAATCTCCGACATTCCCGCGTCAATCGTTGCCCGGAGCACGGGGCCTGAAATCGCCGGCGGCCGCGAATTGGGTAACAGGTAAGGATAGAGTTTCGGATCTGCTAAATCTCTCGCCACGGGAACGCCGGTATTGAAATTGTGTATGTGCGTAACTGGAGCGGAGCCTCGTTTTCGCAACAAAGCTTCAACTTCAGGGTCTATGTTTGGATTGACAAACGAGACGCTTCCGTCGTTGTTGACACGCTGCCGCGATATCGGTCCACGCTCTTCCAACCCACTCGGGTCGGTGGCGTTTATGGCGTTGTTGCCGACGTAGCGGCGGAGGTTGGCGTCGCCGGCGGCGAAGGAAGTGGGGTCTTCGCTGATGAATTGACCCAGGGAGGTGGCGTACCAGCGAGCGCGGTTGTAGGTAAGGCCGGTGGCTGGGTCGTATTCGCGGGAAGTGTAGAGGTAACGGGTTAAAGTGGTGTCGCCGGTGAGGACTTGGCCGAAGGCGTCGTAGGTGAAATGCGTGGCGAGCGTGGAATCGTTGCGGGCAATGTCGCGCGTTGTGCCGAGATTATCGACTAGGTTCCAGAGTACGCGAGAAGGAGCGGTGATTAGTTCGCTGACGTTTTCCTCCGCCAGAATTTGATCGACCGCGTTGCCGTATAGGCGGCGGGTTGAGAGGGTGGATGTGGCGGGACCGGCGGGGCCATCGGCGTCGACAAAATCAAGGATGACGTTGCCGCCGGCGTCGGAGGAGATGCCGCTGGCGTCATCGTAGATGTAACTTTCCAGCGCCGCGTCTTGTATGTCGAACGGCGAAGTTACGTCAACCGCTTTTTCGATGCGGCGATTAAAAACGTCGTACGTATATTCGACGACTTGCGTGACGGCGCCTTGCGAATCTTTTTCCGTTACCCGCGTCAAACGATTGCGGTAATCCCAAGCGTATTCGGTGACGGCGCCGGTGGCGATTTCCGTGCGCTGCGTGCGGTTGCCTTCGTTGTCGTACACATAATCGAACACGCCGTCCGACTTGGTTTCATTGTTGGGATCGACAACGTAACCGGCGTTCGTGCGATTGCCGTTGGCGTCATAGGAAAAAGCTTGGTCAGACGGAACGACGCCGCCGCTGGCCGGAACATACGTTTCGCTGGTGAGTTGGTTCGTATCATCGTAGCCGTAGGTTGCGGTTCCATCGGCCGATGTGAACTGCGAAATGCGTCCGCCGGCGTCGAACTGCCAAGCGTAAGGCGTGAACAGATCGGCGCCGCCTTTTTGATAAGCCAGATTCGTCAGGCGGTTGGCGCCATCGTAGGCGAATGAAGATGTGGCGATTTCATACGCCGCGCCGTTTGACGTATTGACATCAAAAACGGCATTGAAACGTCCAACCGTTTTCAGCCGCCCCACGGCGTCATAATCGAAATCGATCTGCTTCGCCGCCACGGCGTTGCCGCCGGTTTGACCTTGCTGGGTGAGCACGTCCAAACGATTGAGGCCATCATACTTGTAGACGTTTTTGAAATCGTCCACGCCGCCGATCTTCGCCGCCAAACCGGTGCGATTGCCGGCGGCATCGTAACTCGAAGTCAGCACCACTTGCGGAACAACCGGCGTGCCGGCGTTATCAACGCTCTCGATTCGCCCTATTGCATCGTATTTATAGGCGTACGTGCTATAGATATCGCTCACCGAAGTGAGGCGGGCGCCGTTGTAGTTGGTGGTGATCGTATGCACGACGGCGGCGGAGGCGTCGAGCCATTTTTCCTTGGTGCGGCGACGGCCGGCGTCGTATTCGTATTCGATGACGCGGCCGTTGCGGTCGGTGGTTTGGAACAGGTTTCCGGAGGCGTCGTACTGGAAGCCGCGGGAAAAACCCAAGGCGTTCGTTTCGGCCGCCACGCGGTTCAGGCCGTCGTAGGTCCAGGTGGTGGTGTTGCCGACGGAATCGAGCAGCGTTTTGCGATTGCCGGATACGTCATATGCGTACTTGGTGACGCCGTTGAGGTCGTCGGTGACGCTCGTTTGGCGGCCCAACGCATCGTAGGCGAATGTGGCGGCGTTGTTCAGCGGATCGGTCACGGAGAGCACGTTGCCCGAGATATCGTACGCAGTGACGGTGGCGAGGCCGGCGGGGGCGCTGGCGCCGGGGAATGTGGTGGCTTTGGTTTGCCGGTTGAGGGCGTCGTAAACGAAGGTGGTGGTTACGAGGTTTTGCGGATCGGTTAGCTTGACGGCGTTTCCGGCGGAGTCGAATTCGGTTATTTGGGTAACGCCTTCGGGGTAGAGCAGCGTTTGCGTTCCGGCGACGGGGTCGGTCATGGTGACGGTGATAAAACCGCGAGCATCGTGTGTTTCGACGAAGTCGCCGCCGTTTTGGTAGACATACACTGTTTCGTTGCGAAGGGCGTCGCGAACGCGGGTGCGGCGGCCCAGGGCATCGTACTCATAGCGGACGCTGATTCCCTTGGCGTCGGCGGTGTTGAGATATTTTGTTTCCTGGAGCAGGTTGCCGGCGGTGTCGTAGACGAACGACGTGACGCCGCCGCCGGGAGCGACGATGGTTTCGACCCGGCCCTCGGGCGTGTAGGTATAGGAAGCGGGCGCGGCGGCGCGGGAGTCGATGCTGGTTTGCAAGCGGCCGGTGGCGGTTTGGTAGGTGTTGTACTGGAGCAGTTCGAAGCCGGCGTCGAGGTAGAGGTCGTACTCGTTGGCGCCGGTGAGCATGGCGGCGAGGGCGTCGGGCTGGGTGAAATCGGTGAGGCGTTGGGCGTTGAGAATGACTTCGCCCTTGGTGTTCGAGACCTGCCGCGAGACACGGGCTTCGGGCGCGGTGCGATCAATATTGGGCGGCGAGTTGAGGCCGACGTTGGCGCCGCTGGAGAGCCGCGTCGTGACGACGGTTGCGTCGGCGGCGGGCAGGTAGCTGTAGGTGATGAGCGTGGTGGGGGTGTTGTCGTCGCCGCCGGCTGTGGCGCCGTCGGGATCGGCCGATTGGGCGTAGTACGTGTTGCCGAGGGAATCGAACCGGGCGCGCGAGGCGAGATTTTTGACCGTGCTCGCGTCGTAGGGGTAGCCGGCCGGGCCAGCGCCGGGAAGGGGAATGAACGACGCAACGTTCCAGCCGTCGGCGTTGGCGGCGTTGTTATTGAAATAGTCGGTGGCGACGAACGACTGGACGAACGACGGGGCGGGGGAATTGGTGATGGCGGCGCGAACGCGGCCCAGCGAGTCGACCTGGAAGGTGGTGGTGAGCGGCGGGCGGGCGTCGCCGGATTTGGGAGTGAACGTTTGCGAAGTGAGGTTTCCGGCTAGGTCGTAGGCGTAAGTGGTGAGCGCGCCGGCGGCGTTTTGCTCCTGAACCAGGCGGCCGGCGGCGTCGTACCATTGGTGGGTTGCGACGCCGCTGCGAGCCGTTGCCGTGACTTTGGAGAGGGAGTTTGCGGCGTCGAATGTGTAATCGGTTTTGGCGGGCGCGGCGTTGAGTTCGTCGGTCCAGGAGCTGTTTCCGTCGGTGAGCGGATCGATGGTTTTGCGTCGGCGTCCTTGTTGGTCGTAAACGAACTGGGTGGTGAAGTATTGCGTGAGCCAACCGCCGCCGTTGGGCATGCCGCGTTCCTCAGTTTGCTGGACGACATCGCCGGCGGCATCGGTTTTGAGTTTTGCTGCGACGCGTTTGGCGGCGGCTGGGCCGTCGGTGGCGATTTCCTCGACGCGGCCGAGCGCATCGCGTTGGATTTGGGTGTGCGGGCCGCCCGATTCGCCATGCAGCAGATTGCCGGCGACATCTTGTTTGCGGGTGCTGGACCGCTGCGCCGCCGGCGGACCGATGGTTTGTTTGGTGGTGACCGCGCCGCCCGATGGGGTGCGATCTGTATTGACCAGGGCGCCTGTGAGCAGATTGACGCCCAGTGTTTGGCGGCCGAGAACATCGGTTTGCGTTTTGGTCACCTGCACGCCGGCGAGGTTGAAACTGATGGCGCCGGTGGCGGCGTCGACGGTGTGTTCTCCGGCCGAGACGCCGCTCGTGACGCTCCAAGCGGTGCGCGTGGCGGCGTCGGCGTAGTAGTTTTCCAGCGTTCCGTCGAGCAGGGTTTTCTGCTGGAGCGCGCCGTTGGCGTAGTATTGGTAGGTGGTGGTTTGTTCGACCGATTCTTGCTGGCCGGTGTACAGGGCGTAGTAGGTTTCGCCGACGGCGGCCACGGTTTTTGTGAGCAGGCCGGCGGCGTCGTACGTCGTTTCGGAGCGGACATTGTTTCCATCGATGACGGCCGTGACGACGCCATCGGGCGCGTACTCGTACTTCTGACGCGTGAGAACGGTGGTGTTGTCGGCGGCGAGGGTTTCGACTTGGCGGAGGAAGCCGAATGTGTCGTAGGCATAATTTTGGACCGAGATGATCGGCCCGGCGGCGTCGCCGGCGTACAGAGTTTCGCGGTCGAGGAAACCCAGCACGTCGTAGGAATATTTCGTGGTGCGGGTTTCGGCGTAGGGGCCGCTGTCGACGACGGTGGTGGTGTCAAGCTGGCGTTTGGCGTTGTAGGCGTAGGTTGTGGTCAGGCCGCGGGCATCGGTGGACGACTGCAGCAGACCATCGGCGAGGTAGGTCCAGGAAGCTTTCGGATCGGTCTGTTCGACGGGAATCGGCAGCGCGCCGGACCAGTTGCGATCATCTGTTCCTCGAATAGTGAGCTGGGTTTCGAGTTGGCCGTCGTCGGCTCGAGTGTATTCGGTGACAACACCCTTGACCGAGGCGCCGGTGAGCGGCGTTTTTTTGCTCTGAATGTTTGGCAACTCAATTTTTTTTACGAGTCGGCCGAGTGCGTCGCCGGTTTCGTCGTCGGTTTCATATTCGAACCTCGTCAAGCCGGCGGGCGACACCACAAACGTGACGTTGCCTCGGTAGTCGTCGGGATCGTACTTGGGTTCGGGGTCTAACTGTGGGGCAGTGGGCGTGCCGAGATCTTCGGCGTTGGTTTTGTACGTGGTCGGCGTTTCGTAGTCGTACCAGTAGGCTGTTTGGCGGCCGAGCGGATCGGTGTAGCGTTTGACGAAGCCGACGGGATCGTATCTCCATGTTTCGCGAGACAGCTCCACGCTGTTGAAAAGTTGTCTGCGACGCTCAAGTTGGCCGTTGAGTGAGAAATTGTAGTCTGTCTTGTAGACGCCGGCGCTGGGAGCGGCGGCTTTCGTTGTTTCGTCGTACTTGGCCAAATCGGTCGCGTTGACTGAAACGGCGCCGACCAAGGTGTTACCGGCCTGCGCGGGAGCGACATCGTACAGAATGGTGTTGGCGCCGGCGGTTCCATCGCCGAGTTGGATCTGGGAAAGCAGGCCGCTTGTGTAGGTGAAATCGGTTTGGCGGATGGGCGCGGCGTTTGCCGGTTCATCGCTGTACCATTGGTCTTTGGTCATCAAGCCGTTGGCGTAATTGAAGACGCGCAAGCGTTTGTTTGAGCCTTCCACTTGGCGGATTTCGGTGAGTTTCCTATTCTCAACTTTGAAGTTGACTTGCCTAGCGAGCGTGGTTCCGTCGGCTAAGGTAATCGGCTGGTCGGCGCTATCGACCAAAGTTTGCGATTCCAAATAGCCGCTCGCATCGTATCCGAACAAGGTGCGAGCGCCGTCAGTGGCGACAATCGCCTTCAAAAGCGATTGTTCGTTGGTTTGAGCGGGGTCCCAATTTGTGTTCCATTCAAAAGAAATACCGCGACGCCCGGCGGGCCACGCGTTTGTCGCCGTGTCGTACTGAACGCCCGGTTGTTCGATGCGATCGATCAAGTAGGACGTTGTGTCGTCGGTTGTATCCGTTGGCGTTCCGTTGTCGTTGGTGAACTGTTTGAAAACGTATTCCCTGCCTGTGCCATCGTTATAGACCAGTTCATCGGGGTTTTGCCGCGCGGTAAGCACGCCAAACTCTTGCAGATTGGCGAAGCCGTCGTTCGAGACTTCGGTCGAACCGGGCTGGAGGCTGTTTAGCTGGCCGGCAAAGCTGTAGTTGTTGAGAGTAAGGTTTTTGGCGTTGAAGATCTTCGGGGCTTCGCCGGGGAAAGCCAGAATAATGCGATCATCCCAGGTTCTGCGCGCGGCGGACGCGTCGTCTTCATCGCGTTGGTCGAGCGAGATTGCCGGCACTCCCGCCAGGGCCCAGCCCGCACCGAAGATGGCTTTCTGGTCGCCCACCACGACTGGCGTTTCGCCGGCGCTGCGGAGCGTGATCGTATCGGCGCCGTCCGTTATGTTGACTGTCAACTCCCAGCCGAAGACGCTCGTGAAGTTGTCGATACTGGGCGGGCTGAGTGTGATGAGCTGTTCGGTCAGCGTTACATCGCTGGCGCTCCACTGCGTTAAAACCGGGCCATTGGCGTTGAACCATTCGAGCGTGGCGGAAATAGCGCCGCCGGCGCCGAGAGCGACGCCCTTGAGCAATGCCTGAACCACCGGCATCGATTTGTCGCTCGCACTCGATGCATCTTGTGCGTTCACCTGGACAACCGAACTATCGTATACGAGTCCGGGAAGCGCCATTTCGGAGGCGCCGCCCGAGCCGTCGAGAACCAAGTCGTGGCGGCGGAGGAATTCACCGGTGCGCACGTCCACATCGACGCCGCCGACGTTTTCGAAATTAACCGCCGCGTCGGGTTGGGCGATTTCCAACTGCCAAGCGTTGGGATCGGACGCCGGCTCGAGGTCTGGGCCGATGGCGTTTGGATAACGCTCGATCAAACTCGGCGTGACCACCGCGACCCAAGGTCGAAAATCGACTTCGGGCGCTGCACTGAGAACCTCCCAATTGGTCGCATACGTTGATTGATTTCGAGGGCGGACATCAACGTAGACGTCCCAGGTGAGGGTTTCATAACCCGTAATCACGCCTGCTGCATCGGTGATCGGCTTCGTCTTGTCGGGTTGCCCGTCGGTGACCGTGACAACCAGCCCGACTTGCGACGAATAATTGTCGTTCCAGGCGCCGGACAAGTCCGCCACTTCTACCGTATTTTGAATTTCGAAGGTTGACGCCCCCGTTTTTCGAACGACCAAATCACGAATGGTCGTGTCTTGCCAAAATCCGTTGACTGATTGCTGTTTCGCCCCGATTGCAATGCGAATTTCGACGGGGTCGCGGTCGGGGTCTTCATTGTTCGCATCGGCCGGCGGCGAGAGACCCGCGTTGTTTGATGGATCATCTTCATCAAGACTTCGGGCGCCATATGCGATATCAACGATCGAGAGTTTGTCGAGATCGCTCTGGCCATCAAGGTCTTGGAACAGATCTCGAATGTCGACGCGATACGAAAACTTGGCGTTTGAGGAGTTGGGAACAGCGTCAACGAAAATCGGGCTGTCTAGAGAGTAGGTTCCGGCGGCGGCCGACGCGCCATGAATTCGCTCGCCGCGAATGGTCGGCAGATTGTTCGATACAGCCAACTCAACCGGCGTGCTGGCGTATACCGTCGGCGCCGACTCACCCGAGGCGCCGTTCGGCGCGACGGAGGCGGCATCGATCACGTGGGCTTCGAACGATTCGAGAGCAATATAGCGGAAGGCGTTGCCGTTGGCGTCGAATTCCGGGCTCAAGAGAGTCAAATCGAGGTTGGGATTTGGCGTGTAAGTCAAGGTGAAGTCGGCGTTGACGGTCACCGATCCATACGTGAGCGCCACCGTGTCGCCGATATTCGTATAGCCCCCGCCGCCGTCAATCGTCAAGGCAACATCCTCGGCGCGCCGATAATCGAACGACGGGAACGGATTGAACGTCAGGCTCTCATTGAGTGAAACCACCCAGTCAGCACTTACAGGTTCGGGCGGCAGATCTGCCGGCGGGGTCGGCGGATTAGGCGGCGGCGGCGCGGCTTCGCAATAAACCACCGGCGGCGGGGCGTCGGGCCAACCGCCGCTGGGCGGGCTGGTGATGGTGGGGGCGCCCCAATTAAATGGCCCGCCGTTTTCCGAAAGAAGATCCTGAATATCTTGGATGTCTCCAAAGGGCGGCGCGTAGGTGTCGTACGAGAGGGCGCCGCCGTTCAGCGAAAAACCTGGGCCGTAGGAATTTCCAAATTGATCGAGAAGATTCCCATCGGCGTCGAAACTGAACCCGCTCTCGTTGATCACGACGTCGTTGGCGGGATCAAGGCCCCAGTCTGGGTTCGCCGCCGCCAAGCCAGCGACCTGATAACCCATGACGTACCAGTAGTTCAAGTCCAGCGTCAGCGGGTAGGACGCGCGGTCGACCTGGGAAAGATCGATCGTTGCGCTCTGGCCGTTATCGCCCGGCGGTCGAATTACGCAGGGAACGGGATGCGGCGGATTTACCAAGTCGTCGTCCAGGATTTGTCCAACGGCTGCGGCCCCCAACACAACATCTCGCCCGGAGGAAACGACGTCTGCCAAAGTGACGGTAAAGGTCTCGTCGAATTCGGGCAACGAGTCGTTGGTGGTGGCGACTGGGTAGACGATGTTTTGGCCGGCGGCGCCGGAAAACAGGAGCGTTCGGCTTGTCGCCGCGTAGTCAACGCCGACGGTTGTTGTTTCGTCCACGACGTCGGCGGTCACGGAAACAGGAACGTCGACGGCGCCCGTGAGAACCACCGAAAAAGCAAAGCCGCCAGCACTTTCACTCTGGCACAGCAGGACCTGAGGATCGTTACAGTTTTGCCCGGTCGAGGCGACAATGCTGAGTGTCGCGACATCGTCGTTTATGATCGCGCCGACGCCATCGACCAATGTGAACGAAGCTTCGTTGCCGCCGGCCTGAAGATTTGACAATCGGATATCAAACGATTCCGTGAGTTCAACGAGTTGGTCGCCCTTGACCTGCACATTGAACGTCAGCGTCTCGCCATCGACGCCCGAAAACACGAGCGTTTCCGTCTTGGATACGAAGTCGGTCCCCGCCGAAGCAGTTCTCGCGACCGTTGCCACATCGACGCTGACAGGCCCGCCGAGCGGATCCGCCAGTACGACGTCAAACGAAAACGTTGACTCGCCGGAGGTCAGTTCCTTCAAAGTCACATCGCTGACAAAAATGCTGGGGGCGTCGTCGTTGAGAATCGTGACCGCATCGGCGCCGAGTGAAATAGACGTTTCCCGACCGCTTGCCAGAAGGTTTGCCAAGCCGACGTTGAAGCTTTCATCGTTTTCAACCGACAGGTCTCCAACGATAGGCACGACAAAAGTCACGACTTCGCCGGTGTTGCCGGAAAAATTCAACACCGGCGCCGTAGACGTGTAGTCGGCGCCCGCCAAAGCCGTTCCATCGGTTAGGTTCGCCTTTACGCTAAACGACGTGTCAACGGAATTCGGCGAAAGGCTCACCTCAACACTGGCGTTTTTCGTTCCGTTATCTCCCTCGATCAATCGAACGCCATTGATCACCAGCGCTGTTGCATCGTCGTTGATGAGCGTGCCCGTTCCGAAAGACGCCACCGTAACGTCCGCCGCCGGCGCGGCGCCCAAAAGAGCGCCGAGCTGAACTTGCAGCGTTTCGTCGCGTTCCACGAGCGTGTCGTAACTGGTCCGAACAATCACCGGATACGATTCACCCGCGTCGCCTCTGAAACGCAGTTCGCCGCTGGCGGCGGTGTAGTCGAGGTTGGCGGTTTGGGCCGTGCCGTCGGATGTGGACCAGGGAAGCGTGAAGCCGCCTTCAACGTTTACATCAAGACTGACGTTGAAAACCAACCCCAAGCCTTCGACGGCCGATGCGTCGGAAATTGAAACGTTGGCCGCGTCGTCGTTGCGAATTTCGGCCGTGGCGGCGGCCGTTGTGACCACCGCATCGTAGGTGAGCGCCGAAATAATCACCTGAAACGTTTCGTCGTGTTCGATGTTGGAGTCGGCTGAAATATTGAACACTAAATCGAGGTAGGTTTGGTCGGCGGCGAAAATGGGCGTGCCGGAAAGCGCTTGGTTGGGGGCGAAATCGCCCAAACTCGCGGGACGATCGCCGCTTGGAATCACGTAATAGTTGAAGGGCGTCACGCCGCTGGTCTTGCCGCTGCGCGTCACTCGGAAAGTGTAGGCGAGGGTTCCGGTGGCGTCGGCGCCAGCCTCGCTCAGTGAAGGCGTGATCGCTTGAATCGACAACTCCGAGGCCCGCTCGAATGCGCCGACGTCAATTACTTTGTCTTGCGTCGCCGGCATGCCATCGTCGACCGTGGGGCGCCCCGCGCCGCGCTGGTCGGTCAAAATCGAGACCACCGCGCCACGCGCGTGCGCCAACAGCACCGAGCCATTGATGTTTCGCTTTACGGTCAACTTGCCGCCGGCGACCGAAGTGACTCGCATCACTTCGGAGTCCACGCGGATCAAAAACGGCGTCTCGGGCAATGCTGTGTTGTCGGTAATGACAACGCTTGCATCCTCCGCCCGAACGGCCAAACCCAGCGTGGAGTTGCGGCCGCGAAATATTTGCTCGCCGCCCGCATTGATGGCTGAACTCATGAACGTCGCTTCATGAACCGGAAGGGAGCCATCGCGAGGCAGCAGCGGTCCTAGAAATGGATTGAGGGGAGATCCGGCATCGCCGGTTTGGTCTGCTGTTTTCCAGAAACCATCGAGCCTTACCGTGGCTCCCGCCGCATGGGTCACGGCGGTCGTGCCGCCTTGGTGTCGAAGAGCGGTCAGCACATTTCCAACGACCTGCGTGACGAGCATCTCTTCGGCGCCGCCGACAAAAATGGAGAACGGCGCTGTTGGCAGTCCAGCGGCGTCGACAACGGTAATGTCGACTTCCGCAGCGGTCAGCGTGGTTTGGTCGAGCGCTGCGTTCAGGCTTGTCGCGGTCGTCGGGCGAATGCCCACCAAATTGTAGCCGAGCGACGAAAAACGCCCGAAGGCGTCGGGTTCGCCGGAAATCGTCGTATTACTGGCCACGATGGTGTTGCTGATATCGAGGGCGCCTTCGTTATAAAGGCCGCCGGTTTTGTCTGCGGAGTTGAGGCTGACGGTGCTGCTCGATATCGTCAGTGCACCACTTGCAAGATTGATAACGGCGCCCCCGCGGCCTTGAGCCGCGTTCGTCGACAACGTTGAGTTGGCGATCACCAACTGCCCGTCGATATTCACCACGGCGCCGCCATCGCTTGTCGACGAATTGCCTGAAAGCGTGCTGTTGGTAATCACGATGTCGCCGCCGTTGTTGGCGACAGCGCCGCCGCGCGTCGCCGCGTTGCCGGAGAACTGCACCGCGTCGGCCCAAAACGAGGCTTGATTGACAAGAATACCGCCCCCGTCGCCGGCAATCACTCCGCCTGAAACTTTCACGCCCGCCAAACCGAACGACGCATTAGGCAGAACTTCGAACACACGATCCGCCGATCCGCTCACGGTTGTCGTGGCGGCGCCTTGGCCGATGATCGTGATGGCGCCGCTGATGTCGAGCGAACTGGTCGTGCTGTAGTTGCCGGCGGGAAGGCTGATCGTGGCCGATGCGCCCAATGCGTTTGCCTCCATGATTGCCGCTCGCAACGAAACGGCGCCAACCGTGGCCGTATCGACCACGCCGTTTCCGGGCGTGAGATCGGGCAGGTCGGCGGTCGAATTCACGACAAAAACAATTCCCTCCGCCGCTCCGATATCGATCGTGCGTTGGCCGATGATTTCAGCATCGAGAAATCGCGACACGCCGCGTTGGTCGCGGAGAATCAGCACGTTCGAGCCCGCCGCATAGCTGGCGGCGGCAGTGGTTCCGTTCACGCCGCGAACCACGGTGAGGGTCAGCGTTCCATCGGATTGTTCGACAACGCCGGTCACTTGCAATTCTTCATTGCCAATGCGAATGTCGAACGGCGAAACCAACGTCTCGACCGGTTTCTCAACGGTGAGTTGCGTCGCCGTCGCACTACTCACAGCCGCCGCCAGCAGTACGTCGCGGCCTTGGAACCCTGGAGAGGTTCGAGCAGGCAATGTTTGCGTCAGACCGGCGTCGGCATGCAACATCAATGCGCCGGGCAGGTGCGATGCAGGCCCGCTGCGCAACACGCCGCGATCGACGGCGACTGTGTTCCAGGTGGGATCAACCGCCAAGACGCGCATCAATTCATTGCCCATTTTGAGCAGGAATGGCGCTGGGGGCATGTTGGAAACATCGGCCACTTCAACCAACGCCCCGTGCCGTAATGTTGCGCCCACGGCCTGCGTTTGTGCAAGCGTTCCATAGGCGGCCCGTTCGACGGTCAGCAGGTTCGAGAGCGCATTGACGCTCGTGACTCGCAGCAATTCCGCTCCCGCCTGAAAAATGAACGGCGTCGCCGGCAGGCCGGCAACACTGGCCACGTTCAACGTCGTCTCGCTTGTGGCGGCCGAGACGGGCTGACCGAAAAGCAACGCTTCACCTCCGTTGTATTCAACCGAAGATGTCCCGTTTTGCGCCCGCTCGACAGTCAACAAATTACCCGTTGTGTCGACCGCCGTGACATTCATGAGTTCATCGGCGATGCGGAGCAGAAACGGCGCCGTGGGGAAATTGCTCGCGTCGGCAACGGAAAGAATGGTGTCGTCCGCAAAGGCGAACGCGGCAAGTTGCGTATTAACCGCCGCCGGATCGACCGACATGTACAGCGGCGTTTCGAGTTCGTACGTGGCCGCCAGGGCGGTTACGGCCACGGCGCTCATGCCGACGAATCCAACTTCGCTTCCCGCATCCAACAGCGGACTGCCCGCCAAGGGCGTCGAAGTATCTGTAACACCGCCGCCGGCGCGCGGCGCGTCAAGCATCGGATCAAGACGTTGGGAGAACGGATACGAGAAGGTGACATCCGCCATGTCGGAAATAGCGATAGCCGTCGTTCCGGCATACCCGCGCGTAACGGTCAATTCGGTTCCAACCCGATCGGTCACCCACATCGACTCGGAGCTGGCCTGTCCGAAAACGTCGAAGCTCACATCGATTTGAAACGGCGGGTTGGGAAGGTTGGACGCATCAGCGACATCGAACTTCGTATCAAGAGCGGTAAACCCTCCGGACGCATTGACGATTGTTGCAAACGGAACCAACACGTCGGGCAGCGAACCGAACCGATCACTGGGTTGCCAGAAGCCGCTCTTACTCACCATGACTGAGGCACCTTCCGGATGCGGAACTTGCTCGGTTCCTCCCTGTGCTCTGAGGACATCAAAACGCAAGAAGTCGCCGTCGGTGCTGACATTCGTGACAAGCATCTCCTCACGGACGGTGCGAATGTCGCGCACGTGAACCGCCGACGGAACGTACTGAACTTGAATTAGAAACGGCGCCGACGGCAGTTTTTCATTGGGCGCCACTACAAGAAAAGCCGTGTCCGGCAACGAGATGGGAATTTCCAGCGGAATAACAATCGTTTCGTCGACGCCGATAAAATTGCTCCCGCCCGAAGCGATGTTGCCTGGCAAGGTAATCGACGCATCGACAGAGATATTGGGCGCATCGACAGAAATATCGTCCAGTTCGGCGCCGTCAGGACGATAGCCCTCCGTAACAACTGTGTTCTGCATGAAAACACTCGTCGTTGCATTGATGGGCCACGCCGGAAGTTCCGGCATGTTGGGAGCGCTCAGATCGAAAGCCGGGTTGGTTGAGCGTTCGTATCGAGGATCAAAAGACGTCCAGACGCCGCTTCCCAAGTCGGCCGAATTGCGGGTGAACGTAGTGTTTTCGATGCTCGTCGGACGCACAAACGGGTGAACAATGTTGAGCAAGCCGCCGCCCCGCTGTTTACCCCAGAGCGGATTATCAGGATCGGTGAGCAAGGTCTCGTTGACGGCGACGTTCCCCGCAAAGGTTGAATTACTAATGGTCAACGCTCCGCCGACGCCCCACACATCGAGCGGATAAGTGTGTTCGATGGGCGTCGTTCCGTTGCGCCCCCGCAGAACCGTTAATACGTCGCCGTTGACAGCGGCAACCGTCATGACTTCGCTTGCCGCCACCACGCCGGCGGGCGTTGTTGTTTCCGTGGTGATCACGATATCCAACGGCAAGGCGAGGCTCTGGAATTCCGTGGGATCGCCGACAACCAAGCTGGTTTGTGTTTCGTTGATGTAAGTGCGCACTTCCGATGCTACCGGGTGTGCCACGCCCGCCGTGCGTTCGACGATCAAAGCACGTGTGAATTCGTCGATCGCCGTTACGGTCATGCGCTCGTCTTCGACAAGAATCCCTGTCGGCAGCGGAATCGAAGCAAACGGTGAAACGTCGTCGACAAACAACACCAACTGGCCGCCGTTGACCGCTGCGTCGAGTACAACCAGCGTGGCGGGCGTCGAGGCGATAAAACGATTGGTTCCGGCGTTAAAGACACCGCCTCCGCCGATCCGTTCGGCGGGCGTCGTGCCAGGGTACGTGCTCGTATTCCCAATGAACGAAGTGCTCTGGATATCAACGCTGCCGTATTGATTGGAAACCCCGCCGCCGAAAATCGACGTATTCGATTCGAGCGTTGTATCGATGAGAGTTAGCCGAGCATCGAGACCAAAGTTGTAGACGCCGCCGCCCCATCCGTACGTTTGGTTGTTGGCGATAACCGCCCCGACCAGCGTCACGTCGCCACCGTTGTTGTGAATCGCGCCTCCGCGAGCGTCGCCCAAAGCGAGTATGTGGTCCTCCAATCGCGTTCCGCGAATTTCAACGACGCCGCCATCGTTGTAAATGCCGCCGCCTTCCTGCGTGAGAGCCACATTGCTGAGCGCGTTTCTCGAAATGGAGCCGCCCTCGACCGTAACAACACCGGTAGCCGTGTTGTAGACGCCGCCTCCGTAACCCGATGCGCCGTCGTTGTCGTCGATGTTCGAATCCGTCACGGTCAACGAGCCCGTGTTGTAAATCCCACCACCGTAAGTGCGGCTGCTGACAGTGGTGCTTTCATAACCGTCTCCATTGAAGGCGACCAAACTGTCTTCAATCGAGACCACCGACGCATTAAATATCCCGCCGCCATTGACGATCGGCCCGCCCGCTGCGCTGGCGGTGCTGATTCCTTGCGTGAAATTTCTGACAATAGCGCTCGACTGCGAAATCGACGCGACTCCACCCACTACCGACAACCCCGCGCCCGAGGCGCGAGGAGTTCCGTCTCCAGGATCAACACCCAGCAATTCGTTCCCGCTGACCTCCGCGCCCGTGAGCAGCAATTGCCCGTCGTTCATGTAGACTCCGCCGCCGCTCGACCGCGCGACGTTTTCGCGAACGAAGCTGCCCGACGCCAGCGTCACGATTCCCGATTCGAGGTAGATCCCCGCTCCGTTCGCAGCCAGATTCCCGTCGACAGCGCCGCCGCTGAAAACGGCAACCGATCCGTTGCGGCTGTAAACGCCGCCGCCGTCCCGGTCGGCTTCGTTGAGTCCAAAAGCAATGCTCGGCAGACCTTGCACGCCGATCTTGGCGTCGGCGATTTCAAGCACGCCGCCATCGTTAAACACGCCGCCGCCAAGCCCCGCATCAACGGCGCCGTCGTCAACGGCGTGGCCGCCCATCACGGTCAGTTGCTCCAGCCGCAGCTTGCCTCCGGGCTGCACGTGGAAGACACGATCGCTTAATTCCGGTTGAGGATTATTAGGGTCGGCGTTGTATTCAAAACCGCCGGCGTCGATTACGGTCTGGCCTGCCGACGCTCCGCGAATAGTGAGGTTTCCATGGATATCAAGATCGCCCGTGACGGAATTATTTTCGTTGGCGCCCTGCAACGTCAGCAACGAAATCTGGGCGCTGGCGGCAAATAGAATCGCTCCTTCAAAAACTTCAGAAACGGCCCCCGCGCCGCTGCTCCAGTTGGCCAACGCCTCCAACTCCTGCACCGCGCCGCGGAGCGACACTTGAGCACCAGGACTCGACGCGTCTGAATCAACGACGCCATCGCCGAGCGTGGTGGCGTCGAGGGCGTCGCCTTGAACATTAACGAAAAAACTTCCGAATTCGACCGCGCCAATATCGGCCGTCGCGATATTATCGCTGGCGTCGCCAGGATCGATTCCATCCAGAACGCGCGGCGCGCCGCGTTGATCGGTTGCGGAGAGATTCGAACTTCCGCCGGCGTCCGTCGCGGGACTCCCCGGCAGCAACAAGTGCGTCCACGCCGCGCCGCCGTTGTCTTGCAGCGGACCCAGCAGCGGATCGATCGTAGGATTGCCCGAGACGCCGCCCAACTGGTCGTTCAAGTTCGTGTTAAAGCCGGTTCCGCCGGTTGCGTCGCCTATCAGATTGTTGCCCTGGGAGACAAAGGCGCCGCTGACATCCGCTGCGCCGCTGTTGCCAGCGACCAGCGTATTCTGCAAGTTGGCGGTGGCGCTATTGGAGACCCCCGCGCCGGAAAGGATCGCCGTGTTTGCCGTGATGGTGGTGCTAAAAAAGTCAACGGCGCCCGCATTATAAACGCCGCCGCCGGCGCCGCTTGCCGTGTTGCCCGAAATCGTGCTGCCGATCAGCGCCAAGCTGCCGCCGAAAGCGTTGAAAATACCGCCGCCATCGCCTCCGCTCGCCGAAGAATTCGCAATCGTGACATTCTCCAAGGTCAGATTGCCGCCGTTCCAAACGCCGCCGCCATCGCCCGTAGCCAAGCTCCCGCCATCGAGCATCATGTTCGAGACGCGAACATCGCCGCTGCTAACAGTAAGCACCCGGCCGCTGCCGCCGCCGCTGATAGTAAGCGCTGAGCCGTCGGTCGGTCCGGCGATGTCGATATCGGAATTGACCAGCAGTTCGCCTTGCGCCAGCGTGATCGTGCGTTGCGCGTCGGCCAGGGAAAAACGGATGAAGTCCGGCCCAGGATTCGTATTCGCGATGCCAATTGCGCCGCGCAGCGAGGTCAAACCCGTCGCGCCTTCTAGGTCGGTGGTCACGATGATCGGCGCCCGCACTTCGATATTGACCACCGCCGCGGCGCTGTTATCAACGCCGTCGTTGGCCACATACGAAAAACTGTCGAAGCCCGTAAAGCCAGGGTTCGGCAAGTAGTCGAACGAACCGTCAACATTCAAATTGTACAGCGTGCCGTTGGACGGCATCCCTTGAACGACCAGCGTCAGCGGATCGTTGTCGGCGTCGCTGTCATTCAACAGAGCGCCCGGCGCACCCACCTTCAACAGAGTGTCCTTCACGACCAGATAGCTGTCGTCCACCGCGACCGGCGCCTGATTCGAGGGCGGCGGGGGCGCGCTGACCGTAATCGTCACGGTGGCGGCGGCGCTGTTATTCGCGCCGTCATTGGCCACATAGGTAAACGAGTCCGTGCCTGTAAAACCCGCGTTCGGCGTGTAAGTGAACGACCCATTAGCGCTGAGATTCAAAGAACCGCTCGACGGACCGACGGGCTGCGCGGCCGCAAGCGTATCGTTTTCAGGATCGGTGTCGTTGGCCAGAACTCCCGTCGCGACCGGAACCGTAAGAGCCGTATCTTGCGTGGCGGCAAAGGCGTCGGCGACCGCTGTCGGCGCTTGATTCGGACCGCCCCCCGCAGCGCCGACCAGCAACTGCAAGCGGTAGGCGCCCGTTGTTGCTCCGGCTACAGCGCTGCCGGGGAAATTCGGGTCGTACCATGTGTTTCCCTGAGACGTCACGCCAACGTAGTACGAATCATCAATCAAGGCATTGAAGGTCAGAAACGAGTCCGCGCTGAAATAGAAATCGTTCGGGGAAAATCCATCGTTGTTCAACGCCAGTTCCGCCCCCGTGCTGTCGAAGATGCGCACGTAACTATCCAAGTTGCTCAACGACGTTCCGTCGTCGAGAAGGGCGGCGTCGATGTCTACGGAAAGTTGGTCGCCCGCTACGAGGTTCACCTGAAAGAGGTCGACATCGGCCGCGCTGTAAGTTCCAAGCCCGATCGCGGCGTTGATCTCGGATTGCACGCCGGGCGTCAAACTCACTGCCTGCGCCGAAAGCAAGTCGTCACCCGCCAAATCGCCCACCAGCAAGCGGCGAGCCTCCAACGACTCAATTTGCATCGTCCTATATGGTTTTTTTCGGTGTCTCTGTTTTCTCTTCGCGCGCAGCTTCCCCTGAGATCGTACCCTCACAGCGATCCTCCTGCTCACATGCTTCGAAACGACCGAATCGGCCGCCGAACATGAATGCTACATAATGCCTAGGAAACAGGTGTGTTTCTGTCGCCGCATACGTTATGGCTTTTTGCGGGGAGATGCAAACGCCTTTCCTTCAAAACGCTCCGTCCTCCTAATGTTTTCATTGCCCACAAACCTCCTAACAACTGCGATCGTCACATGTTACGAAGGCATTAACGAACGCGAAAAAGTTTCCAGTTTTCTTCGCCAGAGAGGGGTGTCAAATGGCATTCGGGAGCGTAAAGCGGTTCGCTTCTCTCGCTCATCCAGATAGCAAGTTGTTGGGTCCATTGTGTTGACTCCTAAAAGGGCCGGCCGGCGCGATGGCCGACCGGCGTTGAGGTGTTGAAATTATTTATTCTGCTCGTAGATCCAGGTTTCGGCCAAGTCGGCCAGCTTTGCGAGTAGGTGCAGATCGTTGCGGCCAAAACTGTCGGTCGACTTCCACTGGTCGTCGGCCTTGTAGAGCCGCCTGAACGTGACGTTGTAGCGCATGCCTTGCTCCGTTTCGTTCTCCCAGATAGCGGAAGTGATGCGTCCCAATCGAATCTCGTGAACGGGTTTCTTTGCGGACATCTTGAGTGCCTCCTGTGTTTAAGGGATTTGTTTTGTCCGATCGCCACGATCTGTCGGACAACAAATCCCGGACGGAGGAACGGCCCCATGCGCGCAGCAATAGCGGCGGAAAGGCCCGAGCTATTCACGTCCTGAGTGACCGCAGCGAAGCGCAGGGCGCGGACGTGACGGCCCCAAAGTGATGCGGAGAAATGCGGGGCAAGTGCGCAGAGATATCCATTCGCGAATCGAACGCGATACGTTACCGCCTGGGAGAAAGAAGCATGGCAGGCAAGACAATCGATGTGGGCTAGGCGATACGGCCATCGAGGAAGTCGGCCAAGTTAAACCGCGATACCATCAATTCACAGCATCACCAAACGATCGATTGGCCGAGTCGTGATTCGAGACAGGCAACTCAGAACGCCGGCCGGCCTTCGACCGGAAAAACGAAATGCAGTCAACATGGTCCCAATCATCGCGCATGCGTTAGGCAATGAACGACGCAGTCTTGCTTCCGCTGCCGAGCCACACTGCTGGATTTGAAGTTGTATCGCATGTTTTCC
>JAJRWU010000053.1 GCA_024276655.1 Planctomycetota bacterium
ACAGGTGCTTAGGTGGGAGTTCAACCACAAAAACAGCCTAAAGACTGAACTCCAACGGTTCGGATTCCAACGGCTCCAGCCGATGCATTCAACGCGCTGCGGGATTGCAATAGAGCATGGCTTCCAAGTGGGTCGAAGAGCCTTTGTCGTTGGGCGTTCGCTCCCGGTGCCACTCATGATGCGTCGGCGCGTGCTCTTCATGATAAGGCCAAGGGTCGAAGGGCGGTCGCCCCAGCGCTGCGGTCAATTTGCTCGAATCGAGCGTGACATCTCCGGCGCGGGGCGGCATCGGACCGGCCTCGATGCGCGGGCAGCCGAACAGACAGTCGGGGTCGTAGCCGCCCAATCGGTTCACCACCTGCGCGATCTCGTACAGACTCAAACGGCGAGGACCGCCAGCATGATAGATTCCCCGCAAGTCGCGGTGAAGCACTTCGGCAAACACGCGGTTCAGGCAATCGGTGTAGGTGGGCGTGCGGATTTCGTCGTAATACAACGTGGCCGGTTTCGACTTCTGGAAACGCGATTGGATCCAATCGATGGCGCCGGCGTGTCCGTTGAAACTTTCACCCATCGGCAACGAGATGCGCAACAGGCATGCATCGGGGCGTCGGTCCAGGATGACCTGCTCCGCGGCCTGCATGGTTTTTCCGTATACCGTGACAGGGTCTGGCGGCGTTTCCTCGGTATAACCGCGACGGCCATTTTCGGAGAACGGCGAATCGCCCGAGAAGACCAGATCGATTGAGGAAAAGACCAGCCGCGTCGGGCGGTGCTTGATCACATCGAGCATGCTCGATATGCCGTGTACGTTCACTCGCCAAGCCATGGCGGGATCCAGCTCACAAGATTTCAACGCACAACTGCCGCCGCAATATAAAACCGAGGCGAATTGATATTCCTCGAACAAGCGGCTAAGCTCAATTGCGTCTTCCACGGCGCAGGGAAACACGCCCGCTCGCTGGAGCGGCCAATTGTCGGGCCGGCGAATGGCGATCACCTGCTCGCCGTACAACTCGCGGAAGTAGCGAAAAGCGTTGTAACCCGCCACGCCGGCCACGCCGGTAATCAGCAGAGGCAGCGGCGGGTGATTACCTTGGGTATCGTTTTTGGGCAGGGCGGTTTCGTGCTGGGGTAGATCCATAAAAACAAAGGTATTCAGAGTGTGGGCAGGCAATCGCTGCCTTGGGTTGGCGGCCTGCGGCAGGAATGGTTGCAACCGCTAATGATCGAACAAACGGCCTGGCAATGCAATTGGGCAATGCAATTGGTGGTTGCCAGCGCCCTACGGCGAACCGCGTGAGGAACGTCGTGAATAATCGGGGATAAACAACAGCAACGCATATGTTTTTATCACTCCTTTTGATTTCGCACCTTTCGCTTATCGGGGGCGACGCGCCGGCGGCGTGGCGGAGTTGTCGGCTGGCGGAAATGCGCATCGGCGATGCGTTTACCGTCACGACAACAAAACGCGTGTATCGATTCACCGTGCTCAACCCCCGCACCGGCCATGTTTCCGCCAGGGCGTCGGCGCCGGGACGGGTCTTGAGTCCGCCGCGATCCCTCTATATTCTGGGGGCGACCCACGGCCGCTCGCGGCCCGACGAACAGATGCTGGTTCTCATGGGAGCCATCGAAGTGGGAAAACGAATGGAGTTGGGCATCGGCTCTCGCGCCGCAAACGCCCGCGCATGGAGCCTGCCGGTGCGAAGCATCGAACACGGCGTGGAACACGGCGGCAAATGACGAAACGCGGGAGTGGAGAGTACGTGGACCAAAAAGCTGCAACGCTCGTCACCGTCGCGACGTACAACGAAATCGAAAATCTGCCTCGGCTGGTGAAGGAAATTTTTGAGTACGCGCCGCAGGTCGATATTCTCGTCATCGACGACAATTCGCCCGACGGCACCGGACGCTGGTGCGACGAGAACGCCGAAACGTATCCGCGGTTGCATTGCCTGCACCGCGCGGAGCGGCAAGGGCTGGGCGCCGCCACCTTCGCCGCCATGCGTTACGCCGTGGAGCATGACTACGCGCACATGCTTAACATGGACGCCGACTTCAGCCACCACCCTCAATTCCTGCCCGATTTTTTGCGGATCGCGGCGGAGCAGGCGCCAGTGGTCGATGTCGTGATTGGCTCCCGATATGTGCCCGGCGGCGGCGTTGAAGGTTGGCCGCTGCGGCGGCGGCTGATGAGTCGGGCCATCAACTTTTACGCCCGCCTGTTGTTGGGGTTGAAGGTGCGCGATTGCAGCGGGGCGTTTCGCTGTTATCGAATCGAGATGCTCAAAAAGATCGACCTCAACGGCATGCGCTCCCAAGGTTACTCCTATTTGGAAGAGATTCTCTGGCGGTTGCAAACCGAGGGGGCCGTGTTTCGCGAAACGCCCATTGTGTTTCGCGAACGTGAGCAGGGCCACTCCAAAATCAACCTCAAGGAAGCCCTGACCGCGGTCTGGATCATTTTCCTGCTGAGCCTGCGGCGTTGCCTCCCGTCGGGGTAACCGTTGGAGGTCATGCTTTAGCATGTTTTCTTCTTACCAACCAAGCCGCCCGATTTTTGATTACAATAGCAGTAGCTTGCTAGGCTGTTTCTGGCGGCAACCAACAACCGGTGTTAGGCGCGGCCTAACGTACGAAAACGGGAATTTCTTGATGATCTGTTTGTCTTGCTGGAATCGGCTCGTTCTTTTGTTGGCGGTTATCGCCACGACTTTTGGCGTTCGTGCGACCGCCCTTGCCGCGGACCCGCCGCCGAATATCGTGTTGATCATTTCCGACGATCAAGCCTGGAACGATTACAGCTTCATGGGGCACGAACATATTCAAACGCCCCGGCTTGATCAACTGGCCAGGGAATCGCTGACGTTCACCCGGGGCTACGTCCCCGACAGCCTCTGCCGCCCTTCATTGACCACGATCATTTCGGGGTTGTATCCCCACCAACACGGCATCGTGGGCAACGACCCGCCGCCGCCGGAAGATCTAGCCAAGGCTTCCAAAGCGGTGCAAAGAAAAGACCCCCGCTACCTGCAACGGCGAATCGATTACATCAATCATATCGACAACGCCCCCAGGCTGGCCGAAATTTTGCATCGGGAGCGGGGTTATCTTTCTCACCAATCGGGAAAATGGTGGGAGGGGAATTTCAGCCGGGGCGGATTCACCCACGGCATGACCCATGGCGACCGCCGGCGCGGCGGCAGGCATGGAGATTTGGGCCTCAAGATCGGCCGCGAAGGCATGAAGCCGGTGTTCGATTTTATCGACATGGCCGTCAAGCAAGAGAAGCCCTTCTTTGTCTACTACGCTCCATTTCTGCCGCACACGCCACACACGCCGCCGGCAAGGCTATTAGCCAAATACAAAAAGCAAACGCCGCATTTGCCGCTCGCCAAATACTGGGCCATGTGCGAATGGTTTGATGAAACCGTCGGCCAACTTCTTGACCGCTTGGACGAACAAAAACTCGCCGACAATACGATCGTGCTCTATGTGGTCGACAACGGTTGGATCAATCTTCCCCAGCGCAGCGGCTACGCCAAGCGATCCAAGCGTTCGCAATACGATGGCGGCCTGCGCACGCCGATCATGGTTCGCTGGCCCGGTAAAGTGAAACCCCGGCAAGACGACGTGCATCTGGCTAGTTCGATCGATCTTGTTCCCACGGTGCTGGCCGCCGTGGGCTTGAAACCCACGCCCGATATGCAGGGAGTCAATCTGCTCGACCAGCAGGCGGTGGAAAAACGAGAGGCGATTTTCGGTGAAATTCTAGAGCACGATATCCAACACATGACCGACCCCGTGGCCAGCCTGCGGTTTCGCTGGGTGATTTCCGGACCCTGGAAGCTGATCGTTCCCCACGCCAGCCGCCTGCCCAACGCGGCGGTGGAGCTGTTCAATGTGGTGAACGATCCGTTCGAGAAGCAAGATCTCAGCGGGCAACACCCCGCATTGGTCAAACAGCTCACCGCCAAGCTTGACCAATGGTGGGACGTCAGCGGGAAATGAACGGGCGGTCGTAGGCTGCACGGCGTTCACTAAGCATCGAGCGGAAAAGTTAGTGTCGTGGCCATGCTCGCCAGAGCGTGGGATGGTTCACCGCTCACCCGCCGGCTAATGGCTGGCAAGCCTCCGGCTTGGCGGGAATTCCATAACACCATTGCACGGAATAGTACTTGGACAGGTCCTAAGACTAAGGACCGGCCTGTCATTTCTGTTCCTGTTGGCCGAAGGCCTATTTTCACCGTAGCCTGGGGCATCGCCCCAGGTACGATGGCCGATTTCCGTTCGTATGGCCGAAGGCCTTATTCATACCCTGCAAGATGGCGGGTGAACTTGGCCTTCGGCCAAGATGAGGCCCGTTTTTCCCCGTCTCTGGGGCGATGCCCAGGCTACGATGATCTTGGCCTTCGGCCAAACAAAGGGATGCCGCATTTGTTTTTAGGTTGATGCTTGGCGGTTGGTGTATTTTCATCCGTCGCTCGCCTTAACAGGCGTCCTGCGCAGCTTACGGAAGATGCGTCGACGCTGTTCGTTTTTTTCCGCCTCTGGCAGGGAATCTTGCACTGGTTGGCGTACTTAGGTACTATCCCCCTCCTTCTGGTCCGTTCTTTCGAGCGCGGCCGGTGCTTTCTTCGGGTGGTGGGAATGAACATGGACGGTAAGACACCTGGGGTCGTGGCGGCTTCCAACTCTTGTTTTCAGGGGTTTATGTTGGTCAAACGCCGGCAGCGTATCGCGCGTGCGACCGTTTGCGCGCTCGTCGTGACGCTTGTCGGTTTCCTCGGCTGCGCGCCTTTTAGCGGCGGCTATGCCGACAGCGGTCTGGACCGCTACCCGCACGTCGTCGATTCAAAGACGTTCGAACAACGGACGGCTAAAAAAGCAGCCGCGGCCAAACCGCCAGCCGTAGCGAAAAAAACAGCCGAACCAACGGCGAAGGCGGCAGCGTCTGAACCTCCGGTTGCAAAAACGGCGCCAGTTGCAAAAGCGCCGCCGGCGCCTGCCGCGAAAACGCTGCCGGCGCCTGCCGCGAAAACGCTGCCGGCGCCTGCCGCGAAAATGCCGCCGCCCACTGCCGCGGCAATGGCGAGCCGCGCGAAAATGCCCAATATCGCGATCACCGAACTGCTGGCCGAATTGAGTGAAAAAGAGGGCGCAAGCGAGGCTGATCTTTCCATGTTCCGCGATTTTCTTTCGGAACACCCGTCGTTCGCCGATCAAATGCTGGCGCTGAAAAACGAAGCGGCCGGCGGTTTCAGCGACGGCAAGGAGCCCGACGCCATTCCCGAAACCGCGGGCGCTCCGCGAAAAAAACTCGAACCGGGCGACAGGGTTGGCCCAGCGCCGGCCATCGGCGATGCATCCGCTGCAAAAACAGCACCTCCCGCGGCGCCGACGCGCGTCGAAGCAAAGTACCCGCCTGCATTAGCGCGGGCCGACGCGCCGCCCGCGCTGTCGTCTGAAGCCGTAGCGTCTGAAACGGCGTCGGCTGTTCCGGCGACATCTGTTTCGGCGACGTCATCGAACGATTCCGCTCCAACAGCGCCGCTATCCACAACGCAAACGGCGAAGGAAGCAGTGGCAACCACGGCGGAAATCGCGGCGGCCAGCAGCCAGCAACCGGCGGCCATTCAGCCAGAATTCGAACGCAACTGGCGCGAGCATCTGGACGCGGCCATTGAGGCTCTGGAGCAACAACGCCGGCAAGACTATTTGGTCGAGGGCGTACTCCAACAAAACAACGCCCCGGGAAACAACGTGCTGGGAAACAATATCCTGGGAAAAGAGGTTGACTCCAAATCGCGTGCGGAAGTGCAGCTACGTCTGTTGTATCTGTTGGCCGGCCGCAGTGAAGAAGCCGCCGCGCCGATCAAACAACTCGCCGAAAATTCTCGAACCTTCTGGAATCGCCAGATCAGCGGGCTTTCGCTCTATCTCGACGAAAAAGGTTCGCCCGACGCCGACCGTCGCGCCGCCTTGGCGCTGCGTGAGTTGCGCAAGGCGACCAAGGCGCTGAGTAAAGACAGCGTGCTCGATGTCCGAAATCTGGCCTTTTGCTCCCACGTGCAAAGCTTTGGCGCCTTCACCGAATTTCCAGATTATCGTTTTCGTCCCGATCAAGAAACGCTATTGTATGCAGAGGTGGAGAATTTCGTCGTCGAGAAAAAATCGGCCGGCTATGAAACCACGTTGCAGGCCAGTTACCAGATTTTTGATCCTTCGGGGCGCCGCATTGCGGAGCACACTTTTCCCTTGGAGAGTGAAATCTGCCGCAACCATCGCCGCGATTTCTTCGTACCCTTTCGCGTATACATGCCCAAACGCATCAATCCCGGCGACTACACGCTCCAGCTTACGGTGGAAGACGTCAAAGGTAAGAAGTTTGGGCAAGGCCTGATCGAATTTGCCATCGAATGAACACCAGTTACGACGCTATTGTGATCGGCTGCGGCGGCGTGGGCAGCGCGGCGCTGTATCATCTGGCCAAGAGCGGCGCCAAGGTTATCGGCCTGGACCGCTTTCCCGGCGGGCACGACCGCGGCAGTTCCCACGGCGATACGCGAATCATCCGCCAAGCCTATTTCGAACACCCCGACTACACCCCGCTGCTAATTCGCGCGTATGCGTTGTGGTCGGATTTGGCCGAAGCGATTGGGGAGCAACTCTATTTTGAGGTGGGCCTGCTGGAAGTCGGTCCGGCCGACGGTATCGTGATTCCCGGCGTATTAAACGCCGCGCGCCAGCATGGCCTTTCGGTCGATCATCTCACGGCGGAAGAAGCGAACTACCGCTTTCCGCAGTTTCATACGCCCGCTGGTTGGCAGGCCGTGTTTGAGCAGCACGCCGGTTATTTGTTGGTTGAGCGTTGCGTGCTGGCGCATTTGAAGTTGGCCGCCCAATGCGGCGCCGAAGTGCGCGACGGCGTGAGTGTTTTAGGATGGCGGCCGCAGGGCGAGGGCGTGGTCGTGGAAACCAGCGCCGGTGAAATCGAGGGTCGGCGGTTGGTCATTGCGGCGGGAGCCTGGGCGGCCGACTTGCTCAGCCATTTGGCGTTGAAGTTGGAGGTCCGACAAAAACATCTGCATTGGCGGCCGGCCCCGGCGGCGTTTTCCGCCGAGCGTTGCCCCACGTTCTTTTTTGAAACACCCGTTTCCGAAACACGCGATTCCGAAACACGCGATTCCGAAACACAGACCAATTTCTTTTATGGCTTCCCACAGCTCGACCAGCGCGGCCTGAAAGTGGCGGAGCACACCCATGGCGAAGTGCTGACCGATCCACTCAACGCCTCCCGCGAGCCTGACAAAAAAGACACCGCCCGCGTGAGCCAATTTCTGGCGAAGTATCTGCCCGGCGCGGCGCCGCACGACGCCGACCACGCCACCTGTTTCTACACCATGTCGGCGGACGAACACTTTCTCGTCGGGCGGCATCCCCGGCATGAGCAAGTTTCATTCGCCGCCGGACTCTCCGGCCACGGCTTCAAATTCACCGGCGTGCTGGGCGAAGCCTTAAAAGATTTGGCCCTCAACGGAAGCACCGACCTGCCGATTCAATTCCTGGACCCCGCCCGCAGCGCGGCAAAAGATTGATATCCTCTCAGTATCTGCGCTATGGCACACAGATACTGGTAATGCGATCACGAATCGTCGCAATTTTCTCCGTCACACGCCCCGCGTTCTCATTCAGCCTACTCGCTGATTCGCCCCGGCGCTGGCGGCGTTGGACGGGCGTATCGTTGGAACCGGTAGTCGAAATTGGCCAGATCGGCGTTGAACGCCTGATCGAAATCGAGAAAGACGCGAAAATCAACCACGATGCGGCCGTTTTGTTTTTCCGGCGACAACACGATTCGCAAGCTAACGGGTTGTGGTGATTGTTCGGTCATGGCAAATATTCTCCGCGTGCAGGTCCTGCCTTCCTGCTCTTGATACCTTTCCCGCAACCGCCTCAGGTGAAAATCCCGGGCGACACTTTTTTAGATGCAAGCAAACCCCAAAGGGTTCGCGAAACCTTCCGGAAAAAACGCGGTTTTCCAGACTGAGCGGTCCGGAGGCAGTTTCAAATTGCGAGCTTCTCCCCGCCGACGCGTGATTGTTTTGTCACAAAAACGATCAGCCAGCCCACGTCGCGTCGCCGCCGAAATGTTACATTGATCGCGAACGCTCTCACCTGCTCGCAACCAAAACTGCCGGACAAACCACCGCGCGCGTCGGAGTTTCGTCCTAGAAGCTTCGTCCGAACGGTTTGACCGAAATCATGTATGGAAACTCTCTATGGCTCTCCGCTTTCAAGAAATAGAATCTTCCGCTCCCAATCTGGACGACGTCGTTTCGCAATACAACGCCCTCGAAACGCAATTCGCAAATGCGAAAACCAAGGCCGAGCGGATCAGTGCGATCAAAACCTGGAACGAGATCCGCTGCCGCCTGGAAACCTGGGAATCGCTCACCGAACTGCGATTCCATCAAGACACCACCGACCTTCAGCGGCAACAGGAGCGCGACCGCTGCGATGCCTTGCGGCCCAAGTTAATCGGCTTGGCGGTGCGTTTCAAATGCCGTCTGTTGGAAAGCGAACATCGAGCGGAACTGGAGGCGGAGTTTGGTCCACAAGCGTTCGCGCTGTGGGAATCGGAAGTGACCACGTTCGCCCCCGCGATTGAAGAAGATCTGGTGCGGGTTTCCAAACTCGACGCCGAATATATCGAACTGCTGGCGTCGGCCGAATTCGAGTTCCAAGGAGAAACGACCAACCTTTCGGGCATCGTCAAACATTTGGAAAACCCTGACCGAGAAATCCGTCACGAAGCGGAGCGTTTGCGTTGGGGCTGGTACGGCGCGAACGCCGAGCAGCTTGATCGCATTTTTGATCAGCAAGTCGCCTTGCGCGACGGCATGGCGAAAAAACTGGGGTTTGCCGACTATGTCGAACTTGGCTACCGAAAAATGTGCCGAATCGATTACAACCAAGACGACGTCGAACGCTTTCGAGCCGAAATTCGCCAGCATGTTGTACCGCTGACCGTGGAGTTGCGCAAGCAGCAGGCGAAATCGCTGGGTCTTGAGGAACTCATGTTCTGGGACGCCGCCTTGCACGATTCCGCCGGCAATCCGCGTCCGCGGGGCGATCACGATTGGATGCTGGCCCGCGCGCGGGAAATGTTTGACGCCATGGGTCCGGACCTGGGTGATTTTTTTCGCACTATGATTGCGTCGGATTTATTGGATTTGAAAACGCGCAAAGGCAAGGCCGGCGGCGGCTTCTGCACCAGCTTCCCGCAAGCGGGGCTGCCGTATATCTACGCCAATTTCAACGGCTCCAAGGGCGATGTGGAAGTCTTCACGCACGAGGCGGGGCACGCCTTCCAGAACTATGTCAGCAGTAGCCAGCCGCTGCTCGATTACCATTGGCCGACCTACGAATCGTGCGAGATTCATTCCATGGGCTTGGAATTTCTCACTTGGCCGCACATGGAAAAGTTCTTCGGCGACGATGCCGAACGGTTTCGCCGCCAGCATCTGCTCGGCGCGATTCTTTTTCTGCCCTACGGCGCGGCGGTCGATCATTTTCAACATTTGGTTTACGCGCAACCCGAAGCGTCGCCGCAAGAACGTCATGCAATGTGGCAAGAAATGGAGCGTCTCTATTTGCCATGGCGGAACTACGGCGATCTAACGCGTCCGGCAGAGGGCGGCTTTTGGCAATCGCAACGGCACATCTATTTGGACCCGTTTTACTACATCGACTACGCGCTGGCGCAAACCTGTGCGTTACAGTTCTGGGACAAAGCCGAACAAGACGCCGACGCCGCGCTCACGGCGTACATTCGCCTCTGCCGCCTGGGCGGTTCGGCGCCGTTTCAAACGCTGGCCAAGTCGGCGGGTTTGGTCAGCCCCTTCGAAGCCGGTTGCCTGAAAGACGTCGTTCAGCGTGCGGGGCAATGGTTAGGTGCGTGAGATATGTTGTCGTTATCGAAAGCACGCTAAAGCGTGAAGGCCAGCGGCGACCGGCGATGGCAAGTATTTCAGCGTTTCATTACAATACGCGTGTTCCGGTGCGTTTCGATCCGGCGTTTTTTGGAAAGGCAAACGCGCCGCTCAGCATTAAACCGTCGTGAGTAATACCGCCATGATCAAAACCACTGTTGTCGGCAGCTACCCGGTTCCCTTGTGGCTGCGTGTGATGAGCACGCGAGAAAGCCTGCAAGACGCCATGCTGGCCGTTTTGAAAACGCAGGAATTGGCCGGGCTCGATGTCGTGGCCGATGGCGAACTCTACCGCTGGGATATCAACCATGCCGAAACCAACGGCATGATCGACTACTTCGTTCGGCCTCTGGGCGGCATCAACAGCACGCTCACCTTGCAGCAACTCACCGACTGGCGCAGCGCGCCAGGACGCGGCTTTCGCGCCAAGCCGCCCGGAGTGGTGGTCGATTCTTTGTCGGCAGGTTCGCTGGATCTGGCCGACGACTACGCGCTCTACCGCGACTTAACGCCGCTGCCGAAAAAGTTCACCGTCACGAGTCCTTACATGCTGGCCAAAACGCTGGCCGACGAACATTACCACGACCTGCGGGAATTGGTCCTGGCGTTGGGTGATATTTTGCAGCGGCAAGTGGCCGCAATTGACGCCGACGTGCTGCAAGTCGACGAAGCGAATGTCACGGGCTCTCCGGAAGACGGCGCCTTGGCGGCAGAGGGAATCAACCGCGTGCTGGCCGGCGCCCAAGGCGAGAAGGCGGTGCATCTTTGCTATGGAAACTACGGCGGGCAAACGATTCAAAAGGGAGACTACGCCAAGCTGATCGCCTTTTTGAATCTTCTCGACGCCGATCATCTGGTGTTGGAAATGGCGCGTCGTCCCGACCATGAACTGCCGCTGCTGCGCGAGGTTCGCCCTGAGTTGAAACTCGGCATCGGTGTGATCGATATCAAGGACAACGAAGTCGAAACACCCGAAAAAGTGGCCCGCCGCATCGAACGCGCCGCCAAGGAACTCGGCGCCGAACGAATCGCTTATGTCCACCCCGACTGCGGCTTCTGGATGTTGCCCCGCAGCGTGGCCGATGCGAAAATGCGAGCCTTGGTTGCAGGCCGCAACCTGTACGCCGGCGGCGCCAATTGAGCAGCGTTGTATCAATTTCGTCGGATTAGCACTGTTGCAATTGCTCGCGTCTCTCGCACTCTGACAAGTTACGAACTTCCTTTTTGGATGGCCATTTCATGAAATACGCCCTCTCGGCATTTCTGCTCTTGCTCTTGGCCGCAGCGCCAACCACCGCCGAAGAGCTCCAGGCGTTGGCTTACAACAACCCGGGATTGGTGGTCGACTTGGGCGTCGGCTTGTGGGCTTGGCCCGCGCCGCTTGATTACGACCACGATGGCGACAACGACCTCATCGTTTCCTGCCCCGATAAGCCGCACAACGGCGTGTACTTTTTCGAGAACATCAGCGGCAAGGTGAAGATGCCGGTATTCAAAGCGGGCGTGCGACTCGGGCCGGCGGCTCGCAATCTGCAGGCTTCGTACATCGATGGCCAGCCGCGTCTGCTCACGCCGGGCTTCGAAATTGTCGGTTTTCTCTCCCAGGAAAAAGGGCAAACCGGTTGGGGCCGCAGCAAAAAAATCTTCCCCAAGGCGAACATCCATCCTGGAAAGATCCGCGCCAACCAATGGAAATACGCCGACCTCAACAACGACGGCGCACTCGATTTAATCGTCGGCGTGGGCGATTGGGCCCAATACGGTTGGGACGACGCCTTCAACGCCCAAGGCCGTTGGACGCGCGGCCCGCTGCACGGCTATGTGTATTGGTTGAAGAATCGTGGCGGGAACGACTCCCCAGACTACGCCCCGCCGGTGAAGCTCACCTGCACGACCGGCGATGTCGACGTGTACGGCATGCCGTCGCCCAATTTGGAGGACTTCGACCACGACGGCGATCTTGATTTACTCTGTGGCGAATTCCTCGACGGCTTCACCTACTTTGAAAACCAAGGCGGCCCGACCGAACCGCGTTTCGCGGCCGGGCGGCGCCTCACGCACAACGGCCAACCGCTCGCCATGGACCTGGAAATGATCACGCCGGTGGCCTTCGATTGGGATGCCGACGGCGACCACGATTTAATCGTCGGCGATGAAGACGGCCGCGTGGCCTTGATTGAAAACACGGGGAAAATCATAGACGGCTTGCCTCAATTTTTGCCGCCGCGCTATTTGCAACAAGAGGCGGAAAACATCAAATTCGGCGCCCTGGCCACGCCCTACGCCTTCGATTGGGATGGTGATAGCGATCAAGACCTACTCTGCGGCAACACGGCCGGCTACATCGGCTTCATTGAAAACCTTGGCGGCAATCCTCCCCGTTGGGCGGCGCCGACACGGCTGCGGGCGGGCGGCGAAACACTCCGCATCGTGGCTGGCGAGAACGGTTCGATTCAAGGTCCTTGCGAAGCCAAATGGGGCTACACCACGCTCACGGTGGCCGACTGGAATCAAGATTCGCTGCCCGATTTAATCGTAAATTCCATTTGGGGCAAGGTCGTGTGGTATCAAAACATCGGCGACCGCCAGCATCCTCGCTTGGCGGCGGCGCAGCCGGTCAAGGTGCAATGGGAAGGCCAGCCGCCCTACCCGGCTTGGAATTGGTGGCGTCCTGACTCGAACGAGCTGGCCACGCAATGGCGCACCACGCCGGTGGCCATTGATTTCACCGGCGATGGCCTGACCGACCTCGTCATGCTCGACCACCAAGGTTATCTGGCGTTGTTCGAACGGACGAAGCAAAACGGCGAACTTGTCTTGCTGCCGGGCAAACGCGTTTTTGTCGACGAAAAAATGCAGCCGCTGCGGCTCAACGCCAAACGCGCCGGCGGCAGCGGACGCCGCAAACTCGTGCTCGCCGATTGGGATCGCGATGGCCGACTCGACATCCTCCTCAACAGCCAGAATGCCGATTGGCTGCGCAACGTCGGCCAGCGCCAGGGACGTTATCTGTTCGAGAACAAAGGTCTGTTGGATACCCGAAAACTGGCCGGCCACACCAGCAGCCCGGCCACCGCTCGTTGGGGCGGCGGCAAACTGCCCGACCTGTTGGTCGGCGGAGAAGATGGTTACGTGTATTTTCGCCGCAACCCCGGCAACGAAAAAAAGCCCGCCTCGGCGGTGGTGCAGGCGGAGTTGATCTACGAACAAGCGCCGTTCCCCGAATGCCACGCCTCCACGATTGCCGATACGCCCGCCGGTTTGGTCGCGGCTTGGTTCGGCGGTACGGAGGAAAAACATCCTGATGTCGGCATTTGGGTCAGCCGCTATCGCGACGGCCGTTGGACGGCGCCGGTCGAAGCGTTCAACGGCGTGAAAAACGCCCAAACCCGCTACCCCTGTTGGAACCCCGTGCTCCACCAACCCAAAAACGGCCCGTTGCTGCTGTTCTATAAAGTCGGCCCCAGCCCCAGCACATGGTGGGGCATGCTGGCCCGCAGTTCCGATAACGGCAAAACCTGGAGTGACGCCGTTCGACTGCCAGACGGAATTCTGGGCCCGATCAAAAACAAGCCGGTGGCATTGTCCAACGGCGTTTTGCTCTGCCCCACCAGTTCCGAACACGCCGGCTGGCGCGTACACTTTGAAATGACGCCCGACCTGGGAAAATCGTGGACGCGAACCAAAGCCGTCAACGATGGCAAGAAATTCGGCGCCATCCAACCTTCGGTGCTCTTTCATTCCGGCGGGCGGTTGCAAGCCTTGTGCCGCAGCCGGCAGGGAAAACTGACTCAAATTTGGTCCAACGATAACGGCAAAACGTGGGGCGAAATGACCGCCACGTCGCTGCCCAATCCGAACGCCGGCGCCGACGGCGTCACACTGGCCGACGGCCGGCAACTGTTGGTGTACAATCACACCGTGCGCGGCGGAAAACATCCCCGAGGCCGCGAGATGCTCAACGTGGCCGTCAGCCCCGACGGCGAGCAGTGGTTCGCCGCCCTCATTTTGGAAAATGAACGCGGCGAGTTTTCGTACCCAGCCGTCATACAAGCCGCCGACGGCTTGGTGCATATCACGTATACTTGGCAGCGCCGCCGCATCAAGCACGTCGTGCTCGACCCCCGCCGCCTGACGCTGAAAAAAATCGAAAACGGCAAATGGCCATTTTGAATCAGAAAGAACTTTAGGCAGTGAGCAATCCACTTGATCTACTAACACTCGACGCCCGCTCACGCGATATCGGCCCCGAACTCGACGCGCTGCGAAAAAAGCTCAGCCCCCGTGGCGATGTGGTCAGCCAAAGAGGCCGTGAGAAAACGATCGAGGTTTTTGGCGAGCCTTTAACGCCGCAACAGGTCGTGGCGAAAATCTGTGCAGACGTCCAAGCACTCGGCCTGAAAGCCGTGCTCGATTACACGCAAAAGCTCGACGGCGTAACAGTCGCCCCGGAGCAACTCCGCGTTTCGGCCGACGAACTGGCTGCCGCACATGCAGCGGCCAACGCCAAGCTCATCCGCACGGTGCGTAGAATTCGGAATAACATTGAGGAGTTCCAACGTGCGATTTTGCACGCCGATGTCGACGACGTGCGCACGCCCGGCATTCGGCTGCGGCAGCGTTACCTGCCGTTGGCGCGCGCCGGGCTCTGCGTTCCCGGCGGCGCGGCGGCCTATCCTTCCACCGTGCTCATGACGGCGGTTCCCGCGTTGGTGGCCGGAGTGAAGGAGTTGGCGGTGGTGGCGCCGCCGACGAAGTTCGGCGCCAACAACCCCGACGTGCTGGCGGTTTGCCACGAACTCGGCGTGCGCGAGGTGTATCGGGTGGGCGGCGCTCAGGGCGTGGCGGCGTTGGCTTACGGCGTGGACGGTTTGCCGGCGGTCGACAAAATTGTCGGGCCGGGAAATCTGTTTGTGGCCTTGGCCAAACAACACGTATTTGGACACGTCGATATCGATTCCATTGCCGGTCCTAGTGAAGTGGTGGTCATCGCCGACCAGACCACGCGTCCCGCATTCACCGCCGCCGACATGCTCGCCCAAGCCGAACACGCCCCGGGCGCCAGCATCCTTATCACCTGGGATGAAGCCACGCTGCAAGCCACGCGCGAGGAGTTGGTCCGGCAGGCGGCGCAGCTTTCGCGGGGCGACTTGGCTCGCCAAAGCCTCGCATCGTTCGGCGCTCTGATTCTTGTCAACAACGAACAGGAAGCCTGCCGTATTACGAATCAATTGGCGCCCGAACATTTGCATGTGGCGATTGAAAACGCGGAGCGTCTGCTCGACAAACTCCATAACGCCGGCGCGATTTTCCTAGGAAACTTCACGCCCGTGGCGCTGGGCGATTATGTCGCCGGTCCTTCACACGTGCTGCCCACCGGCGGCACCGCCCGCTGGGCCAGCGGACTCTCGGCGAACGACTTTTTGCGATCCAACAGCGTCATTTCGTATAGTCCCGAAGGGTTGGCCTCCGTCGCCGACGACGTGCGGCTGCTGGCCGACAAAGAAGGACTCACGGCGCACCGGGCGAGCGTCGATGTTCGCCTCTCCTAGAGCAGGCCGAAACGATTTGCCGGATTAAAAGCCCGGCATTTTGAAAATGCCGGGCTTTTTTTTGCACAACAACCGGGAAGTTATCGATACTCGCTCTCTTGAATATCGCTTTTTTTAACCACACTGTTTTTCAGCGGACCAACGGCATGGGATTTTTTCGCTCGAATATCGAAGCGATGGACGGCTACACGCCCGGCGAACAGCCGCAGCACGGCAAGTTCATCAAGCTGAACACGAATGAGAATCCTTATCCACCCTCGCGCGAAGTAACACGCGCGATTCAAGCCGTTTTGGAACAAGGACTCGGCCGCTACCCCGATTCCATGGCCACGGCTTTTCGGCTTCGCGCCGCCGATATTTTGCAAGTCTCGCCCGATTGCATTCTCTGCGGCAACGGCAGCGACGACCTGCTCACGATCATCACGCGGGCGTTGGTCGGCGAAGGCGAACGTTTGCGGTTGCCGTATCCCAGTTACGTGCTCTACAAAACGCTGGCCAACATTCAGGGCGCCGAAACCGAGGAAATCGGTTTTCAATCCGACTGGACCCTCCCGCCGCAATTCGCCGACGCCAGCCCCGGCCTGAAGCTGGCCTTTCTGCCAAACCCGAATAGTCCGACCGGCACGTTGGTATCGCCCACGCAGGTGGCCGCGATGGCGGAGCGAATGCCCTGCCCGCTGGTGGCGGATGAAGCGTATGTTGATTTTGCCGAGCAGAGTTGTTTGGGTCTTGTCGCTCGGCACGATAACGTGATCGTGCTGCGAACGATGAGCAAATCGTACAGTTTGGCGGGCCTGCGGTTTGGGTATCTTGTGGCGCAGCCGAGTCTGATTGCTCAGTTTCTCAAAGTGAAAGACTCCTACAACTGCGACGCCCTCTCGATTGCCGGCGCCACCGCCGCCATCAACGATCAAACATGGCTGGCCGAAACAACCGTTAAGATCAAGGCGACGCGAACCCGGCTGACGCGGGAATTGGCCGCCTTGGGGTTCGACGTGATCGATTCTCAGGCTAATTTCGTTTGGGCGGAGCACTCCCGGCGTTCGCCGCGAGAGCTGTACGAAGAACTCAAAGCCAGCCGCGTGCTGGTCCGATATATGAAGTACGCCCGCTGGCGCGAAGGGTTGCGCATTAGCATTGGAACCGACCAACAAATCGACGCCCTCCTGACCTTGCTCAAAACCATGGTGTAACACATGCCGCGAACCGCTCGCATCGAACGCCGCACCGCCGAAACCGAGATCACGCTCGAACTGAATCTCGACGGCGAAGGCCGCGCCGAAATTCAAACCGGCGTCGGTTTCTTTGATCACATGCTCGAACTGTTCACCAAGCACGGCGCTTTTGATCTCTCGGTTCAAGCCAACGGAGATCTTCACGTCGACCAGCACCACACCGTCGAAGATGTCGGCATCTGTTTGGGCCAAGCCCTGCGCGAGGCGCTAGGCGATAAAGCCGGCATTCGCCGCTACGGGCACTTCACCTTGCCCATGGAGGAGACGCTTGTCAGCACGACGCTCGACCTCAGCGGACGTTACTTCCTGGTGTTCCATGCCGAATTCCCGTCGGAAAAAATCGGCGACTTCGATAGCGAACTGGTGGAGGATTTTTGGCAGGCCGTGGCGGCGAACGCTTTGTGCAACTTGCATGTTTCACTCCACCATGGCCGCAACAGCCACCATATTAGTGAAGCCATTTTCAAATGCTTGGCCCGAACGCTTCGCATGGCGGTCGAGCACGACCCCCGCATGCCGGGCGTTCCCAGCACCAAGGGAACTCTAGATTCCTGAAGCGACGCGGAAGAACAGCCTACCGCTTGCCCAGAAAAAAAGCCCGGCATTTTCAAAATGCCGGGCTTTTATTTCCACAAATAATTCCGCACGGGCCATCAACGGCCCCAGCGGCGTTTTTCAACTAGCCCTCGAAGCCGAAGTCGTCGTCTTGCGAGAACAAAATATCAGCCGCGATATCGTCGAGAAGAGTTTCATCGAGAACAGCGCTGTCTGAATCGTCTTGCTGCTCACCAACCCGATTCGTCGACGTGTGGGCAATCTCCACCGGCTCTGCCGCCGCCGCGTATTGCGAGGCGATGTCATCGAGCACCTCGGCATCAATATTTACCGATGTGCGAGGCGTTAGCTCCGATGGCGCCAGCACCGCCGAATCAATATCGGCTTGCAGTCCGACGGTCGCCAGCCCATCGAGCGCCGGGCTGGCCTGTGCAGCCGCCGTGCTGTTGACTACCGCTGGTGATCCGCCTTCACCTTCGCCAGCGAGCTGTTGGTTCAAGCCGCTGATGATGGCCAACACATCCTGGATCGAGATCAGATTATCGCCCGTGGTGTCGAAGAACGAAGGCGAGCCGTTGGTCAATTCCGCCCGACTAAACACATCATGAGCGATGCCGTAGTCTCGCAATTCATTGATCACCAACAACATGTCGAGCACGTTCACCGAGCCGTTGGCGTCGACGTCAAGATTGTTGTCGGCGTTCAAATTCGGGAATTCGCCAATCACAATCGGTCCAGTGGCGTTAGCCGCCGTAACCGGAGGATCGAAGTTACCTAACACCGGCAGACCGAAGTCGTCGCCGAACTGAGCGTAAATGTCGTTGCCGAACGGAATCGGTTTGAAGTTGATAACCGTGTCGGGCGTACCGGCGGGGATATCGGAGCCAGCCGATTCAATGCGAGCAAAGATGCTCTCGTAGTTCTCCGACACAATGATGTACCACTCGGCGCCTTCGCGAGGCGTGGCGCCGCCGCGAAGCGGTGCGAACAAGCCGATATCATCGAAACCGTCTTGGTTCATGTCGGCGGCCACCGGTTTGTCTTCACCGCCCGGCAGGTCGAAGCCGAAGGAGGTGTCGAGCTGACCGTAGCCGTTGATGCCGAGGTCGAATTCAAAACGATCAAGCGGTTCGTTGTAGGTGGCCAGATCGAAGAGGCCATCGCCATCGAAATCGCCCACAACCGGCAGCCCGCGAATCGGGCTGGCAATTACCAAGTCGCCCTCGGCGGGGTCGACATTGAAGTTGGCGTTGGTATCGAGGTACCACGTGGTTCCGTCGTACAGACCGAATTCATCGCCATTGACGGCGTTTCCATCGAAGTTGCCGGCCACGGGCGAGCCGTTGATAGCCGCCGTGTTCGCCAGGAAGCCGGGAATCGGGTCGGGAGTGCCGTCGTTATTAAAATCGACCAGGAAACGGAATGAATCGCCTACTTTTCCATACGCTCCGAGTTTATCGAAACCATCAGCGACTCCGCCTCCGCCCGGTATCGAAAAGTTACCGGCGAAAATGTCATCGCTGGTGAAACCGAACGTGTAGGTGATGTCGCGGTTGGTGAAGTCTTTGTCGTTCTGGGTGTCGAACAGGAAGTTGCCGTTCGTATCGACAGACGTCGAACCGCCGGCCCATACGCCAACCTCAGGACGCGTATCCACCGTGAAACGGGCCACGAAATCGCCGCCGGGAACGCCATCGCCCGATGGGAATACCGGGTCTTCCAGAGGCTCGGCGGCGTTCGATTCACCGTCCAGGCTGTTGCCCGCCGGATCCGTCAGGGCGTCGGAGAGCGTGAGCGTGAAGCGATCATCCGGCAGCGGGCTGCCGATATCGTCGGCGGTGCCAAAGATGCCATCGCCGCCGGGATCGACGAACGAAATCACGACGCGGCCAGTAGCCGGTTGGCCGGGAACGTTGGCGTCGGGAAGGAAGGTCACATTCTGGATCGGAATGATGCCGTTATGATCGCCAACCACGGTGTAGTGGCCGGGGTTCTCCGCCACATTCTTGATCTGCTGCAAAGCCCCGTACGGGAACTGAGCCACGCGGAACGGCAGGTCTTCGATGTTGACCGTGATTTGATACACCAGCGGGGTGGGGCCGTCGGTCGAAGGTTTGGGATCGAACAGATCGTACAAACGTTCGTCGCGAGCCGTTGCCGGGTTATCGGTGATATGCACGCCGTCGAGCGGGCCGGCGCCGTCGGGATCTTGAACACGAGGACCTTGCGTGTCGACGAACATTTCGAGCACTTGCGGCGTGTTCGTCACGACATCGACGGTGCGGTTTCCGGCCAAATCTTCTGCCTCAACCATGATGGTTCGCAGGCCGTCTTCGGGGAAGCCGGTGGGGAAGGCTTCAGGATCGTTCAGGTCGACGTTCGTGGTGATGATCCACTGGCCGCCGGGGAACTGGTGGTTGCCGTCCAGCGGCAACGCGACCGTTTCGCCCAGGAAGACGTCCGTGCCGGGATCGACCTGATTGTTTCCGTTGACATCGGCCCACAGGCGAACGATGGAATTGGCTTCCGCCGTGCCGAAGAAGGTGGGCGTGGTGTCGTTCGTGATCCGATCGGTGAACGTGCTGGGGTCGCCAATGACGCCGCTATCACTATCGGGATGCAGGCCGTCGGTGTTCGTGACGCCGCCCGCGTCGGGCAGGCCGAACCAGACGGTCGGGTCGACGGTGTCGACATTGATTTCCAACGACAAACTAACTTCGCCAAAACCGGTCACGCGTTGGTTGCCGGGTTGGCTGGGATCGCCGTCCAGGGCCGTGCCAGGATCAATCATCTGAACTTTCACGGTAATAAAGTGCGAGCCATCGGCCAGCGCGGCGGGCCAAGCGTCGAACGAATACACGCCCGGTTCGCCCGGAACCGGTTGGGCGTAACCGACCGGGTTTTGCGTGTCTGACTCATCAAACACCGCCACGCGGAAACCAGCAATCGAGGGCTGGTTGTTCTGCTGGTTGGCGGGCAGCGGTTCGGCGGTGTTGCCGGTGGCTGCATCGAACGGAATCGTGATGACTTCATCGGGCGGCAGGCTGGTGAAGCCGTTGCCGGGCAAATCGTTCAACAAGACGCCGTCATCCAAACGGAAGTAGATCAGCGGCGTGTTGTCGCGGGTGTAGTTGTCGAGCTCCGTGCGGCCGGTGTCGGCGTTGGCCGAAATGTTGTTGAAGGTGTCGTCGCCGATGGTGCGGTCGTCGAGTTCAATATCGTAGGCCACCGGCGCCGGGTCGTTGATGATCGTGAGCGAGTATTGGTTGATCGCGTTGGACAACCCTCCGCCGGCCGGCGGAGCGCCGACCACACGCAGGAAGTAACTCTGGCCTTGCACCGCCGGAATGCGAATGCGTTCGTCTTCGGCGTAAATGTCGCCATCGATATCGAGTTCATTAGGACCATCGTTGATGCCGAAATTCGGCCCGGCGCCGGCGATCAAATTGCCCGCCGCGTCGTACACTTCGATATCTAGGTTGCCGTTTTGCGGCAGCCCAGGACGCCCGCTGCCGACAATCGCGCCGACTTCCTCGAAGAAGGCTTGGAAATCGAGCGTGCCGGTTTTGAGCGCTTCAACACGATACCAATCTTCGTCGCCGGAGAGCCCAAAGGGAGCGAACGGACCGGGATCGATCGTGGGATCGATGTTGATCGTTTGCGCGGCGCCTAACAGCGTGGGCGTGAAGCGGTCGTTGTTCAACTCAAAGGGATCGAACTTGAAGACCGCCAAGCGGCTGTTGGTGGCGGGGCTGTTAATCGAGACGCCGTTTTCGTCCACGATTTGAACGTACTCCACGCCCTCGAACACATGCAGGAACGTTTCGGCGTTGCCGGGGCCAATCTCGACGCTGCCGGCGCCGTTGGCTTGCGCCACGCGGTAGATGGAAAGGTCGTCGAAGCCGTCGTCGACAATCGCCAAACGATCACGTGCTTGATCGGGGCCGGCTTCCAGCTTCATTCGCAGGCTGAGGCCCGGCGTGTTGAACAGGCCCGACCCCGAGTCGTCGATGGCGAAGCGAACCATGTCGGCGCCGGCGCCCGATTCCACGCGAGCTTGCTCGACCGTGCCGGAAACGAGCGTATCAACTTGCACGTCGCCGTTGACGGTATGCGTGAGCTGAGTGGCGCTGTTCTGCCGTACGTCGATGATATCGACGCCCGACGTGCCCGGAATGAGAATGGTGTCGAAACCGGCGCCGCCATCGAAAATGTCGTTGCCGCCCAGGCCTATCATCGTATCTTCACCGGCGCCGCCATTGAGAATGTCGTCTCCGGCGCCGCCTTCGAGGAAGTCGTTTCCGGCGCCGCCGTTAATGATGGCGTCGGCCGAAAGGAAGTCGTCGCCTTCATCGCCGTTAAGAATGATGTTGATCGAACTCTCGACGCCGCCGGCTACCTTGATGTTGTCGTCGCCGGCTTGGCCGTGAATGTAAAGGTCATCACCTGTTACGGTCGGCTGGCCGGCCAACGAATTGGTGATGCGAATGCTGTAATCGAAACCGGCGACATCGATCGTGTTCAGTTGCTGAGTGACATCAATATTGTCTTCGATCAGACGTCCGTGAATTTCGACGTCGTCGTCGGCGGCATCGGCGGCGCCCAAATCAATCTTAAGGCCGAACAATGAAGTGGCCGCCAAGTCGGTTCCAGGATTGAGTGCGAAACCGCCTTCAGACGACGCGGTTTCGACCTGGTTATTGATCGTGACTTTGTCGGCGCCGCCTTGGGCGTCGATGGTAATCGCTTCCACATCACCCAGGTTGAGGAATACTTGCGCGGAATCGATTCCGGCGCTGTTCAGCGCGAAGATGATTCGCGAGGCGTCTTCCAATGTTCCGGGAATGAATACGTTCGGGGCCGGGTTGGCGGCGGCGCCGAAGAGTCCGCCGCCGAGCACTTCCAGGTTATTGGCGCCCGCGTTGGCGATGAATCGCAACTCATCGCCGCCGCCGCCGCCTTCCATTAAATCGCTGCCGTCGCCGGCGTTCCATACGAACAGGTCGCTGTCGGCGCCGCCGTAGAAGAAGTCTTGGCCGGTTCCGCCTTCCAGGCGATCGCTGCCGGGTCCGCCATAGAGGAAGTCGCCGGCGTTGGCGCCGCCTTGATCGGCGCCGACGATGTTGTCGTTTCCTTGTTCGCCGTACAGAGTCAAGCGAACGGTTGGACTGACCACGCCTTCGCCGTCGATGTTGTCGTTACCCAGTCCGCCAAAGACCGTGCTGGCGGCGGTGAGCGTGTTGAGATCCACATTGTCGTTTCCGTCGCCCGCTTCGACGCGACTCTCCACCGAGAGGCCGGTGAGGGTGATGGCGTCGTTTCCGGCGAGGCCGATCACATCGATGCGTTCAACCGTTACGGCGCCGGTGATATCCACCGAACCGGTGTTTACGCCCGTTACCGCGATCACCGAACCGGCCTGTACGAGCGAGAGCGTTTCGGCGAAATTCGTGCCTTGATACAGCACGATATCGAAACCGGCGTCGCCGTTCATGGTGTCGGCGCCATCGCTCACGACGAGCGTGTCGTCGCCGTCGCCGCCGTTATAGGTGTCGCCACCCGCGCCGCCGGTGAGCAGGTCGTTGCCGGCGCCGCCGTTGAGAATGAGCGGCGTGGCCACGCTTAATGAAGAAGCATCGAGAACGTCGTCTCCGGCGCCGCCGTTGAGCGTGGCGCTGATGAATGTCGTGGCCGAGGCGTCGGGCAGAGCCAATACCGTGATGACGTCGTTTTCATCACCGGCATTGACCGTGATGGTTGTCAGGCCAGCCGGCAGGCCGGCGTTGTTGAGCAGCACCGAATCGGCGCCGGCGCCGGCGTTCAATGTGAGGTTGACTTTGTTGGCGAATGCAATCGACTCGAAGTTGTCGACTGTCACCAAACCGTTCGCTCCGGCGCTGGTGTAGGTCAGAACATTATCGGCGGGCGTGGCGTTCACAACTAGCGAAGCCGCCGCGAGCAAATCGATCACCGGCTCCAAACCGGTGAAGTTGATCGTCATGACGCCGTCGTAATCGAGCAGGCCGGCGTCGGGCGAGGGGCCGGGCGTGTAGGTGGCGGTGGTCACTGTCGGCGCGGCGGCGCCGGTGGTAACCAGAAGGTCGTTGCCTTGGCCGCCTTCGTAGCCGATGGGCGTGGAAATCAAGGCGGCGCCATTCACGTCGACCGTCAGCGTGTCGTCGCCGCCGAGCGTATTGACTTGCAAGCGGCCGAGCTGGCCCGACGTTTCCGTGACAAGCACGCCGTCGGCGTCAGACACCGCGACCGAACCAACCACGGGATTAGTGGCCGTGTAGTCGTCAGCAGCGCCGTCCGCGCCTTCGATCACCAATGTGTCGGCCACGCCCGCCAAAACATTGTAGGTAGTGGCGCCAGCAAGGAAACGCGTGACAAAGGTTCCCGTGTCGTTCCCTGTATTAAGATCAAGAACAAACGTGTTGACGGCGTCAAATTCGATATCCGGCAGACTATCGGATGTTACCAGATCAACTCCGCTGCCGCGTTCGACGCGAGCCGTGTTGTCGCCGACGCCCGTATCTACTGTGAGTTCGTCGTCGGCGTCGAGGCCGTCGTAACGGATCAGTTCGATGCCGAACGAGGTCATGAATGCGGCGTCGACGGCGATATCGGTTCCGTCGATAACGCTGCTCGGCGCGATGTACACCGTTTCGGCTGTTGCTTCCTCGCCGGAAATTAACAAGACATCGCTGCCGCTGCCCGGGGCGCCGCCCACGATATTAAAGGCGCCCGTGTAATTGAGCGGCGCAAACACGTTGACCAAATCGTCGTCGTCGAGCGTGTCGAGATTATAGTTCGCCACGTTGAGCGTGGTCAGAGGAACGCGAGCGCCCGCCAAGCCAGTCAACACAAACGAAGCGGCGTCTGTTGCGGGGAAGGAAACCGCCACGAAATCGGCCCCGGCCGTACCCTCAACACTCAAGGTGCTGATCCCGTTGACGCCGCCTTCGGCGCGAACTTGGCCGCCAAGGCCAATGTTTTCAAACGAGAGCGGCAGCGTTGCGTTGAGTTGCAGGCGGCCGGAGTTGCTGTCGGAACCGGGCGTGTAGCGGAAATTGCCGTCGCCCGCGATACGAACCGTGGCAGCGCTGTTTTCAGCGTCATAAATGACCGACTCAAAACCGCCGTTGCCGCCGGGCTTATTTGGCAGAGGGCCGGGGGCCGCGGCTATTGAGGGCAGCAGTTCGTCTGAAAGAGTGACCGTCGAGGCCAAACCGGCAATGGCCAAAGTTCCCGTGTCATCGTCGCCCGGTGTGAAGAGCACGTCTTGTGCGGTTCCGTAGGGTGTTTCGTAAGTAAACGTATCAAACCCAGGACCGCCCACCACGGTTAGGTCGACATCCCAGACGGCGTTGTTCGGCGCCGGGGCTCGCACGCTGACATCGTCGTCGCCGCCGAGCGTATCGAGTTCGATCACGGGCGTGTCGAGCACCAGGAATTCGACGCTGGCATTGATCGCGATGGTATAGTCGTTCACGCCATCGGCGCCAGCGTGGGTGGAGGCGTCGCGAGCAATGATCGTGACGGCGTCGTCGCCGTTGGTGCCAAACACCGCCACGAGGGGAGCGCCGGTGATGACCACTTCTTCAATTTTATCAAAGCTGACCGGCTCCGTTCCCGCATAGTCGACGGCGCCTTCATCCGACTCGGGGCCCGCAAAAATCGAGGCCGCCCCAGGGCCAGACACAATCAGTTGATCGCCGCCGGGAATCACGCCGATCGGGTCGCCGCCGTTAATAAAGACCGGAATGATTAACGCGTCGACCGTGAAGGTGTCAGCCCCCTCGCCGCCGAAAACTTGCAGCGCGTCGATGTTGGCGAGCGTGAAGTCGATCGTTTGCAGCCCGGCAATCGCCACCGAAGTGGCCGAGACCGCAATGGCGTTCGGCGTGGTCGGTGCGTAGACCGCTAGTCGATCGTCACCGCCGCCGCCGGCGTTGATCGTCAGGGCGCCGGTGTTGGAAGTGTTCACGACGGTATTCAAACCAGCAATGCTGATTTCCGTCGCCGAGGGCGAGGTATGCGTCACACTGATATCGTCGTTGCCGGCTGTTCCGTCCACGGTAATGGCGGCGGCGCCCGCACTGATATTCACATGCTCCACGCCGCTATAACTCACGGCGGCGAGCAGGGCTTCGGTAATGGTTTGCGCGCCGAAGTCGAGCGAGATATTGGCGCCGGCGCCGGTGAAGTTGAGCGTGTCGGAGGCGGAAGGATCGCCGCCGTTGACGGCTATCGTAACGCCCGCCGCCGCCGCGACGTTGGCCGTATCGTCGCCGTCGCCCAGGTTGGCGATAATGCTTTCCTGATTGGCCAGTGCAAACGCTTGGCCGTTGACCGTGATGTTCGCTCCCGAGATGGAAACCACATCGTTATTGGCCGAGGTGTTGACGGTGAGCGTA
>JAJRWU010000054.1 GCA_024276655.1 Planctomycetota bacterium
CACCCAAAATTTGAAATCGTGGCCTATACCGGCGGATTGATTCGCGTCGCCGGATTCGGCGCCGTTGTAATCGATATTTCAGGCCTGGAGTTTGCGGAGCAAATCAGCATTCTGGCCGACCACGACGCCAGCTTGAAAGGAATCGTCGGGCGTGGCGTGGCTCGTGCCGAAGGCGGCGCCGTTGTCGTGGCGGGTGAACTGCTGGCAGGCGAAGCGACCGACAAAATCGTCGAGCTTCAAAAATCCGGCTTCCAATTCCAGGCGTCGGTGGGTGTTTCGCCAGCCACCACGAAACGGATTCGCGCCGGTAAAAAGCTATCGGCAAACGGACAAACTTTCACCGCTCCCCAAGGCGGTATCACTCATGTTTTAACTGGTAGATTACGCGAGGTTTCAATCTTGGCGTTAGGCGCCGACGACACTACCTCCGTTCAAATTGCAGCGCAAAGGGACACCGAGAAAATGCCTGGGAAAATTATCAACGACCCAATCGAACTGGAACGAACCCGCGCGGCCAACTTGGCGACGATCTGCGCGAAACACAACAACCCGTCTTTCGCGGTTGACGGCGAGAATGTTACCATCCTGGCACACGCCATCGAGCAAGGCTTGGACGCCACGAAATGCGAACTTGAAGCGATTCGAGCGAGCCGCCCAAAGGCGCCGGCTGCGCATATCCGCCAGTACGGCGGCGGCTGCAATCGCGAGTCGCTTGAATGTGCAATCCTAGTGCATGCCGGATATTCCAGTCTGGCGGAGAAGATGCACGGCGCCGAAACCTTGGAAGCGGCGGCGAGTCTGCATTGCCATTCAATGGCCGATATTGCTCGTTGCTCCGTCCAGGCGGCTGGCGGCGACGTTCACGGCACCCCGTCGGATATTTTGACCGCGGCATTGTCCGGCGGCGATTTCAGTAACGCGCTCGGTAACGCTCAAAATCGTGTCCTTCTGAACGCCTACCAAAGCAGTCCCGCAACATGGCAGGCATTCGCAAACGTTCGTTCCGTGCGTGATTTTAAGACGCAAACCGCAATCCGTCCGAGCTTCGTCGGCGGCTTGTCGGAAATCGTGGACGGCGGGAACTTCGATCATGGTAGCCTGACCGAAAGCACAATCACCTTCTCGATTGACACATTTGCGAAACAGTACAAAATCGGTCGGCAATCGCTGATCAATGACGATCTAGGCGTTTTCCAGGACGTTTTGCCTTCCCTTGGACGGCGCGCAATGGATAGCCTCAGCGACAAAATTTACGAAGTCCTCATGGCAGATGCCGGTTCGTTTTTCAGTTCGGCAAACTCGAATTTGAACACGACGGCGCCGCTATCCAGCGGGAGCTTGGCAGATGCTATTACGGCCATGCGTATTCAGCGCGATACCGAGGGGAGCGATTTGAATTTGCAGCCGACGACGCTGCTTGTTCCGCCGCAATTGGAGCATTCGGCACTTGCTCTTCTCAACTCGATTGAACTGCGCCAAAGCACCGACGGCGAACCGACCGGAAACCCGACGCAGAACGCCGTCAAATTGGAAGTCGAACCCAGGCTATCGAACACCACAAAGTTCACCAGCGGGAGTTCAACCACGTCTTGGTATCTGTTCGCGGCGCCGCTCGATTTGCCAATGATTGTCGGATTTTTGAACGGCATGCAGGCGCCAACAACGCGCTATTTTGGCGTCGATTCGCGAGCCGGAACTCTATCGGCAAGTTACGACGTACACTTTGACTTCGGCGCCGCCTTAGGCGACTATCGAGCTGCGCAGAAAAACACGGCGTGAGCAACTGCGGAACATTTCACTTTTCATGTCGGTGAGGTGTTTCGCGTTTAACGCGGCGAGTCGTTTCGGCCATTCTTCTCGCCGTCAAATTGGAGCGGCGCCGGTCTGCTTGTTGGCTGGCGCCGCTCTTTTTTCTTGGCGGGAGGTACTGAGAAATGTCCGGTTGTCCAGAATGCGGGTGCAATCGCTGCACTATAATCGAGCGGCGGGAAATACGAATCGAGCGAAGTCTAATCGAGCGAGAAACCAGGCGTTGCCACCATTGCGGCAGGCGATATATCACCACCAAAACCGAGAAGGTGAAAAGTGAACACAAAATGTAGCCTCTGCGGCGGTTCGAGTGTGCGACTGAAAGAGCGACGAATCGGTATTGGTGGCAAATTGCATATAGCCCAGGACAGGCGTTGCCGAAATTGCGGTTGCCATTTCACGGCGCGATCGGTCGATGGCAAGCCAGAGGTACATGCCGCGAAGAAACCGCGACGCCGATCATCTTGGAATCCGTTTCGCCGTTATGCCAAAACGTGAATGGCGACGATACATTTTTCTGCAAATTTGCAGTAATGTTCAAACCTAGAACGCTTTTTCCAAGCCTCCGTTTTTTTGGTGGCTCCGTAGTCGTGTTGGTGGATGGCGTCGCAACCAGCGTAAACGTCGAAGGCCATTTCCGGTGGTTGCACGCCCAGGCCGCGAAGAACCATCCTACCGCGAATGGAAGAGGCAAATCTCGGCGGAATGTCGCCGACTCAGCATTCGCTGGACATGAACTTGCATCGGCGGCATTTGAACGAATCGCAACTGGCCATGATCGGCGTGAAGTCGATAGCGAGCTTCGAGAAAGAGGGAATGAACGGCAGAAGCGAAAGCCGGTAGATTCTGTTGCCGCCCAGGGGCACAAACAGAAAAGCGAACCGATTCGTTCTGCCTACAAGGTGGCCGAAACCCTTGGCGTTAGCGGGCGATCCGTTGCAAGAGCGAAGCGGATCACCAAGGAAGGCACGCCGGAATTAGTCAAGGCAATCGAAGACGGCAATGTCGCCCTTCGGCCGGCGGAGAACATAGTACGACTCCCCAAGGAAGAGCAGCCGCAAGCACTCGCCGACGCCAAGGCGAAAAAGCCAGCATAGAGGGAGCCGAAAGTAGAGAACCGCCACTAAAACCGTTGCCTATCTTGCCAGTAGCCCGAGAAGCCGAGATTGAGCCATGCGAGCCGTTCCCCGGTTCGGTGGCAAACGCGCCATGCAAGTAACCGGGAACGCAACCAGCGGCAAACGTCGGCGGCTGTTTTGTGGTGTGGGTGGAATGTTGCGGTGCTGGTCGTTATCCTGCTTGCATCCCCCGATATGATCGATTCTCGGATGCTTCTGGTTTATTCAATTGCCACTTCCCTACTGGCCGGGTGTCTTGACACCTAAGAATACCGTTTTCTACCTGTTTCTGGGGTGTTCTTTCATGGGTGATAGCCGGACAAAACCGCTTGTTTTGTAGTGTAATACTTGTTTTCAAGAGTGAGCGACAGATACCCCATTCCTTATGTATAAACAACAGG
>JAJRWU010000055.1 GCA_024276655.1 Planctomycetota bacterium
AACGCTCAAGCCAGCAAATCGCACCGTAAGACAAGACGCAAACGTTTCGCGGAACTGGGCATTGACGCCGACAAAATCAAATCTGTACCGCCAAAAACACCGATATGATAAACTCAAACCACCAAACCTGGCGCTGTCCAGCTAAGGCGCCGAGCGAAATATCTTCGCTGAATTAAAAGCCTGGATTTTCCTTATAACAACGGGTAACGGAATTTTTCAATAGGCCGCAAGCAGGCGAATGCCGCCGCGCTTACGATGGAGTTTGTTTGTTGGCGGGCGTCTGTTGGATTTTGACGACCAGCGTTTCAAAAATGCCCTCTTGCACGATCTGCCCGCGCTGGTTGACAAGCCGGCGCCGCCATTCAATACGGCCCGCGCGCCGATTCCCCTCCGACTTGCCGGCTACCTCCACCACAGCGTGCACCGTGTCGCCGATCAGCATGGGCTCCAGAAAATTCCACTCGCGCACCGCCACGAAAGCCATCGTATTGACCGCCGGGCACTGGCTCGCCAAACCCGCCACCCACGACATGCCCAAGAGTCCATGCGCGATCGGCTGGTGGCACAAGGCGCCGCTGGCGAATTCGTGATCGACATGCAGCGGATCGTAATCGCCGGTGATGCCGGCGAAATTGACGATGTCGGCCTGGGTGACCGTGCGCGCGCGGGTCGTCCACTGGTCGCCGATTTTCAGGTCTTCAAAGTACAGCGAGTGACTCACGAAAAACTCCCGAAGCGAACACCGTGGTTCGAGGCGTGCAGGCGGCATCGGCGGTACGCATCGATCTTTTGCAGGCCGTCGAGGAAATTGACCGGCCGAGCCGATGGCTACTTGTACCTAAAACAGCTGTTTCGTAATAGACGAATCACCGCCGCCGGGCTGGAATGCCGTAGCCAGCGGCGCGCCGCCCAAGCCGGCCGTATGCAGTATAGCTCGGCAAAACACGTGCTCCCTCTTGAGAACGAGGCGATTCCTCTTGCGAGGCGGGCGCCGCCAGGGTTAGACTCGCCACATCGGCGGGGGAGGATTATACGTCCTGGAGGGTATGCGCCGTGGAAAAAAACGCCGTGGAAAACACGCCGTGAATGTAGAGCAACGCACCGCCTGGCTGGCCACCGCCGAACGTGAAGACGCGTGTCTGGCGCCCTACGCCATGCGCTCGCATGATTCACTGGGGCGAAAACACCCCGAAGAAAGCCACCCCTACAGGGGATGCTTCCAACGCGACCGCGACCGCATCGTACATTGTTCGGCGTATCGGCGTTTGTCGGGAAAAACGCAAGTCTTCACTGGCATGGGCGACTACCATCGCACTCGCCTGACGCACACCCTGGAGGTGGCCTCGATCGCCCGGACGATGGGCCGTGTGCTGGGCCTCAATGAAGATTTGGTGGAGGCCATGGCCATGCTGCACGACATTGGGCATCCGCCCTTTGGACACGCCGGCGAAGACACGCTCGACGAATGCCTGGCGGAACATGGAGGATTCTCGCACAATCAATTCGCGCTGACATTAGTCGAGGAGCTTGAATCGCGGTATCCTGATAATCCAGGACTCAACCTCTCGGCGGAAGTTTTGGAAGGCCAAAGGTTTCGTTCGGCCAAACCAGAACACTCCGCGGCGCCTGGGGAGCAGGGCCGGCGCCCGCTTCTGGAAGCTCAGATTGTCGAAGCCGCCGACAGCATCACCTACGACGCCCACGACACTGACGACGCCGTCAAACTCGGCATGGTGACGCTCGACGAACTCGCCGAAATACCGCTTGTCGCGCGCTCGTTGGAGATCGTCCGCCAACGCCATGGCGACCTACCACCCTCCATGCTGCGCAAGACGTTGGTTCGTCATCTGATCGATGAGCAAGTTGGCTGCGTGCTGCAAGCGAGTTTGGCGAAACTTGCCGAGCACGATTTCCGCCACGCCGACGAAGCACGCGCCGTGGGTAATTTGATCGGAGTCTCGAGCGAGCTTGCCGCACAGAAGAAAGAACTCGAAGACTTCCTCTACCAGCGCGTGTATCGGCATCCGAGCATTATTGACGTGCGTAAGCTGGCCCAATCGCGTCTTAAAAAACTCTTCACGGCTTATCGCGACCAACCCCGCATGATGCCTCGCACCTTTCGGGAGCGCACCGAACAGGTTGGCGTGGAGCGTTGCGTCGTGGAATGTATCGCTGGAATGACCGACCGATTCTTCGATATGAAATATGAAGAGTTATTCGGATCCGTCGCCTGAACGGGGAAAGAGCCGGTGTTTTACGGCGTCATCCGCCGGTGAGGATCCGAACTGCTTGGTCGCCGCCGATGCCGTCTGATTTGAAGGAGTTGATGTAATGAAACACGACATATAAACGGCAACAGTCGTGGCCATCGCCATGCGTTGGGGCTTCGCCATGCGTTGGGGCTTCGCCATGCGTTGGGGCTTCGCCATCGGTCCGCTGAAATCGTTGGCGGCGCCAATCGACTTCGCCATGGCGCGCACGTAGGCCACGAAAACAGAGAGCAGCGCCGCAATGCAGCCCAGCACAACCGCGCCTCCCGCCGCATAACCCAAGCCGATAAAGACCGCCGAATCGGACACGCGATCAGGAACTTCGTTGTCGAGTTCGCCTTGGGGCGAAGCGATGTTGCGTTCCACCGCCACCATGCCGTCGAACAAATTGCACAACAGACGAAGCTGGCATAACACGCCGCCGCAAAACCATAACGCGCGCTGCGCGGGCCCGGTCGTGACACTCGTCGAAAAGAACGCCGCTCCGGCGGCTATCGCGGCAAACATAAACGAACACGGAAATGGCGTTCGGCGACGCGCCCAGAGCGATCAGGCGGCGTGTGGCGCCTTCGGCCCAACGCGTCTCCCGACTCTCGATAGCTTGTCATTACCCAAGTTTTGGTGCATCAAATCGCACCAACGAGACGCATGCCGTCAAGGAGTGCGTGGAGTCTTTTGTAGCCATGCCAGACGGTTTGCCAACCAGGCTCGCCGTCTCCCTTGCGCGCCAGGAAGCCTC
>JAJRWU010000056.1 GCA_024276655.1 Planctomycetota bacterium
AAATTCGCGCCGCCGCGTTATGCGACGACAATCGCCTCGCAAAATTCCTGGCCGCTCGCCCCGGCCGCCCATTCCACCCAAACGTCCAAGCAACTCCGCCAAATATGGCCACCTAAAAAAAGGAGCCGGTTCCTGCACCCGAGCAAGGGAGCAAGGCAGCAAGGCGACGGTTTTCACCCCAGCGCGCACGAAAACACCCCGACGCTGGGCGCCGAGGCGTTTCGTATCGCACACAGGTAACAGAAGGCGCGGACGGCGCCAGCAGCGCTAACAGCGCGAACAGCGCCGCTCAGGCGGTTTCCGTTTCGACGGGAGGCAGCTCCATGCCGTCGACGAAGCTGACCAAATTGCGACTGCGGTAGGGTTGCTGCAGTTTGCGAACCGCCTTGGATTCGATCTGTCGGACGCGTTCGCGAGTCACGGAGAAGATTTTCCCGACTTCCTCCAGTGTGTACGTGTAGCCGTCGGCGAGGCCGTATCGGAGCCGCAAGATTTCTCGCTCGCGATGGTTCAGCCCTTCCATCGCCTGCTCGATGCGCAATTTGAGTGCGACCTGGTGGGTGGCGTACAGCGGGTCGTGGTCGCGGTGGTCTTCGAGAAATTCGCCGAAGTAGCTGTCGTCGTGGTCGCCAACGGGCTGATCGAGCGAAAGCGGCTGACGAGTCATTTTCAGAATGCACTTGGTGTCTTCGATCGAGAGCCCGGCGCGTTCGGCGGCTTCTTCGGCCGTCGGCTCTCGCCCCAATTCTTGAACGAGAAGTCGCGACACATTGCGAACCTTGCTCATGGTGTCGATCATATGCACCGGCACGCGAATAGTACGGCTCTGGTCGGCGATGGCGCGCGTGATGGCTTGGCGAATCCACCAGGTGGCGTAGGTGGAGAATTTGAAGCCGCGAGCGTGTTCAAATTTGTCGACCGCCCGCATCAGACCGGTGTTTCCCTCTTGGATCAGATCAAGAAAGCTGAGTCCTCGGTTGCGGTATCGCTTGGCGATCGAAACCACTAGGCGCAGGTTACCGGCGGAAAGCAGGCGTTTGGCGGCGTCATATTGATTTTGGTATTCGTTGGTTTTTCGCACGCGTCGTTGCAGAGTGGTGGGGCTTTCCAACGTGATTCGCATCAGATAACGAAGGTCGGCTCGCATTTCATCAATGGTGCGGCCCACAAACTGCTCGTGATCTTCCGCCAAAATGATATTGGCATGCAACTCTTGCATTTTCTGGCTGATCTCGATGAGCTTGTCGAAAATCGGTTGCAATTTGTTCGTGCGAAGATTCAACTCTTCCACCAATCGGACAGCGCGGTTGCGGCGTCGGGTGAGTTTCTTCCAGGCTTCGCTGCGTTGTTCGGGGGACGCCGACAGGCTGATCGCGATGCGGAAATCCTGATTGTTTCGCACCAGCAAGGCCCGTAGCGTGATCAGATTGGGGCCGATCAGTTTCATGATTTTTCGTTTTTCGGCCGTGTTCGTAACGCTGACCTCAATCGTGCGGTCGAGCCGCAGTTGGCCATCACGAACTTTTTCCAACAAAGAAACGGCGCCTTCGAGCACGTAGTCGGTGGCCAGCAAGCTATGTCGGTAGAGCAGCCGTGCTTCCTCTATTTTTATGGCGGCGTCGATTTCCTCGTCTCGTGACAACAAGGGAATTTGCCCCATTTGCATCAGGTACATGCGCACCGGGTCGTCAATCGGGGAAGCCGAACCCGTCCTTTCGGCGCGTTCGTGTTCGTTCAGTTCATCGGTTGCAACGTGTTCTTCATCTTCTGTTGCGTGGAGTGTGTCGTCTTGCAATTCTAGGATGTCATCAGCCGGTTTCCTCGACTTTTTGCTCTTGGCGGGGGCTGATTTGCTCTTGGTGCGTGTTGTATGGGCCAAGGTGCTTCTCCTACTGCTGTGAGTGGCGTTGTGCGATGACAGCATGGAATGCACTTCTAGGGCCAATTGCTGGCGTGATACGTTATGCATTTCATAATCCTTTTGACACACACTACTTACGTCGACTTTGGCAAGCGGCCTCAACGATTGGCTGGGTGGCGGTTTTGCATCATTCGTGGCGATTCGGCAACGTCGTGTTGTTTATTGGCAAGCACAAAAAGAGAGACGGTCCTCCGAGGGGTTGGAAGAAACGGCCTCTGGCATCGGTGGATGTGAAGTTCGGCGCTTTCAAGCGGCTATGAAATTCAAAACCTCTCTTGGAGGCTCCGTGAGTTTAGATGCCGTTCAGCGCCCATTGGGTTCCCTGCTCCAGAGGAAAATTGGGAGCGATTCGATTCCCAGGAAATCCTTCCGACCGCTCGCCTTCTCTGTCGCATGCGATACATTTGCTCGGCCCGCCATGGTATACTTCACGCGGCTAACAATGGCTCGTTGAACGGCAAGCCGCAGGCGACGTGTTTTGAGCCCGGGCGTTCGGGCAAGACAAAAACACATAGTCGCCCGCAGCCTGCCGTTCAACAAAAAAGGCGCCATTTTCAACCGTGAGCGGTATAGAATGCCAAGCTGCCTGAACACCCCACCGGGCTGCGACCACGACCTCATTCCCCAACAAATTTAGATCAGCCAAGGAGTTGCCGCGTGTTTCGATCCGCCGCGTATTTCGTCATTCTTTCGCTACTGTTGCTCGCGCCCGGTGCGTTTGTGCAGGCAGCGCCCAAGGCCGCCAAGAAAAAGGCGCCGCGCCCCGAAGCCGCCAAACCGAATTGGGTTTGGCGCAACGAAGCCGGTAAGCCGGCGCCAAAGGTTTATTTCCGCAAGGAAATTAAAATCCGCGGCCCCGTGGCGGCGGCGCGCGTGTATACCGCCTGCGACAACGTCATGGCGCTTTACATAGACGGCCAAAAGGTGCTCACCAACAGTGCGTGGAACGCGCCCACGTTTAAGGATCTGACCCCGCTGTTCGCGAAAAAAACGCCCGGCGGAAAACACGTGATCGCGATCGAGGCCAGAAACACCGGCGAGAACAACCCCGCCGGTTTGTTGTTCAAGCTCGATTTTGAATCGGGCTGGCGCGACGCCTGGTCGATCGTCAGCGATGGCTCTTGGCAAGCCTCGCTCAAACCGCAAAAAGGTTGGAAATCGCCCGGCTTTCAAGGGCACGACTGGAAACCGGCCGATGTGCTGGCCCAGATCGGCGGCGGACCCTGGACCTCAATCACGACGGCTCGCTTGGCCGCCGCGGCGCCACTCCAGGACCCGACCGCCACGCCGATCGATATGCTCAAGGTCGCGAAGGGGTTTGAGGTCGAACTGCTTTATTCCGTTCCCAAGGGGCGAGAAGGTTCTTGGGTGAATATGTGTTTCGACCCCCAGGGGCGTTTGATCGTGTCGGATCAATACGGCGGTTTGTTCCGTGTCACGCTACCAAAAATCGGCTCCGACGCGGCCGTTGAAATCGAAAAAATCAACGTCGCCATCGGCGAAGCCCAAGGTTTGCTCTGGGCCTTCGACAGCTTGTATGTGGTGGTCAACAAAGGCGGGAAGTACGACAGCGGGCTGTACCGCGTGCGAGACACCAACGGCGACGACCAACTCGATTCTCTCGAAACCCTGCGGAAATTGAACGGCGGCGGCGAGCATGGACCTCACGCCGTGTTGCTGGCGCCCGATGGGAAATCGTTGTATGTGGTGTGTGGCGATGGCACGAAGCTGCCTAAAATCGACGCCTCGCGCGTGCCCCAGGTGTGGGATGAAGACCTGCTCTTGCCTCGCGCCTACGGCCGAGGGTTCATGAAAGGCGTTCCGGCCCCCGGCGGGTACATTTGCCGCATTGATCCTGACGGCAAAAACTGGGAGTTGGTGGCCACCGGCTTCCGCAATGAGTTCGACGCCGCACTCTCGCAGAGCGGCGAGTTGTTCACCTTCGACGCCGACATGGAGTGGGATGTCAACACGCCTTGGTATCGTCCCACGCGGGTTTGCCACGTGGTCAGCGGGGCCGAATTCGGCTGGCGCAACGGCGGCGGCAAATGGCCGGTTTATTACCCCGATGGCCTGCCGCCGACGGTCGATATCGGCCCCGGTTCGCCCACCGGAATCTGCTTCGGTTACGGCGCCAAGTTCCCCGCCAAATATCAAGACGCACTCTTTATCAGCGACTGGAGCTACGGCAAACTCTACGCCGTGCATTTGCAGCCCCAAGGCGCCTCGTACACAGCCAAATTCGAGGAATTCATCACCGGAACGCCCTTGCCGCTGACCGACGTCGTGATCAATCCACTCGATGGCGCCATGTACTTCGCCATTGGCGGACGTCGCGTGCAGTCGGGTTTGTATCGTGTCACGTACAAGGGCGACGAGCCAACCACGCGTATCGCGGCGCCGCCCGCCGCAACGGGCAACCGGGCGCTGCGCCACAAACTGGAAACGCTGCACTTGGGCGATCACCCTCAAGCGTTGCGTGTTGCCTGGCCGCAGCTCAACAGCCCCGACCGCTTCGTGCGTTTCGCCGCCCGCATTGCCTTGGAGCATCGGCCGGTGAACGAATGGCAGGCTCGCGCCTTGGCGGAGAAAGATCCCCAAGCGGCGCTCACGGCGCTGCTGGCGCTGGTGCGGCAATTCCCCCGCACGATCAAGGGCTCCGGCGCCGATCTTGACGCGCCGCCGCCGGTTTATCCCGTCGCCGACGACCAACGCAACGTGCTGCAATCGCGAGTGTTGGTGGCGCTCGACCGTTTGCAATGGAAAAGCCTTTCGGTCGAACAACGCATCGAACTGTTGCGCGTGTATTCGCTGACCTTTGTACGGCTGGGACCACCCAACGAACAGACGCGGCAAAAACTAACCTCGCGGTTCGACGCGGTGTATCCGGCCCTGGCGCGCGAAGTGAATTCTGAGTTGGCCGCCTTGCTGGTCTACTTCCAGGCCCCCGGCGCCGCGGCCAAAACCGTCGCGCTGTTGCAAGAGGCGCCCACGCAGGAAGAACAGATCGATTACGCCACGTCGCTCCGCCATTTGCGCACGGGTTGGACGCCCCAACTGCGCAAAACGTACTTCGAGTGGTTCGTCAAGGCGGCGGGCTACCGGGGCGGCGCCAGCTTCGGACTGTTTGTCGAGAACATCAAAAAAGACGCCCTGGCGCCTCTCAACGAAAAAGAAAAACTGGCCCTCAAGCCGATTCTTGAAGCCAAGCCCGTCGGACAGTCGACGCCGTTTGCCGCCAAACCGAGGCCCTTCGTGAAAAAATGGCAATTCGACGAACTGGCTTCGTTGGTGGCCACCGGCCTCAAGGGCCGAAATTTCGACGCCGGTCGAAAAATGTTCGCCGCCGCCAACTGCTTCGCCTGCCATCGGTTCGATAACCAAGGCGGCGCCATCGGCCCCGTGCTCACCGGCCTCTCGGGCCGCTTCAGTTCGCGAGATATCTTGGAATCGGTGGTCAGTCCTAATAAGGTGATCAGCGACCAGTTCGCGGCCGTGCAAATTCTAACCACCGATGGCAAGGTGATCGTGGGCCGCATCGTGAATCTGGCCGGCGATTCCTTCCGCATCAACACCAACATGCTCGATCCTAATGAGCAAGTGGGCGTCGACCGCAAGCAAATCGAGGAGATGCGGCCGTCGAAAGTTTCCATGATGCCCGAAGGCTTGCTCGACACGCTGAACGAGCAAGAAATTCTCGACCTCATGGCCTACTTGCTCTCGCGAGGAGACCGCAACAACACCATGTTCGCACCCGCCGGCGGCCAATAGACGCGTCTCTGGAGAATCACGGTAAAGCAAAAGCCCGGCATTTCCAAAATGCCGGGCTTTTCGCCCATGTTGGAGTTCACGCTGTACACTTCTCACGGATAGGATCGGTCGGAAAATCAACGACTACCGGCTAGAAGCCGGTAGGTTCAAAAAAGAAGTCGTGAGCTACGGACTGAAGTCCTTCGCACACAACAAAAAAGCAACTCCACCTTCTTCAAGAGGCTATCCAAGGAAAAAGAAGAATTACCACAGAGTAC
>JAJRWU010000057.1 GCA_024276655.1 Planctomycetota bacterium
AAGCGGCCTTCCAATGTCGTTTCAATCCACGATTGAAGACGCTCACCCTGATAACGGGCGAGCACCACGAAGTCGTCCGCGTAGCGAACAATTATCATGCTCAACTCCTTTCATTTGAGTAGATCAGACAGGCTTCGCCTGACGCACCAAAGTCGCGGAGAAGAACGAAAAGACGAAAGGAAAAAATCAAATCTCGTCGATGCTCATCGGCTGTGCGATTGAATGGCATCGTCAACTTGGGCCGAGATGATTGCAGCCAGTCCTCCGCGGCCCTCCGCGACTTTGCGTGCTCTGCGTTGAAATGTTCACCCGGAAACCGCCGAGCAATGTCTAGATTTCCACCGGGTGGCTCATCTCAAGAACCCGAGCCACATTCGCGCGATGAAATCCGATGCAACTCACGTCGGCAAAAGATTGACATCGCCTCGGTATCCGTTACGCTCAAAGCATTCCTTTCAGGGAATCGGAAGTTATGCCGCCAAGCCGAGCGGGGCCTTGAACCCGCCGTTCTTGGCTAGCTTGTCCGCCTGCCATGTGGCCGAGTATCATGAATATTGGAGGCACAACCATGGGCGATCAACAACTCCTCGAACGCATCGCGTGTGACCCGAAGGTGATGGTCGGTAAACCGGTGATCAGGGGCACGCGACTGAGCGTCGAATACATCTTGAATCTTCTGGCCCACGGCTCCACCGTTGAGGAAATCGTTGACGAATACGAAGGCCTCTCGCCAGAAGACATAAAGGCATGTTAGCTGACGTCGTCTGGCCGTCTTTGTTTTTGGGAGATAGTCTATTAACATGGTGGATTATACTCGCCGGGCTTGTAGTCGAGTTCTTCTTTATCCTCTGGTTGACGTCGGGAACACCAGTCCGGGCGGCATTGATGGCCGTCACCGTAAACATTGTCTCGGCGGCGATTGGCATTGTTGGCATCCCTTTGTCCGGGCTCTTGTGGGAGTTGCTAGCCACGATCACGATTTTGCCGCTCTTTGAATGGGGGACCTTCAATCCAGTCACTTGGTTCGTGAGCTGTCTTCTTGCAGCGATGCTGAACACAGTCGTTGAAGTAGGCTCCCTACGCCTGATCTTCAAAGTTCGCTGGACAAAGAGGCTTTTCTGGTGGCTGGCGCTCGCAAATATGATCACTGTGGGAATGGCAATGGCCACCATTATGATGCGACCACCGAAAATGTGAACTTAGGCCAGCGGCAAATGAAAACATACCGTAAGAAGCGGGTCGTTCTAATCGATTGGTAAATTATTTTCCGCCGCGCGCCCAACGCCGGCCTACACTCCATAAAAACGCCACTGGCGTTTGCACGGTGCGATTCATGGCACGAAGCTCAACGTGTCGCACACGATGATGTTTCTTGGTTGCATCGGTTCCAGGGCATTTTCGCCAGCATCATTCCCATGGCGCAGGTGTTGGTAATTCCCGCGAAGACCAAACCCGCTCCCACGAATGCCGACAAGCCAATAAAGGCCGGATGCACCCACCAACTCAACACGGCGCCAAGCAGCACCAGCGAACCGGCCGCGATGCGCACCTGGCGTTCCAGGGAAATCGCCTTCTTGCCTCTTACCAGCGGCAGTCCCGCCTGTTCACAAGCCAGCGTGCCGCCTTCAATATTGACCACGTTCGCGAAGCCGGCTTGATGAAATTTTTCGCACGCTTTTTCTCCACGGCTCCCGGAGCGACAAATAACATACAGCGGATCGTCTTTTGCACCGTTGCGAGTTTGCATGACCGCCGTTGGGTCGAGCTGATCCAACGGCACATTGCGGGCGAATGCAACATGCACCTCTCGGTACTCCACCGGCGTGCGCACGTCGATCAGTTCGAGGTCGTCGCCCGTTTTGCGAAGTTCGTCCAATTTTACGGGTGAAATAGCGGCGGTGGTTGCGGCGGTGTTCATGACCGGCTCCTTATCGAGGGTTGTGTGGGTCATTTCATCTCGTTCCTGTATGTTTGTACGTAATGGAAAAATATGGGTTCTCGAATTTTCGCAACATCACGGTTCATTCGTCTGCGGCTGGCGTTTTCGCATCAGGCCATCTTCCATTTCATAGATGGTGTCAAAAATGTCGAGCGCGCGTTGGTCGTGCGTGACCACGATCACCCCCGCACCTTGCTCGTGCGCCACCTGGGCGAACAGCTCCATGACCTGCCTTCCCCGGTGGCTGTCGAGGGCGGCGGTCGGTTCGTCGGCCAAAACCACACTCGGCTGGTTCGCCAAGGCGCGGGCCACTGCAACTCGCTGTTGCTGCCCGCCGGAAAGCATCGAAGGTCGATTATCGGCTCGGTCGGCGACGCCCAGGTAATCCAGCAACTCCAACGCCCGCCTGCGAGCGGCGGCGGAAGTTTGGCCGTTGAGTTCGAGTGCGATCTGCACGTTTTCAATGGCCGTTAAAAATGGTATTAAATTCGACTTCTGAAAAACGAAGCCGATATGCCGACGGCGGTAAGTGCGAAGATTCGTTCGCGCCCGGGGGCCGTCGAACGTCAGTTGGCCGCCGATAAAAACCCGTCCTGATGTTGGCGGGTTGATCAGGCCAACCGCCGTCAGGAAGGTCGATTTTCCCGATCCACTGGGGCCCAACAGCGCCACCACCTCGCCGCGGCGAACCTGCATGGAAGCGTCTCGCATGGCGATCACTTCGGTGTTTCCGCTGCCGTAGACTTTCGTCAATTCTTGCGTTTCGATGGCAAATGGGTTTTGTGTTTTTGGGCTGCTCATGAGAGGGCCTCATTGGGCGAAACCCGCATCGCTTTCCAAATTCCCAGCAGGCTTGAAGCCACCGAAATAATGAGCACCACCACCGCCAGTTGCATTAAATCGTCGGGCGTAAGAATCACGCGACGAGGAAACATGGGGAAGACTTTTTGGCCGATCAGGTAGGCGATGCCAAAGCCCAGCACGCCCAACACCAGCGCCTGCTGCATGATCAGCCCCATGATCACGGCGTTCGGCGCGCCGATGAGTTTCAGCAGCGCGATGGAGTGGATTTTGTCGAGCGTGAGCGTGTAGAGGATCAGGGCCATGATGATTCCCGCGATAATCGTCAACAGTATGCGGAAGAGCCCAATCTGGCGGCGAACCTTGTCGACCAATCCCTTGATGAGAAGTTCGCGCTGCCCGCGGCGTGTATACACCGAGACATCGCCCCAGCCGTTAATAGTATCGGCAACCCGGTTCGCGTCGGCGCTGGCGGCAACCCCAACCATGACCGCGCTCAGTTGAGGCGGCGCGATCGCGGGAAGCTCCGCCGACGGCTTGAGCGCTTGTTCGAGCAACGTTGGCTGCACCAGGGCCAATTCATAGCGTTCGCCGCGTGCTTCGCGCGCCGCGCGCTCCAGCCGCACCGCTTCACCGGGCGTGTCGAATTGAATCGCGAGCGCGTCGGCGGTGGTAAAGAGAGCCAGGCCATCGCCATTCAGGCTGAGCATGCCTTCGGTCATGCCGACCGCGGTGTAGGTGTCCTTGCCGAGCTTGATGGTTTCGCCAAGATGAATTCCCAGCGATTCATCGACGATCATCTCGAAGTGGTTTTGCGCCAGCGTGCGTCCCGCGATCAAGGGCGTCCATTCGCCTTTGTCGGTCGGCCAACTGAGGCCCAACACCGCGATGCGCAACAGCTTCCCTCCGCGTTCCCGCTGGATCGTGTGGTAGACAAACTCCCGCGACGTTCCCACCCCAGGCACGGCCAATACCCGGTCGACGAGGTTTCGCGGAACGCGCGACACTTCGGCGAATGGGCCTTCCGTGTTGCGCTGCACGACCCACAGGTCGGCGCCGATGCGGTCGACCAACAGCGTGGCGTCTTCCTCAATACCCCGATAAATGCCGCCCATGCCCATCACGACCATCAACAACATGCCGATGCCAAAGGTGGTCAGGGCGAATCGTCCCAGATTATGTCGAATGTCTTTCGAGGCGAGGTTCATTGCGTCACGATCCTGCGGCCTTCGCGCAAACTGTTGGTGGGATCGGCGGGCAGCACCGCCACTTCTCCAGGCTGTAATCCGCTCACGACTTCCACCATGTCGAGGCTGCGCAGGCCCAGTGTGAGCGGCCTCCACTCCGCATGGCGGTGTTGGTCTACAAAAACGCCGGGCCGGCCTTCTCGCCGCACGACATACCTTGCCGGCAACAGCACGGCGGCGGCCTTCCGGGCTGTTTCGATATACACTTCCGCCCGTTGCCCAACCGCCCAATTCTCGGGAAGTTCGAGAACCAGCACATCGACAATGAACTCTCGGGTTTCCCGGTCAGCCTCTCGGCCCAGGCGAACAACGCTGCCCGGCTTCGAGTGTTTGGGGTCCGAACGAAACACCACCCGCACCGACTGCCCCTTTTGCAGCTTGGCCATTTCGGTTTCGTCCACCCAGGCGCTGACCCAGAGCTCCTTGGTCGAGATCAGCGAAAGGATCGAACTGCCGGGCGCCACGACATCGCCGGGATCGCGTTGGCGGCGAACGATCAGGCCATCCATTGGGGCCTCGATCTTGGTGTCGGCCAGTCTCGCGTTTTGATAACCCAGCGTTTTCTCCGCCGCGATCAACTCCTTTTTCCCTTTGTTGATGGCGGCTTCGGCGCGCGAGACTCCGGCTTCCGCCACCGCCAGTGATTCCGTCGCCTGATCAAGATCTTCCTCGGTGCCGACGTTCTTTTCCAAAAGAGACTGCACCCGGGCGAGATGCGTTTGAGACCGTTTGGAAACGGCCGCGGCCCGCGTCTTATCGGATACCAGCAGCTCGATGGCCGCTTGCGCTGTTTCTCGATCGGCTTCCGCGATCGCAACCTGTTGCACGAAATCTTCGTCATCAAGATGCACCAGAATCTGGCCCTTTTGCACACGATCTCCCTGATCGACAAGCACGTCCGCGATTCGCCCCGATATTTTGGAGCTAACGGTCGCTTGAACGCGGGCTTCCAACGTGCCTGTTCCCATGACCTCCGCCACGATTTCACCCCGCGCGACGCGATGAGGCGCCACAGCCACCGGCGCAAACCGCATCTGATACGCCACGCCGGCAACCACCGCCAAAACCGCGGCGGCTTTCAGAACGCGGCCAGCCCATTGTCGCACCATGTTCCACGACTCCCTCATCGGATGTACTCCGTTTTCGCTTGAACACCGCAAAAACCTCATGGCCGCTCGTTGTCGAAACGGGCTTCAACGCATTGCATGATGTTCGCCAAATGCGGTTCCGCGATCTCGTAGAACGCCTTGCGGCCTTCTTTTTCGCTGGTTAATAAACCGCAGCGTTGCATCAATCGCAGGTGCTCCGACGCCATGTGGCTGGGAATGCTGCACGCCTCGGCAAGTTCCCCAACCGCGTACCGACCTCGAAGCAGCAGCTGAATAATCCTGAGCCGGTGCGGATGCGCCAGGATTCTCAAGCACTCCGCCGCCTCTTCCAGTTGCGGAAGCGGGGTGAGTCTTTGTTTTTTTGTCTTGGCCGCCATGGATCGTTCTCCATGGGCAATAATATCGCCATATTCCGATATGTCAACCATTGGCGCGTCTGATGGCAATGCGAGGTAAGGCGAACCCGTGGATCCATCGCCCTGCCTAAGCAGACATCTGGCCCTGACGTGGGAGGCGGAAACATTATTGCAAGTGACCGACGCAGAGTTCGCGCAGACCGCCCTTGAAAAGCCGCCCGAGAGGTGCGCGGCACAGAATCCGGCACAGCAGGCGCACGTTCTGGCTCGCACCCCCTCGCAAGAGGAAATACCCGCGCATGAAAAAACCCCTGTTTTGCAGGGGTTTGCGACTGAATGCGATATATTGCATAGTCGTAAGGTGGGCGTAACAGGACTTGAACCTGTGACCCCTACGATGTCAACGTAGTGCCTTCGCTTGATACCCTATAAAACAAGGGGTAAAATGAAATAATGGGTGTAAAAAACGATGTTTTTCGGTCTTTTTACACCCGTTTTACGGATTGAGCAACCGTTGTTCTGTAAATTCTGTTGATTTTCTTCTCGGTGGTTAGTGATTGGTGGTTAGTGATTGGTGGAGCGGCTTCGCCGCGTTGTTGCTTGCGTTCACGCAGACCAGGGGGCTCATTGCCGCCCCCTTGG
>JAJRWU010000058.1 GCA_024276655.1 Planctomycetota bacterium
GGTTGAAAATGTCGCATTTTTCGTTTGACGGCAAGCCGAAGGCGGCTGTGTTTTGAGCCCACGCGTTCGGGCAAACCAGAAAAACGCAGTCGCCTTCGGCTTGCCGTTAAACGAGCCATTGTTAGCCGTGTGGAGTATATCGCGGTGGTGTTATGCGTTGTCCGCACTGCAATTCGGAATTCGAGCCCAAACTTTCGCCCGCGCTGCCCTTCTGTAGCCAGCGTTGTCGGCAGATCGACCTAGGCCGTTGGTTGGGAGAGACGTACAGCGTTCCCGCTTTCCGCCTAGACGACGAAGAAGGCGAAGATTTTAACCCCGAAGCGTGAAGCGCCGTTGGAGTTCACGCTTCAGCGTGCGTCCGGAAAAAAACACGCTGAAGCGTGAACTCCAACGGCGCGGCAACGCAGGGTGGTTGCTGGCAATCGCCCGACAAATTTCGCCTCGCTCTCGCCAACGAAGCATTTTTAAAACGGCAGCTAGGCCCCGCCGGCATCTGCTACCGAATCATGAAAATCATTTTCATGCACGATCAGCAGATGGTGGTTTATCGTTCTCGCAACTCAGGCGAAGCCCTATCCTTCCCGCCGCGACGGATACGCCAAGAGGTTTCAATCGCATGACGCTCCCCGTTCAATACGACGATGTTCTTGCCGCGTTGCCGCCGGTGCATGAGGTGCTGGCGCCCACGCCGCTTTATGAATGGCCGGCGTGGCGGCGGCGGCTGGGGTTTCGCTTTTTTCTCAAACATGAAAACCATCAGCCGGTGGGTGCGTTTAAGGTGCGCGGCGGCGTGCGGTTTGTCGGCGCCATGACGCCGCAACAGCGCGCCGCCGGAATTCTCGGCTGCTCGACCGGCAATCATGGGCAGTCGTTGGCGTTCGCCGCTCGGCATTTTGGCGCCGACTGCACGATTGTCGTCCCCCTGGGAAATAACCCCGAAAAAAACCAGGCCATTCGAGATCTTGGCGCGAACTTGGTGGAAGCCGGCTGCGATTTCGACGAAGCCCGCCAACACTTGGAAGAACAGCTCGCGCCTCAAGGCGGTTGCTACATCCACTCGGCGAATGAGCCGCTTTTAATTGCCGGCGTCGGCACGATGGCCTGTGAAATTCTGGAGCGTCTGCCGGAGCCGGACGTCGTTCTGGTTCCCGTCGGTTTGGGCAGCGGCATTTGCGGAATCAGTATTGTGCTCAAGGCGTTGCGGCCGCAAACGCAGGTGATTGGCGTGCAATCGGAGAACGCCGACGCGGTGGCGGCATCTTGGAGCAGCGGTAAGGAGCAGGTCCGACCGACAGCCAACACCTGGGCGGAGGGAATCGCGACGCGTTCGTCGGCCGAGATGACATTAACAATTATGCGCGAGTTGGTCGACGACATTGTACTCGTTAGCGATGAAGAACTTCGTCGGGCAAGCTGCGAAATTCTTAAATGCACGCACAACCTGGCTGAAGGCGCGGGCGCCGCGGCGCTGGCGGCGGCGTATCGTTATCGGCGCCGGTTTGCCGGCCGGAAGGTGGTGGGCGTTCTTTCGGGAGGCGATTTGAATCTTGCCGAACTGCCGTCAATTTTGGCCAGCGGCGGCTTCGAATAATCGCGCAACGAAAAGGCAAATCGTCGCGCGATGAACAGGATTGGCGCGAGATAGGCGAGCTGGCGCGGCTTGGCGCGAAAAAACAAATACGCACTTTCTTAGCGAGTTCGTCGTTTTTCATCTTGACGTAAGACACACAAAGTTGCTTCAATGCGGGAAGTAGGAAAGATGTACGATCCTGTTGGTCGTGCAAAATTTGTACAAAGGCCTTCCGAGGCCAATCTACGTTGCCTTTACTTACCAGATGCGAGGTTTGAGTGAGCCGCTTCATGCTCACTTTTTGATAGGAGCGCAAGCTCACTTTTGTAGGGCCTTTCCCCATTGATGACACCCCGGGGAAATACAAGCCATTGTGGTCAGGGTGTCGCGTCATTAGGAGCCAACGGATATGGCAACCAAGAAGAAGGCTGCGGGAACCGCGAAGAAGGCTACCAAAGCCAAGCGTTCCCCAAAGAAGAAGGCCGCTACTTCCAAAACCGCAAAACGCTCGCCCAAGAAAAAGGGCGCTGCGGTAAAGAAGGCCGCCACCAAGAAGAAGGCCGCCAAGAAAACGGCGAAGCGGTCGCCCAAGAAAAAGACGGCCGCCAAGAAAGCAGCGCCGAAAAAGGCCGCCAAGAAGACCGCCAAGCGGTCGACCAAGAAAAAGGTCGCTCCCGCTAAGAAAGCGGCCAAAAAGAAGACCAAGCGAAAGACCAAAAAGTAGTCGTCTGGTTTGCAATCTTTGCCACAACAAGAAAGGCCGTTCGCATTTTGCGGCGGCCTATTTTTATGCGCGGCTATCAGGGCTGCGGTTTTTCTTCCGCTGCGGTCCGTTGCTGGAGCAGGAAGGCCAGTAAATCGTGCAATTCAGGCGGCGTGAGAAGTTCAGACACATTTTCCGGCATCAAGGAAAGCCGGGAGCCGATCTTTTCTTCGACCACATTCTTGGCAATGGAAAACTCCTTGCCTTTGTTGTCGACCAGCACCAGAGCCGCGCCTTCCTCCCGACGAACCAAACCAGACACGACGCGGCCGTCGTCGAGAACAAGCGTGCTGGTGCGAAAGGCGGCGTCGACATTGCGGTTCGGGTCGAGCAGGTCTTCCAGCAGACGCTCCAAACCCCGGTTGCCGATGCCGTCGAGTTGCGGTCCCACCAAGGCTCCTTCCTGGCCGAGTTTGTGGCAGATGGCGCAGTTCTTTTTGAAGGCCGCCGCGCCGCGTTCCGCAGATCGGGCCTTGCGGACAAATTCCAGGCTGCGGGTCTTCAACAGTTGCGAGATCTTTTCGTTCTCCGATGGCAAGCCGGCGGTTAGCGAGGCGATTTTTTTCTTGACTTGTTTATCTCCCCCGGCCTCCAACCGCGCCAGCACGGACGCTTTTTGCAACAGCCGTGCGGAGGCTCGCCCCTGTTCGATCAACTGGAAGAGCGTCGCGGCGCCGGGCCGGGTGTTGGCTAGGCTTTGCGCCATGGCCAATTGCAAACGACGAGGCGACGTGGCGAAGGCCTGCGCCAATGCCTGCCGCGTTTCAGCTAGGTCGGCGCTCAGAATAGCTTGCCCGATTTTCTGAGCGTCGGCCGCCGCACCCTCGCGCAGTAACACAATCAAGGCGGCTTTGCGAGGCTCCGGCTCGAACGCCAACCACGCCGCCGCCGCCGCCGCCCGGACCGACGCGTCCTGCGGCTCTTCGACCAACAACGCTTGCACGCGGCCTTTCAATGATTCGATTTTGAGGTTGCCAATCAGAGCTGCCGCAGTCGATTCGCGCCGCGCTACGGTGTTTGGCGCCAGCGCGGGAATTGGCGCCAAGGGCGGTTCGAAACGCCCCACCGCCAGCCAGGCGAACGCGCGTTTTGCATCGCCGTCGACGATTTCCAAGTAGACGCGGCGGTTCTGGTGCGCGTCCAACTCCCACACCACTTGCTGCGCGGTGTCGTTCCGCGGCGGTTGGGTTTCGGCCAAGATGGCGTTGGTTTCGGCATCGCGGAGGCGAATGAAGTTATGCCGCTCCAGTGGTTTGGGCGGCGCGCCGCCGTGTCCGGCAAGATAAAAGGTCAGCCGCCGCGGCGCCGAAAACGCAGCGCTGCGCAGCACGCCGGTGCGTTGTGCGCCGCGCGGCAATGTGGAGAGAAACTGGGCTTCTCGGCCGTCGGCGCATTTTCGGGTTTCGACCGCCCAGGGGTTTTCTCGATCGGGCGTTCCGGCCAGCGCCTGGTTCGTCCAGAAGCGGTTTTTCGGCCCGATGGAGTCCAGCAGTTGCGTTGCCAAGGCGACGCCCCATTGTTGCATGGCGGGGCTAGCATTTTGCCCGCGTTGTGTTTCGCCGGTGCGCAGCGACTGGAACAGTTGGGCTTGAAAATCGGGTTGGCGGGTGAATCGTTTTCGCGCGACGGCCACGAGTGAAGCCAGCGTGGCCGACGAACAATAGCGCGCCGCATGCTCCAGCGAAGGGCGTAATTCGGCTGCGGGCGCCGCTTCCCGGGCAACGTAGGCCGCCAGAAAATCAGCGGCTTGCGCGGTTGGAATCGAGCGGGCGCCTGCCGCGAGTTCTTGCCAATCGGCGGCGCTCAAGGGGCGCGATTGCACGTCTGTCAGAATAGCCGCCGAGCGTATTTGATTGCGCAGCGCCATGCGCGCCATGTGCCGCAGGTGCGTGTCGTCTTCCGGCGTGGCGTGAATAAGCTCCAACAGCGGCGCCACCTGCGACAGATGAGGATGTTGGCCCAGTGCATCGGCCGCGGCGCGGCGAACAAACGCATCGTCGTCCGACAAACGCGCCAGCACGTTTTTCCGCGTCGCGGCCGACCACTCCGGCTGTTCGGCTAGTGCTTTCAGAACATGCACCCGCACTTCGCGCTGCGGCGAACTTACCGCACGTTTGATGAAAGACGCATCGAGCGCGCCCAGCCGATGCAGCACCCACACCGCATGGCTCCAGAGGCGGCCATCATCACTGGCATTCATAGCAGCCTTCAGCGGCGCGATGCAAGCGGCGCCGATTCGGTCGACAAGTTCATCGGTCGCCCGCCGCCGGTAGAGCAGGGAATCATGCGAACAGGCGGCAATGAGTTGCTCGATGTTCGCGTCGGCCAAACTGGGAGGCATCACGGTTCTTGGCGTGTTGGCATGCTTGCCGGTATAGACGATCCTCCAGATGCGGCCGCGCCGCCGGTCGCGACCTGGGTGGTCGAGCGGCACTTCGTAATGGCCGATGATTTTGTTGTAAAAATCGGCCACGTACATCGCGCCGTCCGGCCCGATTTGAATATCAACCGGCCGAAACCAAGGGTCGTCGGCGACGATAAAGTCGGGCTCGGAAATGGCCAGCAAGGTAGAGCCATGCACTTCCAACCGATCCCGATTCACGCGGCTGGTCATCACATTGCCGCCAAAGGTATTGTTGCGAAACTCCGGCGGGAAGCGAGTGTCGGTGTAAATCGCCACGCCGCCAATGGCCGTCGAACCGTGCAAGTGGTCCATCATTGAAGGCGCGAAACCCAGGCCATCGTGCGTTCTGCCAAAGCTGGGGTAGTAGCCGCCGCGCAGCAGTTGATACAACGGCTTGGTGTGGCAATCGGCGGTGAAAATGTTGCCCAAGGCGTCGAACGCCATGCCGAACGGGTTCACCTGCCCCCAAGTGAAATGTTCGATACGCGAGCCGTCGAGCCGAATGCGGTACGTGTTGCCCGACTGCATCGTGATGCTGTGTCCGTCGGCGCCGGCAACCGTCGAATGGTTGTTGAATCCGTGGCAACAATAAAGCCAGCCATCGAAACCGCGTCGAAACGAATTGTTCAGTCCGTGGGTGTCGCGGTCGACGCCGAACGGTCCGAAGAGCACTTTTCGCGAATCGGCTCGGCCATCGCCATTCGTATCTGAGAACTTCCAGATATTGGGGATGCTAAAGGCGACCACGCTATCGGCGTGAGGATAGAGCCCGATCGGAATATTGAGGCCGTCGACGAACGTGCTAATTTTGTCGGCGCGGCCATCGCGGTTGGTGTCTTGCAGAATTTTTATGGTGTCTCGCCCTTTACGGCCCGCCGGCGCCGGGTGGGGATATTCCACGGTATCGGTCAGCCACAACCGCCCCCTTGCATCGAAGGCCATATTCAGCGGTTTGTGAATTTCAGGTTCCGACGCAAACAGTGAGATTTCAAAACCGGGCGGCAGATGAAAACCGGCCCGCTCCTGCTCCGGTGTTTGAGGCTCAGTCGGACGAACTTGCGTCTGGAAGCTATCCTGTGCAACGGCGGCGCCGGCGCCGGAAAAAACCGACAAACTTGCCAGCAATAGGAGTAGGATTCTCGGCATGGCGGTGGTGTTTATTGGACTGCGTGAAGGGTATTCGCCGAACCAAAAGCCCGGCATTTTAGAAATGCAGGGCTGTTTCTCGTCAACGACAGGGTACGTTTTCAGTGGCTGATCGCCTCACCCCACGATAAACACCTCAGTATAGTCGGTCCTAGATCGCGATGCGAAGAAAGGAAGGAAACATGCTAAGAGCTCCTAACATAACCCCTGTTTGGCGTTTCAAACACGGAGTCTGATGCTGACCGACCAAGTTGTGTTAGAAGGTATAAAGTGTGAACTCCAACGGCGCTCGGCTTGATTCAACGCAGCGGAACTTGCACTGCCCGCCAACGTCTAGTTATGATGGTGTTTGATTCCACACGCTTGCTATTTCTCGCCCGCCTATAAAACACACCCGCCCACCTCAATTGCAGGAGTGCAGCATGACGCCCGCGTCGCCCTCAACGTCGAATACTTCCCGTCGCCAATTCATAAAGAATTCCACGGCGGCCGCCGTGGGAGGCGCGTTGGCCTCTTCGTTGGTCAAGCCGGGCGCCGTTCATGCTTCGAGCGACGATACGATCAAGGTCGCCTTGATCGGCTGCGGCGGGCGCGGAAGCGGCGCCGCCGCAAATGCATCGCACGCCGATGAGAACATGAAGCTGACCGTGCTGTGCGACATTTTTCCGGACAAGGTTGAGGCGGCGAAGAAAAGTTTGACACGCGCTCTGGGCGATAAGTACGCCGTGCAAGACGACCACTGCTTCACCGGGTTCGATGGCTACAAGGAAGTCATGAATTCCGATGTCGACTTGGTGTTGCTTTGCACGCCGCCCCATTTTCGCCCGGCCCAGTTGAAGGCCGCCATTGACGCCGGAAAACATGTCTTCTGTGAAAAACCGGTCGCGGTCGATGGTCCCGGCGTGCGCAGCGTTTTGAATACCGTGGCGGAGGCGAAGAAGAAAAACCTGAGCATCGTTTCAGGACTCTGCTGGCGGTACGACTACGGCGTGCAAGAAACCATCAAGCGAATTCAGGACGGCGCGATTGGCGATATCGTCGCGATTCAGGAAAATTATCTGACCGGAACGCTCTGGCATCGCGGACGTCGCGACAACTGGAGCGAAATGGAAAACCAGATTCGCAACTGGCTTTATTACACCTGGCTCTCGGGCGATCATATCGTCGAGCAGCATATCCATAGCCTGGATAAGGCGCTCTGGCTGATGGACGACGCGCCGCCGGCGCGTTGTTTTGGCTTGGGCGGCCGGCAGGCGCGCACCGAGGAAAAGTGGGGCCATATCTACGATCATTTCGCGGTCTGTTATGAATGGGCCAATGGCGTGAAGACATTCTCCTACACGCGACAAATGAAAGGCTGTGCGAACGATGTTGACGATTATATTTTGGGCTCCAAAGGCACGGCCAGGGTTTTGAAGAACAGCATCGAAGGCGCCGAGAAATGGAAGTTTCGCGGCAAGAAGCCCAGCATGTACGACCTCGAACACAAGGCGCTCTTCGCCGGCATGCGCTCGAATGAAATTATCAACAACGGCGTTTATATGTCGTACAGCACGTTGCTGGCTATTATGGGCCGCATGGCCTGCTACACCGGCAAGTCAATCGAATGGGACGACGCAATGAATTCGCAGGAAGTTCTTGGTCCCAAAGACTACGCCTGGGGCGACGTTATTGTGCCGCCCGTAGCGACGCCCGGCGTGACAAGATTCGTGTAGTGCGAACACCCGGCCTGCGTTGCGACATTTAGTTTTCGGCGGGTTGTCCACGGAAATACTTTTTAGGCGTTCGCCAAACCCGCCTTCAAAATTGCCAGGGTTTCATCTGCCATCGCCTTCGCAACTACTTCGGCGTTGTCGTCGGCGTCGCCAGTATCGTCATTTTTGGGAGCGTACTCCCTCATGTACTCCTCGTAGGTGAACATTCTCTCCGACTCGTTTGAGCGTGGTTTTGTGCGACCCATTTTTCTCTCCCGACTACTTAAAGTAGTTGTCAAAAAACTGATGATTCAGTTCTGGCTTGAAATAGTGTTTCCGATTTATCCATACAAATCCATCTCCCTTGGAGATGACGGCTACATCGATCGGCCCGCCAACCGTCTCGACCTCTAGGGACATTTTTCGCTTGACGGATGTAAGGTTTATCAAAGCCTCCGCCATTCCTGCAAGCTCATCTTTGGGAAGCACGGCAACGACCCCCATGAGTGGGGCGATGTGCTTCGCCCGAATATGCTTGTTGTGTTTTGCCCCAGTTGGACGTTGAGTTTCTTGTCTGGAGGATAAGCTAGTCGCTAGAACGAGCACTGCGGCCGGATTGCGCCAGGAATGCACCGCAATTGAATCAAAGTCCCTTGCTTTTGGCCTAAATGCGAAAAAC
>JAJRWU010000059.1 GCA_024276655.1 Planctomycetota bacterium
AACGTTCGGCGACTTCCGCGAGGCGATCGAAAAGACTCTGAATAACCTTAACACCACCGATCAAAACGAAATCCATTCCCTCATCACCCGCAACTTCCAACTCTTCGACGATCAGACATTCCTAGCCGCGTGAAGTATAAGAACGCAACCCTTCGTTCTCGCTCGCGTTCACTCCGCGTGGCACGAATGGAACAGGAGAGAACGGAGGAAACAGAGAAACGTGCGGAATCATTCGGTGTTGGCGCCGGGCAGGATCAATCGGGAAACGCCGTGTTGGAAACGCTGTCCGGCAGTTTCAAAACATTAAAGTTGATGATCAGTCCCAGCGGAATATCGAGGAGTTTCATGTAGCTTAGCATCGAGCGGAAAATTAGTGTCGTAGCCATGCTCGCCAGAGCGTGGGATGGTTCACCGCTCACCCACCGTCTGGCGACGATGGCTACACAAATGCGACCGTTATTTATACCTTCTAACACAACTTGGTAGGTCAGCATCAAACTCCGTGTGTGAAATGCCAAACAGGGGTTATGTTAGGAGCTCTTAGTAATTGCGATTTGTGGATGGGATGAACCGTCTCGACGGCTTTGACTTCGACGATCAAACACTTGTTGACCAAAGATATCAAAACGCAAGGGATACTCGCGTTGGAATTTTTTATATCGCACAATCATATTGTGCGTCATACTGTTTGCGGAGGAAAGCAAAGCATGCCTCGAAATGCCTTTCATGCAGCGGAAACGAGGAAACAAACAAGATTCTCCGTTCCCTCCTGTGAAATCAAGCCAGCGTAACGATGAACGTTCCAATCAAATTCCGTGAACAGCCACCATTTTTCTCTTAAAAGCAAAATCTCCGACCTGCCTTCGCGGCCACGTTGCGGGCCCGCGCCTGAACACTAGAATAACTACTCATACCCTGTCCCCCAAATGGTCTTCGAGATTTCCGCAGTGCGAACGTTGATCACCGAGGAAGAAGTCCGCCTGACGGTCGGCCGCATGGCGAGCGAAATCAACGCCTGTTATGGCCGACGGCCGCTCACCATTGTAGGCGTGCTGACCGGGAGCATCGTGCTGCTGGCCGATTTGATTCGCCTTCTGGAAATGCCTTTGCGAGTGGGCGTGGTGCAAGCTAGCAGTTATCAGGGAGTGGAGCGCGGCCTGCTCTCGCTCAACGCCGAATTCATGCCGGAAATCACCGGCCATGACGTACTCCTGATCGACGACATTTTCGATACCGGGCACACCCTGGCCGAAGTGATTGCCTGCGTGCGAAAGCTGGCGCCCGCCGGTTTGCGGTCGGCGGTGCTGTTGCGGAAAACCGGACGCCGGGAAGTCGCGATGCAGCCCGACTTTGTCGGTTTTCAAATACCCGACGAATTCGTGGTCGGATACGGCCTCGACTACCACGATGAATTTCGCAACTTGCCGTATATCGCGGCGCTCGAACCGGCTGATCTGGCGAAGCAAAATCCATGAACGGTCTGCGGATAGCGTTGATCACCCAGAGGTTCTGGCCGCTCGTTGGCGGCGCCGAGAAAGCGATGGAGCGTCTGGCGGTTGCTCTGCACGAGTTGGGCTGCCGGCCGAGAATCGTGACCGCGCACTGGGAGCACCGCTGGCCGCGTGAAATAGCACACTGCGAGATTCCCGTCGCTCGGCTGCCGCATCCTTTCGGACAGCGTTGGGGCGCGGTGCGTTATATGTTGACGCTGGGTCGTTGGCTGAGAGCCCATCGCGACGAAATCGATATTGTGTATGTTTCCCGGCTTCGCAACGACGCCTACGCGTCGCTGGCGGCGCTCGGCGGCGCACCGATTCCGGTTGTCTTGCGGGCCGAAGGCGTTGGCGAAACCGGAGACCTCCACTGGCAACAACAGGCGACGTTTGGCCAGCGCATTGGCCGCCGCTGCTGGACCGCCGACGCCATCGTCGCGCCCAGCCGCACCGTCGAAGACGCGCTGCTAGACGCCGGCTGCCCGCCACAGCGCCTGCAACTGATTCGAAATGGAGTCAGCGCGGCGCCTTCGCGAACTGCCCAGCGCCGCACCACAGCGCGGAAATCGTTAGCGGAATGCCGGCCCGCATTTGCCCTGAAAGAGCACACGCCGCTGGCCGTATTTGTCGGACCGCTGCACTACTCCAAGGGGTTGGGCGACTTGGTGGAGGCTTGGGGGCCGATTGTGGCGCAGTGGCCCAATGCACGGCTGTGGCTGGTGGGCGATGGTCCGCACCGCCGAGAACTGAAAGAGTTTATTGAACTGCAGGGCCTAGACCATCGTATCTTTTTGGCGGGAGCTTTTGACGATGTTGAAGAGATCCTCCAAGCCGCCGACCTGTTTGTGCAGCCAGCACATGCGGACGGAATTTCGTTGGCGTTGCTGGAAGCCATGGCCGCGGGTTTGCCGGTCGTGGCGAGCGATACTCCCGGGAATCGAGAAGTCGTGGGTGACGCGTGCGGAATATTGGCGCCGCCCCGCGACGCCGCCGCTTTGTCGAAAGCGATTGCCAAGTCGCTGGCAAACCCCGATCTGCGAGACGAGCTTTCTAAAACCGCCCGGCAAAAGGTGGAAACCGATTTTTCCTTGTCCCGCTCAGCGGCCCGGCACTTGGAGCTTTTTGAAACGCTGGTTCGCAACAAATAAGCTGATTAGCCAACAACCAAAGAAAGATGGTATACCGCTCGCGGTGGAAAATGTCGCATTCTTCGTTTAACGGCAAGCCGAAGGCGACTGCGTTTTATGTCCACACATTCGAGCAATACCGAAAAACGCAGTCGCCTTCGGCTTGCCGTTAAACGAGCTATTGTTAGCCGTGTGAGGTATAACACAGATACCACGGATAACACAGCGTAAGCAATTGGAAAGTGAGAAGAAAATGCGTTGTGAACGGGCTATTGCACGGTTCGAATCCGCGGAGAAGAGTGAGCCAAAACTTCATGGATGGAACCCTGTTGTTTATCCATAAGTTTTGTTGACGCCGGGTCCGAAGGTCATCCCAGCGGCGGCGTTCGTCTGGAAATCTATCCCGGAGGGATTCAAGCCATTAGCCGGTGGTCGCGCGCAGCGAACACCACCGGAGGAACTGCATCCTGGCATCCCGCCGGGATGCGGGAGTTATTGTGCGGTCGATACCGGCGGTGGCGCTGCGCTGACCGCCGGCTAATGGCTGTCAAGCCTCCGGCTTGTAACGAACCCTTGCCCGGAGGGATGGAACCCAACGCTCGACGATCAAAATCCGTGGAATCGGTGCTATCCGTGGTTATAAAGGTAGCCAACTGAAAGCATGAACCACGGTTTACGCCGAAGAACCCGAAAAAAACAAGTTTTTACGAACTTGCGTTACAGAGAACTCCGCCCATCGCTGATCGCAAATTTGATTGCGGTCAACGGCCGCGCTGTGCGCTCGGTGTGCTCTGTGGTAAAAACGTCTTTTAGTCGGCCGCTTCGTCGGGCGGTGTCGTTGGTCGACTGCAATGTCGTGTTTTTCCTGTCTGGGTGAGCGGAGTCGCCGTGAGCATACGCGTACTGGAAATCATTCCCACGTTGGTCCGGGGCGGCGCTGAAAAACAGCTCTCACTTCTAGCCACCGGTCTGCCGCGAGACGCCTTCGATGTACACGTATGTACGCTCACCTCTTCCGGACCTCTGGAAGAACCGTTGCTTGCTGGCCAGATTCCGCTGACGCATATCGACAAATCGTGGAAGGTCGACCCCGCCGCCTATTGGAGGTTGCGCTCCCATATCGCGAAATTGAAACCCGATATCGTGCATACCTGGATTTTCGCCGCCAACGCCTACGGGCGGCAAGCCGCGTTTTCCGCTGGCGTTCCGGTCGTGATTGCCGGAGAACGCTGCGTCGATCATTGGAAGGCAGGCCATGAGTTCATGATTGATCGGCATTTGGCCCGCCGCACCACGCGTATCGCGACCAACAGCCGGGGCGTGCAAGATTTTTACGTCGAACATGGGCTGCCTGCCGAGAAGTTCGTCGTGATTCCCAACGGGCAACCGGCGGCGGCGGCGCCAAATCCTTGTTCGCGGGAAGAATTGCTCCATGAATTGGGATTGCCTAGCGATGTGCATTTGGTGGGCGCGGTGGGTCGGCTCTGGCCACAAAAACGGATCAAGGATTTGATCTGGGCGGCGGAGTTGCTCAACGTGGTGCGAGAAGATTCGCACGTGCGGATAGTTGGCGACGGGCCGCAGCGTTGGCGTTTGGAGCGGGATTGTCGGCAGGTGCATCGGGGCGGGTTCGTGCATTTTCTCGGCGAGCGGCGCGACGTGCCGCGACTCATGCAACACTTCGACTGCCTCTGGCTGGGCAGCGGCTATGAAGGCCAATCGAACGCCATCATGGAAGCCATGGCGGCGGGCGTTCCGGTCGTCGCGACTGACATCCCCGGCAACCGGGAGCTTGTCATTCCGGGCGAAACGGGATACTTGGTCAACGTCGGCGACCGCGCCGGGTTCGCCCGCTGGGCAAACGCCTTGTTTCAAGACAAAGATCTGGCCCGGCGTTTTTCCGCGGCCGCTCGCGAGCGCATCGGTAAAGAATTCTCCGTCGCGAAGATGGTCGAGCGGCATGTGGCGCTGTATCGGGAATTATCCGGGAAATAAACGCAGCGGCCTCCCTATTTAGAAGCCCGGCTTTTTGAAAAAGCCGGGCTTCTCCAACGACGCTCCGGCGGGCGATTCCCGACTTGCCGCAGCGCTCGATTGTCAGTTGGCGGCTGTCGGTTTAGGATAGTGCGCTATCCAGCCAAGAAGGCGTGGCGCCATTTATACTTCACACGGCTAACAATGGCTCGTTTAACGGCAAGCCGAAGGCGGCTGCGTTTGGCGGCAAGGTCGAAAAACGCAGCCGCCTTCGGCTTGCCGTTAAACGAAAAAGTTTGAAAAAGCCGGCCTTCTGGTTCGAGATATCGTTGCTGTTCAAACAACCTCCAGGAATGAACGACGTGAGCCACGATTCCAACGTTTTGGCCCAACTGATGGCCATCATCGAAGACCGCAAGGCGAACCCTCCGCCCAAGTCGTACACCACCAAGTTGCTGGCGGGCGGCGTGGAGGCGATTGGCGCCAAAATTTTGGAAGAGGCGGGAGAAGTTGTTGAGGCTGCGGGAGAGGCCGGCGAAGCAGGCCGAACCCACCTGATTTACGAAGCCGGCGATGTGCTTTACCACCTGCTAGTGCTGCTCGCGCATCGCGAGGTATCGTTGGGCGAAGTGGAAACGGAACTGGCGCGGCGATTCGGCGTTTCCGGCATCACCGAAAAGGAATCTCGCCAGCAGACGAAAGGCTGAACCTGCATGAGCAATCTTAGAATCGGAATTCCCAGCAAGGGGCGGTTGTCGGAATTGGCGGCCGACCTATTGAAACAGGCCGGTTTGAGTTTTCGGCGGCAGAATCGGGGGCTGTTCGCCCGCGTGCGCGAAATGCCGATCGATATTACTTTTTTGCGCACCGACGACATCCCCTTGCTGTGCGCCGAAGGCGCGATCGATTTGGGAATCACCGGCGGAGACTTAGTGGCCGAAAGCGGCGCCGAACTCATTGAGCGGCTGCCGCTGGGCGTTGGCAAATGCCGGCTTGCGTTATGTGTTCCCGACGACGCGCACTTCGAATCGGCTTCCGCTTTGGACGGCAAACGAATCGCGACCAGCTTTCCGGAAGTGACCAAAAAATATTTGGCCCAGCACGGCGCTGCAGCCCATTTGGTCTCGATTTCCGGTTCGGTGGAAGTCATGATCGCGCTCGGAGTGGCCGACGCAATTGTCGACTTGGTCGAAACGGGCAGCACGCTGGCGGCCAACCGGCTGAAGATCATGGCGGAAATCGGTTCGTACGAAACGCTGCTGGTCCAGAATAAAGCCTGTCGGCGGCGGGAGCTTGCCGACCGCGTCGTGCGGCGGGTGGAGGGCGTCGTGATTGCTCGCGGCTACTCGCTTTTGGAATACAACGTGCCGCGTGAAAAATTGGCCGCCGCCGAGGAAGTCACTCCCGGTTTCGACTCGCCAACGGTCAACCCCTTGGAAGACCCAGCCTGGTGTTCGGTGCGCGTGATGGTCAAACGCGGCGCCGTGCTGGACGTCATGGAGCAATTGGAAGCACTGGGCGCCTCCGCCATTCTGGAAACGCAAATCACGAATTGCCGGCTGTGAAACCGAGCGGCGCGGGCGGTGTTGGAGTTCGGCCTTTAGAGCTCCTAACATAACCCCTGTTTGGCGTTTCAAACACGGAGTTTGATGCTGACCTCCCAAGTTGTGTTAGAAGGTATTAGGCTGTTTTTTCGGCAGCACGCTGAAGCAAGAGTTCGTTACAAGCCGGAGGCTTGGCAGCCATGAGCCGGCGGTCAGCGCAGCGCCACCGCCGGCATCAGCCGTGCAATCACTCCCGCATCCCGCCGGGATGCGGTATTTTAGCGCCTCGATCCTCCGGTGGTGTTCGCTCCGCTCGACCACCGGCTAATGGCTTGAATCCCTCCGGGATAAGCCTCCAGACGAACGCCGCCGCTTGGATGCCCTTCAGACCCGGCGCCAAAAAACCAGGGTTTATTCGTCCAAATCGCCGGAGGTAATGGTTTGAATTTGCCAAGCGGGGCCGCGCACATTCCCGCCGGGGTGTTTGGCGGCGCGGCCTTTCGACGTACACAGCAACGCATACACGCGATAGCTGACCGAATCGCTCATGAAACGCGTGCTGCCGTCACAAAATGCCGCTACGAAACCATCGGGATGATCGCTGGAGGGGCGCGCCGTGTGCCAACCTAAATCCTGGTTTTCGCGACCTTCATTGATATCAAAAAAGGGAACGCCCAGGTCGTCGGGAGTGATGGCCGTTGCGTTTGCGTTGAGTTGTTCGTTGGAGTCGTTCCGCCAGATGAAGCCCGAACGCCATTCGGGAAGCACGGTCCCCACGGCCATTAGGGCGCCGCTCGCATCGCGGCGAAGCCAAGTGTTGTCAATTTCATTGGCGAAACTCACGTCGTTGGAATTTTCGCAGATCGCCAAGGTGTTTGAAGCGCCATCGCCGGCGTTGATGTCGTCGATCGTTTGTTCGTAATGGTTGGCGTGGTTGGCGTCAATTCGCACATCAAAGACGCCATTAGCCGCATGGTCATAGGGACGCGTGGGGGAAGAGTTGGTGAAGTTGAAGTCGGCCCGCCCGGAGTTGACGTAATAATGCAAGGGTTTATTAAGCACGCTCAACGAATTGGAAGGGCACACCAGTAGGCTAACCATTACCGGTTTGGTCGTGCGGGGGTTCGGCGTGTTGCCGGCGGTGTTGTCGATTTGGATATTATCGAGAATATTCTCGTAGACTGCGGTTTCTCCCAATCGGGTCAGCAGCGGGGGCACCCAGCCAACGTAATTATTAGTGCGCGGATTTGTTTTTGTTCCCCGCAGATACGAAAGTGAAGGCGGCATTTTCTTTTTGTCGGTGGCGTATTGAATCGTCGCCATCGCGATTTGTTTTTGGTTGTTCAAGCATTGGGCCCGGCGGGCGGATTCTCGCGCCATCTGCACCGCCGGCAGCAACAACGCCATCAGCATGCCAATAATGGTGATCACGACCAAGAGTTCGACGAGTGTAAAGCCTCTTCGTGTTCGCATCGTCATTTCACACGCCTCCGTAGATTTGAATGAGAGAAATGAGGAGATTCAAGCAACGGGCGCCTAACCCCGTTGTTTGAAATGCCCGCCTGTTGCATTCGGGAAAACCACCCGCGGAGAAATCGTCTTCGCTCGCACTGGGCGCCGCTTGAAGAGGAGAAATCGCCGCTGGCCAAGTGCATGGCTCCCTGCTGGGATTCTCGCATCAAATAGATTCTCTGTCGAGAGTTTTTTCGTTTATTCCTTCAGATCTTGCACGGTTTTCGCTATTTCACTATACTTCCGCCCAACTTGTGAAGGCTTGGGGGTGGAAAATGTCGAATTTTTCGTGGAACGGCCTGCCGTGAAACGAGCCATTTCCAGCCGTGTGAGGTAGAGGCGTGTGAGGTAGAGGTTGACGTCAGGAAGGGAAACGCCGCTGCGTCAGGGGAAAGTTTTCAGGAGGAGCGAACCTTGGCGGTTCAGGCTTCGTACCAGAAAGCGGCCTGCGACAAAATGACTGCAATGAATGCGGTCGATCAAATTAGTTGCGTTGCGGGGCCGGTCTTTTCTTCTCCTCCAGAAACAATCTGGTCGCATCGACACGCCGGTCTGTTGCCTATTGCCATCAAACCCGTGTGAAGTGGTGAAAAAGCAACAGACGCTGTAGTTTTCCAACGTGAATGTTTTCCTAGGCAAAGGCCGATGGGTCCGAAACCTCGCTTTTGGAATAACAGAATGTTTCGCGCGGCAAGGTTTGACACAATTGCATCCTAGTTACCGCGAATGTCCTATTTTCAGTCGCTGGAAGTAGAACACACCCGGGTTTAAGGATGCTGGGTTTTCGGAGTGTTTTGTATTGTGCCGATGGAAACGGCCCTGCACTTCCAGCACAGGCGGTTGATCCTTGGTTTTCAACGGTTTGAGGCATAACCGGAGCGAAACGCAAGCCAGCCGGCATTCGTTATACGCACCGCAGGCGAACAGGCGACTGTCAACGATACAAGGAGAAGGCAAGAGAATTCCGTCGAAATCGGCGGCCGTTCAGACCGATAAGTGTGTTGCTTTCGATACTGCGCTTGCGAGGTCATTTTCCCCGCGACGGACGGCCAATGCTGACACGGAATGCGGCGCCAACGAGAAAGTTGTGACGTATATTTTGGCGAAGGACTTCAACCGGAATTCGTGGTTGATTCCCCCTCCCAAAGTATGTTCCGGTCAACTGGCGGATGATCACGATCGACCGCGCACTGAAACGCTCTTGGGTGTTTTTCGTGCGGCCGCTTGTAATCGATCCGATACGGGAGAGAGACAAACCTATGCAGATCAACGGAATAGCTCAGATTCACGGCCCGCAAGCAGTCAACGCGCCACACAAATCGGCTTCCACGCAGGCGGCCCCCCAGAATGAAGCTGCCTACGGAGCCGACCAATTGGACATTTCCGACGAAGCGCGGTTACTGAGTTTGGCGTTGGAATCGCCCGACGTTCGCGCCGACAAAGTCTTGCAGGCGCGGGCTGCCATTGCCAACGGCGATTACGAAACCGACGAAAAAATCGGCATCGCGATTGATCGCCTGCTGGACGAAATCGGTTAACATGCTCCCGCCCGCCGTTGGAGTGTTCGCTTTCGCGTGTTTGTGCCGCGCCGTTGGAGTTCATGCTTTAGCATGTTTTCTTCCTCGACACACTTCAAAACAGCCTGAAGGCTGAGGCTCCAACGGCGTTGTTTATACACAAGTTGTACGATGGCCTTCCAAGGCCGTCGAAACAGGGGCATTCAGGGAACAGACCGACGGCCTTGGAAGGCCATCGTACGTTGTCGCGGTGCAGTTGTGTGTAAACCAACGCTGGGCGGCCATGCCGGGTCTGGACAACCGACCGGGTTTGCCGGGAGAATGGCGGCGTCGCCACGCAGCCCCGCCAACCTGAAACGCCATGGTTCACAATGATTTCGATACCAACGGTCTTGCCAAGTACCTGCATGTCACGCCTGCTCAGGTGAAGCGGCTGGCTGATCGCGGCAAGATCCCCGGTCGCAAGGTTTCCAGCCAGTGGAGATTCGCCCGGGCCGATATTCACCATTGGCTGGAAGACCGCATCGGACTTTCCGATGAAGAGGGTTTGGTCGAGATGGAATCGGTTTTGCATCGCTCCCAACGGCCGGACCACGAACCCCAACGAATCGGAGAAATGCTGCCGCTGGAAGCTATTCAGGTTCCGTTGTTGGCCAGAACGCGGGGCAAGGTGATCTCCGCCATTGCGGAGGTCGCGGCGCAAGCGGGCTTGCTCTGGGACCCAGCCAAAATGGCCGAAGCCGTTCGCAACCGAGAAGAACTTCACCCTACGGCGCTCGATAACGGCGTGGCCTTGCTGCACCCTCGGCGCCCGTTGCCCTCCATCATGGCGGAACCCTTTCTGGCTTTGGGGAAAACGCACCAGGGAATACCTTTCGGCGGCGACGGCTTGACCGATATTTTTTTCTTGATCGGCTCCACCGACGACGCCAGCCACCTGAAAACACTCGCCCGACTCAGCCGTTTGATTTCCCGACCCGGTTTTGTCGAGACGCTGCGCGCCGTCAACGACGCTCCCGCCGCGCTAGAGGTTGTGGAAAACTTTGAAGCCGAGATCCCCGATTGACCGCCTTCTCGCAGACGATAGGAGAATTTCATGCCGCCTCGCGTTTTGATCGTCGGCGCCGCGCCGACGCCTGAATTTGCGGATTTGGTTGCCGCGGCGCGGAGTCGTTGGCGGGCGGCGCACGTCGATTCACTCCACGAAGCCGCGGCTTGCCTTGCCGCCGAACCCGGTTTCTCCTTGATCGTTTTGTTGCAATCGCGGCCGGGCCAGTTCCTCGCCAGCGACGTTCTGGCGCTGCAATTGGCCGCGCCGCTGGCGCGGTGGCTGGTTTTGCTGGGGCCGTGGTCGGAGGGCGAAATGCAAACCGGAAGCCCGCTGCCCGGCGTGGCGCGCATCTATTGGCGGCAGCGGCAGCGCTTGCTGCGCCTGCTGGACCGAATGGACTCCGGCTTGCGGACAGTGCTCAGTCTACCACCGACCGCCACGATGGCGGAGCGTATCGGACAGGCCGCCTCCGATCCGCCGGCACGACTAGCCGCCGATTTGATCGGCATCGTGACGCCCGAAAAAACGACCTTCGACGCCCTGGCCGACGTTTGCCGAAGCGGCGGCTGTTCATCGATCTGGCTGCTTCCCCGCCAACCACCGCCCAAACTACGCACGGTGGCCGCCTATCTTTGGGACTTCACCCACGGCGACCCGCTTGAACTGCAACAGGCGCCGGTTTTCGCCCGCCTTGCAACACCGGCGCCAATCGTCGGCCTGCTCGGTTTCCCTCGCCAGAAAGACATCGCCGCGATGGCAGATCTGGGCATCGTCGAGGTCGTCGGCAAGCCATATCTTATCAACGAACTGCTCGACGCCCTGCACGCCGCCATCGAGAGCAACAACAACAGGCAAAGCCGCGTGGCGTAGTACGGCAAAGCTGAAATAAGGCCTTGTCCGTAAATAAATTACCGGTTGTCGCGCAAAAAAGCCCGGCATTTTCAAAATGCCGGGCTTTTAATTCGGTAGGTAAATTCGGAACGAGTCCTAAACGCCGTTTTTGCGAACGCGCCGCACGGGAACCGGTATTAATGTCCGATTTCAACGCCCCAGCTCACGCCTGGCCGATAGTACGGGTGGCCGTGCGGATACGCGTGTGGATCGTAGTAATGTTCCTCCACGATGACCGGGCGCCCATGTATCGGAGGGCCGACCGGCGGCGCCTGCATGGCGTTGATCACGACATCGGTCACGCCGGCATTCTTGAGCGTGATCAAATCGTGTGCCGCAAGCGGGCGTTTCATGCCGTGCGTGCGAACATGCGTGGTGATGACCTGGTCGCCCAGACCGGCTTGACTCATCGCAATGACATCGGGAATATCTGCCGCGTTCGCCATGCGGCGGCCCATCCTCTGTTCCACGAGCGCTTGGTTGGCGGCAATATCGGCATCGACCGAATCGCCAATGGCGGAGCCCGTCATGGCGCCCACGGCGGAGCCGATCAAGGCGCCGGCCGCAGTGTTTCCGTTGGCCTTGCCGATTACAGCGCCAATGCCGGCGCCGGTGAGTCCGCCAAAAACGGCGCCGCTCTCACGACGGTTGGCCGGACTGCGGCAGCCCAGGCACGCCACCGCCAAGAGCAGCGTTCCCAAGCGTAAGGCGAGCGTGGCGCGCCCGGTTTTCTCGCTCAAAACAACGCTCCCAATTCCGTTTGCCGACGTTTGCATGGCCATGGTCGTTTCGTACTCCACTTATCTTTCCTACCTTTTGCCGCGACCAATTCAAATGGGGCTGTGGGCGTTCCTCGCATAGCGCGAGCGACCACCGGCGCGGCGAATAATCGCAGCAAACCCGGCCTGCGTCAAGGCAAACCGGCGTCTTTTCGAACCATCGTTCAGCGCGAAAATCGAGGCATTCCGCCGGACCGCCGTGGCCCCGACGGAGCAATGTCTAGCTCGATTAAAAGCCAAGCCCTGCAACCTATTTCGGCGTTTCGGGCTTGTCGACTTGGGCCGGAAACAGATAGCCGACGACGCTTGCCCAACGGAAACAGAATAGGCGGGCTGCGGCGAGGCGGAAGCATAGGCAAACAGGTTCTGTTGCGCGCCGTTGGAGTTCACGCTTCAGCGTGTTTGGCGTAGGGGCTAGAGCCGGCTCTTAGGAATCGTCCCGAAATAAGTTCCTGGTTATAGCTCGAAAAAGCCCGGCATTTTGAAAATGCCGGACTTTTAATTCGGTAGGTAAATTCCGGACTATTCCTTACTTGAGCCGCTGGAAGCAGACCAGGCACATGTCGTCGTACTGCGCCCGTTCGCCCACATGTCCCACAACATCGGCGATGATTCGATCGCCCATTTCAGTGAGCGAGCCATATTCTTTTCGGATCAAATTGCGGAGGCGTTCGATGGTGTAGAACTGGTCGCCGATATCCATCGCTTCGTTGAGCCCATCGGTATACATCGACAAACTTTCGCCGGGCTCCAAGTGCATGACATACTCCTCATACTCCATGCCTTCCAGAACGCCCAGCGGCAGGCAAACATTCTCTTCTCCGTTCTCTTCCACCGACCCATCGACTTTTCGCAAGATAGGCACCATATGGCCGGCGCTGACGGTGGTCACTTCATGCTTGGTTGGATCGAGCACGACCATGATCAGCGTGACAAATCGTTCTTCAAAGTCGAGGTTGGAGAATTTATCGTTCAAATGGGTGATCGCCAGGGCGGGATTACTCTCGGTTGCGAGGCAAAAACGAATTTCGGCCGAAAGCTTGGCCATGAGCAAGGCCGCCGCGACGCCGTGTCCGACCACATCCGCCACAATCACGGCGGTGCGGCCATCGGGGAGTTGGATGTAGTCGAAATAATCGCCGCCGACATCGTGCGCGGGCTTATAATAATGGAAGAAATCGTAATCTTCGATATCGGGCGTTTTGCTGGGTAGAAAACCAGCCTGCACTTGGTGCGCCAGTTTAAGATCTCGTTCGAGCTCCTTTTGCTCCAACGCTTGCTCGTGCATTTGGGCGTGATCAATCGCGAAGCCGACCTGCGCCGCCACGCTGGCCAGCACTTCCAAATCTTCGGCCTGAAAGCGACTGCGCTGATCGAGCGTATCGATTTGCAAAGCGCCGAACGCCTTCCCGCTGGTGTCGACCAACGGGGCGCACATCATGGAGCGAATGCGGAAATCGGCAATACTCTGACTCATTTCGAAGCGTGAGTCGGTGGCGGCGTCTGCTGAAAGAATGGCCTCTTTGGTGTCAATCACCTGATTGACAATCGTGCGGCTGATGCGAATGGTGTCTTCGTTGCCGCGGCGGGCTTGTGTCCAACGCGGCACCAGCACGCCTTCCTCGTTTTTCATCACGATGAAACCGCGGTCGGCCTGCACAAAAATTTTGAACATGCTGGCAAAGACTTGCGGAAAGACCTTGTCGAGCGAAATCGCGCCGCCCAGCCCCTGCGTGATTTCCAGCAGCGCCGCCAGTTTGGCTTCGGGCGTTGCGGTGAGTTGCACGCCGCGCATGCTCGAAGAGACATCGAGTTTCGACATGATCGTCGACTGGCTGCCCGATTCATCGTCGACCATCACGGCTGCAAAACCAGAGCCCACCTCAACCGTTTGCAAGCCGGCGTCAAGCGAAGGGACGCCAGCCGAGGAAGAATCTGAGTGAAAACGAAAGCTTACATCGCAAACCTTGAATTCATCGCCGTTGTTGAGTTGATGCCGCCCCGCCAGACGCTTCTCGTTCAAGAATGTGCCGTTGCGGCTGCCCAAATCGAGCAGGAAAAACCGGTCGCCCTCTCGGCAAACGCGGGCATGTTCGCGGCTCACAGCGCCGACATCGATCACGACATGGCACGTCGGCTGGCGACCCAGCGTGGTTTCCGCATGAATGAGTTCGTATTGCTGCCCCTCTGCCGGGCCGCTGGTGGCGATAAGAATGGCCATGGGGTCCTCGGGAGAATGGGGCGAATCGCCCCCGTTAGCACGTTGCCGTTAGCACGTTGCCGTTAGCACGTTGCCGGTGGGGCGAACGAACGCGAACCTATCGGGAAATGAACATCGGAGTTGGAGTGCGGCGGCGGTCGCTCGGCGGCATCGCTCCAGTCTCTTCGATTCTAGATGCGGCAACCGCCCGAAGTCAACACGCTTGCTATCGAAATTCGACCATTCTGGGGCTCGACGCCAAGCCGACCAAGCAGTAAAATGTGGGGCTTCGCACACGAAATATCGCCAACCAATGTCTCGACCGACTTCTTGACGGACGGCAGTTGCGGCCGCTCGATATAAAACAAGCCAAAAACGAACGATCGAATACGGGTTTTCCCCCGAAAGAAAAAACAGGAACCATGTACGCAATTTTCAAAGACAGCGGCCGCCAGTTCAAAGTTGAAGAAGGCCAGGAACTCGAGGTCGACTATCGAGATATCGCCAAAGGCGAGGAAATCGCTTTCGACGAGGTGCTCGTCATTTCAGGCGAAGATGGCGTCAAACTGGGAAAGCCTACGCTCCAAGGCGCTTCGATCAAAGCCAGTGTCATGGGTGGCGTCCAGGGCAAGAAGCTTGTGGTGCAAAAATTCCGCCGCCGCAAGAATTCCCGCCGCAAAACCGGCCATCGCCAACTTTACACACAAGTGCGCATCGAAAAAATTGAATCGCCCGCGTAACCCGCGATAAAAACCAGCTTGCACTCAATACAGAAGCCCGGCTTTTTCAAAAAGCCGGGCTTCTTGTTGTTTACGCCTTGCGCCCGTTAGAAAATGCCGAGTTGGTCGCGGGCGTCGTCGGTCATGCAATCGGGCGTCCAGGTGGGCTGCATTACCAATTTTAGTTCGGTGTCGGCCACGCCCGGCAACTGCCCGACCACCTGCTTGCAGTTGGCCACCAACTGAGGACCGGCCGGACACATCGGGCTGGTGAGCGTCATTTCGATATAGACATCCGACTGGCCAACCTCTTCGTGGGGACGAATTTCGATCTGGTAGACCAAGCCCAAGTCGACAATGTTGACGAAGAGTTCCGGGTCGATGACCTTCTTCAACTCTTCCCGAACCACCGCCTCGGAAAGTTCCGCAGGCGTTTGGCCCGCGTTAGCGCTCTCGGAGTTCGGACTTTCGGCATTGGCCTCGGAACCGCTTTCAGAGGATTCCGCCGGGCTTGCATCAAGGGCGTTGGTTGTCGACGCCGGCGCGCTTCCCAAAATGCTTTGGCTCTGGGCCGCTTGGCCGGTATTTTCGGCAGCGGTATTTTCGGCAGCGGCATTTTCGGCGGCGGCTATTTCGGCTTCCGTTTCCGCATTCGAGAGCCGCACCCAAACCTCGCCGTTTTCGACCTTCACCCGATGCGCGGCCGTGGCTTCGGTGGCGGGCATGGTTTTGGCGGCGCCGTCGCGAATATCGAACTTGGCGCCATGGCGCGGGCAGGCGATTTGAAGGTCTTCCAGAACGCCATCGCCCAGCGGACCGCCATCGTGCGTGCAGACATCGTCGAGGCAGAAAAACTCGCCGTCGACGTGAAACAACACAATCAACTGCTCGTCAACTTCAAAGGTTTGCCTGCCGGGGTCGGCGATTTCACCAACCTCGGCAACGCGAACATAATCAGACATGATATTTAATTCGTAAATTGCTGTTCGTAATTCGTAATGTTGGCTATTCGTAATCTTGGACGCGACGAGCGATTGCCTGGCCCAACGCTTCCCGCACGCTCTCGATGGTAATGCGATCAAACACCTGTTGAAAAAAGCCGATCACGATGGCGCGAATCGCTTCCTGGCGCGTGTAGCCTCGGCAACAGGCGTAAAAAATAAGTTCTTCATCGACGCGGCCGCTGGTCGAACCATGCGTGCAACGGACGTCGTCGGCCTCGATTTGCAGACCGGGAATGGAATCGGCCCGGCAGGAATCGGAGAGCAGCAGGTTGTCGTTGCGTTGGTAGCCGTTGGTCTGTTGGGCGTCTTTGTCGACGCGAATCATGCCCCGCCAGACGGTGCGGGAAGCGCCCTGCAAAGCCGACTTATACAAGAAGTTGCTGCGGCAGCCGGGCGCTATGTGCCGCTGTTGCGTGTGGTACGAAAGGTGCTGCTTGCCTTCGGTGAACATGACGCCGTTGACATCGCACTCGGCGCCGGGGCCGGCTAGGTCGACATGCTGGTTGACTTTCGAGAGCCGGCTGCCGAGCGCGGCGGCTGTCCATTGCAGAGAGGCGTTGCGTTCGAGAATCGCTTTTTGATGGGCGAAATGCCAAACGCCCCGGCCCCAATTTTGCAAGTGGACAAAACGCAAACGCGAGCCCGCGCCTTGTAACACTTCCAGGGCGCCGCAGTGCAAACCGCCGGCCGATTCCTCGCCGCTTGTTTTTTCGCTGAGCAACGTGGCTTCGGCGCCTTCTTCGAGAATCACGAGCGTATGGCCGAGGTCGACGCCGCCATCGGAAAGGGCCGACATACTCAACAACGGTTCGTCCACCACGACGTTCCGCGGCACGTAGAGTAAATGACCGCCCGACCAACAAGCGCCGTGCAACGCCGCGAACTTATCAAAATGAGGGTTCGCTGCGCGGGCGAACAAATGCTTGCGGACGAGGTCGCCGTGCTGATGTACTAGTTCATCGAGCGAGCCAAAGAGCACGCCTTTCTCACGCCACTTGTTCGCCAAGTGCGAACGCACGCCGTAACTGTCGAGCGAGACCGCTTCACCCGCTAACTCCACGTCGGCCGAGAGCAGCGACGCCGGTAGGTCGGTCGCGACGGGCGGCGATGCCGGGAGTGCGAAGCGGTCGAGCTTGAACAGACGAATGTCGGTTCTTTGCCACTCTTCGCTGTTGCGCGCCGGCCAGTCCATCTGGCAAAAGGCGTCCCACGACTCTTGCCGCATTTTTTGCAGCCAGTCGGGCTCATCGCGGTTTTTCCGGAAGGCCTCGAATGCAGCGGAATTAAAACCAGCAGTAGTGGCGGCGCCCGTCATTGTTTCTCACGTGTTTCGATGGAAGACATTTTTTGAATTTGAATATGCCGCGAGGATGGAGCCAACGACATTTTTCGTTTATTCGTTTAACGGCAAGCCGAAGGCGACTGTGTTTTTCGGCAGAGCGTTTGGGCAGGACGGAAAAACGCAGTCGCCTTCGGCTTGCCGTTAAACGAAGGTTTCGCAACCGGGCGAATAAGGCTTTGTCGTTAATGAAATCGGTTATCAGCGAAACCGGCTCAGCCGACCGAACCTTCCATTTGCAGTTGGATCAGCCGATTCATTTCGACGGCGTATTCCATAGGCAACTCCTTCACCAACGGTTCGATGAATCCGTTGACAATCAAGGTGCTGGCTTCCGCTTCGGAAAGCCCACGACTGGTCAGATAAAAAAGCTGTTCCTCGCCAATGCGGGAAACGCTCGCTTCGTGGCCAATCGTGACATCTTGCTCAGCGACTTCAATATACGGGTAGGTATCGCTCTGACTTTCGGCGTCGAGAATGAGGGCGTCGCAAACCACGCTCGACTTCGCGCCCTTGGCGCCGTTTTCGACCCGCACCAGTCCCCGATAACTTGCCCGCCCGCCATTCTTCGAGATCGATTTTGAAATAATCTGGCCGGTGGTGTTAGGCGCGCAATGTACGATTTTGGCGCCGGCGTCTTGATGCTGGCCGCCCGAAGCAAAAGCGATGGAAAGAATCTCGCCGCGAGCGCCCGGCTCCATCAAATACACGGCCGGGTATTTCATCGTCAGCCGGCTGCCGAGATTGCCGTCGACCCAGTCCATGAAGGCGTCTTGGTAGGCCACGGCGCGTTTCGTGACTAGGTTGTAAATGTTATTGGCCCAGTTTTGGATCGTGGTGTAGCGGCAACGGGAGTTGCGTTTGCAGATCACTTCCACGACCGCCGAGTGCAGGCTTTCGGTGGTGTACATGGGCGCGGTGCAGCCCTCGACATAATGAATTTCCGCGCCTTCATCGACGATGATCAGCGTGCGTTCGAACTGCCCCATGTTTTCCGCATTGATGCGGAAGTACGCTTGCAGCGGGAAGTCAACCTTCACGCCCTTGGGAATATAGATGAAGCTGCCGCCCGACCAAACCGCGGAGTTCAGCGCGGCGAATTTGTTGTCGTGCGGGGGGATGATCGTGGCAAAATATTCCCGCAGTAAGTCGGAGTGTTCGCGAACGGCGGTATCGGTGTCCGTGAAAATGACGCCCTGTTCGCCGAGTTCTTCTTTCAGCGAACCGTACACCACTTCGCTCTCGAACTGCGCTTTCACGCCGGCCAGGAATTTCTTTTCCGCTTCGGGAATGCCGAGTTTTTCGAAAGTGTCTTTAATTTCCTGAGGGACATCGTCCCAGGTTTTACCCTGCTCTTCGGTCGGTTTGAGGTAGTAGTAGATATCTTGGAAGTCGATATCGATACTGCCGCCCCATTTGGGCATCGGCTTCGATTCAAAAATCTTCAGCGCGTCGAGACGAAACTTCCGCATCCACTCCGGCTCGTCTTTCATGTCGGAAATCTGGTTCACGATTTCCGCGTCTACGCCCTTGCGGGCCTTGAAGATGGCTTTGGTTTCGGTGTGAAATCCATATTTGTTGATTTCGCCGACAGCGGCGGTATCTGCATCGCCAACAGCAGCGGTTGTTTTGGAAGCGTTCAAGTCGGTGGCCATATTACTCTCGCTCTAGGAAGCAATTTCAGTTTGGTTCGGTTTTTCCATCGCCTCATGGTTGGCGGCGGCGTCGGGATACGCGCCGCGAATGCGGTCGTAGCCGTGGTCATGGAGTTCCTTGGCTAGTTCGACGCCGTTGCCCGTTTCCACGATCCGCCCGCCAAGCATGACGTGCGTGTAGTCGGGATGGTTGTGCTCCAGCAGTTTGTCGTGGTGGGTGATGATCAGCAGGCCCATATCGGCGCCGCCAATATCGGCAATGCTCAGGCTGGCCAATCGAACGGCGTCGGCGTCGAGGCCGCTATCTGTTTCATCGAGAATGGCGAACTTGGGTTGCAGCATGGCCAGTTGCAAGATTTCAGCCCGCTTCATTTCGCCGCCGGAGAAGCCGTCGTTGACATAACGGCGGGCAAACTCAGGATCGATCGAGAGCTGCTCCATGCGGCTGCGCAATTCCTTGCGAAATTCTCGCATGGGGATCAGGTCTTCGCCTTCCTTGCGTTCGGGATTACGCACGTTGGTTGTTGCGTGCCGGAGGAAGTCGGCCATTTTCACGCCGGGAATCGCGACCGGCCGCTGGAAGGCCATGAACAAACCGGCTCGCGCACGTTCATTGGGCGCCATTTCCAGAATGTTGGCGTCGTTGAGCGTGATCGCGCCTTGCGTCACTTCGTATTTGGGGTGGCCCATGATAGCCATGCCCAACGTACTCTTTCCCGAGCCGTTTGGGCCCATGAGGGCGTGCGTTTCACCGCGTGTCATTTTCAGATTCACGCCGTGGAGGATCGGTTTTCCTTCCACCGAAACGTGCAAGTTGGTAATTCGGAGGGTTTCAGTCATCGATATCAACGCAAAAGCTCCCAACCAGTTTTCGGAAAAAAGGAAAAACGCATCGTGAGTTTATTTAATCTTTTGATGGCTTTGCAGCGGCTTGCCATCGGCTGGCGCCGCCACATACCCCGTGTGGTGCGGAATCGGCAGTTCGTCTTCCACTTTCATGCCTGGCCGGCCCAAAAGCCCTTGCCCCAGAAAACTACCGCCGCGAGACGACTCCTGCCGAGCGATTTTGTGTCCTCTGATTTTGTCTTGAATGCGCATCAGGCCTTCTAGCAACGCTTCGGGACGCGGCGGGCAGCCCGGAACATAAACGTCGACCGGAACCACTAAGTCGACCCCCTTCACCACGTGGTAGCCCCACTTGAAATAGGGGCCGCCGCCCACGGTGCAGGCGCCCATCGCGATGACAAATTTTGGATCGGGCATTTGGTTGTAGAGCCGTCTGACCCGACTGGCCATTTTGTAGGTGACCGTGCCGGCGACAATCATTAAGTCGGCCTGACGCGGCGTGGCGCGAAAGGCGCCCGCGCCAAAGCGGTCGATATCGTAGCGGCTGGCGCCGGTCGCCATCATTTCGATCGCGCAACACGCCAAGCCAAACGTCATCGGCCAAACGCTCGATTCTCGCGCCCAGTTAATCGCCTGCTCAACCGATGTGGTGAACACGCCTTCTTCAAAGCGGCCTTCAATCCAGGGTTCTGTCATTGTTGTTTCATGCCCGAAACGGAGTGTTTGGAAATAGGGTTAGCAGTCCGTCTACTATACCAATTTCATCCGCCCGCCCGCCATGGGCCGCTGCGCCGGAATCCCCGACAAAACCACGCATGGCGGCTTAGTTTCTACTGGCCTCGAACGTGCAACAAGCGTCGCCATCGAGACGGCACTGGCTCAATTGCACCTTTGTATTAAGTAATTCCGAAAACACCATTCGCTCCAGGCTACAAATGGCGCGATCTTTTTCAGCCAAGTCAGGGTAAGGGCACGCCCAAACGGAGAGCACGGGGAAATCGACCGAAGCCCCGCCGTTTTTCGCCCCGCCATTTTTCTCCCCACTGTTTTCCACCGTGCCGGCGCCGCATCGCACGCTCATCGGGAGCTGACGCTCTGCAAAAAGTGCTTGCACCTCTAACATCCGTTCCTCAACAGTTTCGCCAGACACTTCACCGGCATAAAGGCTGGCTAAGCGTTGCGACAACCTCGAAATCAACCCTTGCTGCACCTCAGCATCCTCGATGGCACGAATTTCCTCCCACAAGGCGATGGCTAGGTCGGCGAAGTTGGTCCCCGCTTTTTTTCTGCCCTTCGACGTCAACCGATACGAATGGACCGGCCGGCCCCGCCCCCGATTTACAGCCACGCGGTCAACATAACCACCTGCCATAACCCGGGTTAGTCGCTGCCGAACTGCCGTCGCCGTGACAGACAATGCCTCCGCCAGCTCCACCACTGTCATGGCGTCGCGCATGCGAAGCAAATCGAGAAGCGTCGAATCGGAAGACACTAATGGTTCATTCATAACGATGCCTGCAAAACAGGACTGATGCAGCGAGGTCGGCCAACATCAAAGCCATCTCTCGCCGCCGCCCACGTCATTCACCAAATAATACCAATTAAAATCATTTTAGACAAGTAGATGTTTGTAAAATATCGCCTCGCTCGATCGCTCACCGTAAAACATTGACTTTTAGAGGGTTATACGATAGAAGCATTGCTCCCACGTTCCGATTAAACGCGATGCCTCCGGCGCCGTGAGAGCCTTTATTCTCCGAGCGACCGAATCGCGCACTGTCGAAAACAGGCCCCATGAAAACATCAATGGTATTGTTACGCAAATCGCCTCTTCTACCTAGTCGCCTTGGCGGCGGCATCGGGCGAAGCCTGCATACTGGATGGGCGGGCGCGGGAAGGCAATTTCTGGAGGGATGCCGGTTGGCCGTTTGCCTTTGTTTTTGTCTCTCCATCATAGGCACGCCGCCCGGCAAATTGCTAGCACAGGACCCGGCGGCGGCCGTTGTGTCTGAGTCTTCGGCGCCCATTCCTTCCGCCACTTCACGAAAAGTGGAGGCGGTTGAAGAAACGCCCGGCGCGCTGGAGTGGATTGAGCAGCGTTTTGGCGATGCCGTCAGCCTAATGGAAAAGGTCTTTTTCTACAATCTTTTTTCCCACCAGCGGGAAACCATCCAATTCGACCAGCAGGAGTTTTACACCCGCCCATTCGAGGCCAAGGGCCAACCGCTCACGCTGCTGCAACGCAACGGCGGCGAACTGCCGGAGTCGCTCGATGAAAATGCGGTCCGCCGCTTGCTGGCGTTAGGAAAAATCAGTTCCGGCATCGGCCCCGGTTTGCTCGACGACCGGAAGGTCGATTTTATCTCGGTTCCGCTGAACACCGATAAATACGTGTTGGAAGATGGCCGGTACCGCAAAGAGTTGCCAATGCGGCAGCGACTGGGCGAAGCGGGCGACGATGTGCTTTCCGAAGCCGACGTTGCCGCGGCGGCCGCGCGAGGTTGGTTGAAAACCGACGCCGAGAATGCGGCCGACTCCGCCAAGCCGTACTTAATTACCGAATCCGCCGGCGGCGCGCCGTTGGTCGTGCTGTGGCTGGCATGCGGCGCGGTGTTCTTCACGGTCTTCATGGGCGGCTTCAACATTTGGGGGTTTCGCCACGCGATCGATGTGGTGCGAGGCAAGTACGATAACCCCGATGAACCAGGCGAAGTCACGCACTTTCAGGCGTTGGCGTCGGCGCTTTCGGCCACGGTCGGCTTGGGCAACATTGCCGGCGTGACGATCGCGATGACCGTCGGCGGGCCCGGCGCCTTCTTCTGGATGTTGGCCTGCGGCGCCTTCGGCATGACGAGTAAATTCGTGGAATGCACGCTGGGTCAAAAATATCGGCAAGTCAAACCCGATGGCACCATTCTCGGCGGCCCGATGCAATATCTTCGTGTGGGGCTGGCGGAAATGAAGCTCAAGTGGCTGGGCGTGGTGCTGTCGCTGGCCTTCGCCGTGATGTGCATCATGGCTAGCTTCGGCGGCGGCAACATGTTTCAAGCCAATCAGTCGGGGCAACAAATGCTGACGCTCATTCAGGCTGGGCGGCAAGCACAGTTGGACGAATTGAACCTGCAAATCAAGACAGCCGCCAACCGGGAAGACGACAACCAACTCCAATCGCTGCACGCCGAAAAAGATTCGCTCAAAGCGGAAATGGAGGATTTTGAGCAGGTATTCATTCCAGGCTTTGGACTCGTACTGGCTTTTTTGGTGGGTATCGTGATCATCGGCGGGATCAAACGCATTGCGGCGGCGGCGGAGAAGATCGTGCCCACGATGTGCCTCATCTACATGGCGGCGTGTCTGTATATCATCGTGTCCCATGCCGAACTGGTGCCGGGGCTGGTTGTGCAGATATTCAGCGAGGCGTTCCATCCCCAGGCGTTCGGCGGCGGCTTGCTGGGAGTTTTGGTGGTGGGCGTGCAGCGAGCGGCTTTCAGTAATGAGGCGGGCGTGGGCAGCGCGGCAATCGCGCATAGCGCCGCGAAAACGACGGAGCCGGTGCGGGAGGGAGCCGTTGCTCTGTTGGGGCCTTTTATCGACACGATAGTCGTTTGCTCGATGACCGCCCTGGTGATTCTAATCACCGGCGCCTGGAATAATGAACAGTGGGTGGTCGAACAAGGGCTGGCCGGCACGCCGCTGACTTCGAAAGCTTTTGGCCAAGAAATTTCCTGGTTCCCTGCCGTGCTGAGCGTGGCGGTGGTGCTGTTCGCCTATTCGTCGATGATTTCCTGGAGCTATTACGGCGAGAAGTGCTGGGAGCATTTGTTTGGCGTCCGCAGCACGATGGTCTACAAAACGCTCTATGTGGGCTGTGCGTTTCTGGGAACGATCGTCAATCTTGGCGCGGTGCTCGACTTTTCCGACATGATGATTCTGACCATGGCCTTTCCCAATATTCTTGGACTGATTTTGCTGTCGCCAAAAGTTCGCGCCGATTTGCGCGACTATTGGCGGCGTTACGAAGCCGGTGAGTTCAAGAAGTACGGTTAGCACCGCTCGATAAATAGCGGTCGCATTTGTGTAGCCATCGTCGCCAGACGGTGGGTGAGTGGTGAACCATCCCACGCTCTGGCGAGCATGGCTACGACACTAATTTTCCGCTCGATGCTTAGGCGGGCGCCAAGCGCCGTTGGAGTGTACGCTTCGGCGTGCGTCCGAGACGAAAACACGCTGAAGCGTACACTCCAACGGTGGGCGGCAAAGTGTGTTCCCGCCCCATTTTTTCGAGGCTATGGTGCGAGTTTTTTTGTATGAATTTATCACCGGAGGCGGCTTGCTTACCGCAGGCGAAGGTCCGCCCGCCGGCTCCCTGCTGCAAGAGGGCGCCGCCATGTTGGCGGCGCTCGCGGAAGATTTTTCCCGTATCTCGGGCGTTACTGTTGATGTGTTGCACGATGCCCGCCTGCCCGAATTCGACCTCCCCCGGCGGCGCGTGTGGCGCGTTTCTCAGCCGCAAGACGAACTGCGTCTGTTCAAGCGTTTATCGGCCGAAGCCGACGTCACCGTGCTGATCGCACCCGAGACCAACGGCCTGCTCACCCGCCGTGTTCAGCTTGCCGAAGCCGCCCACGCGCGGCTGCTCTCGCCTGGTTCGACGCTGGTGGAATTGGCCTCCGATAAAAATCGCACCGCCGCGTATCTGGCTGTGCGGGGCATTCCCGTTCCTCGCGGCGAGGTGTTGCAGCCGGGCGCGCCTTTGCCGATCGATTGCCCCACGCCGTTTGTTTGCAAACCGGCGCGGGGCGCTGGGTCGGAGGGCGTGGCGCTGCTTCAAAGCCGCGACAATTGGCGCCCCGCCGAGCCGCCAACACACCAGCGGATTGAAGCCTACTGCCCGGGAATCCCCGTGAGCTGCGCCTGGATTGGCGGAGCACACGTGCAAATTTTGGAGCCCTGTTTACAATATTTGAGCGACGATGGTCGTTTCACCTACCAAGGCGGTCGACTCCCGTTAGAGGCGGGTCTGCGGCGGCGAGCCCGTGCGCTCGCCCGGCGCGTGGCGGAGGCGCTGCCCCCGGCAAGCAGCTATATTGGCGTCGACATGGTTCTGGGCCGAGCGTCTGACAACAACACACATCACGATGTCGTGATTGAAGTAAATCCTCGCCTAACCACTTCGTATGTCGGCTTGCGGGCGGCGTGTCGAGGTAATCTGGCGGAAGCCATGTTGCACGCTCGGGCCGGCAAATCGATGGACCTCGACTTTTCGCCCGGCTGTTGGGAATTCGACGCCTCGGGCAATGTCTCGCAGTTGCAGGACGACCGGTAGCACGGAAAATCTCTCATGGCTTGGCTGGGTTTGGATATTGGCGGCGCGAACATTAAGTGCGCCACCGCTGGCGGGTTCGCCCAATCGCGCGCGTTCCCGCTGTGGCAAGAGCGGCGGCGCTTGCCCGAAACGCTGGCCAGCATGTTTTCCAAGATCGAATCTGACGGCGTTGCTTACGATGGCGTCGTCCTGACCATGACCGGCGAGTTGGCCGACTGTTACGCCGACAAAGCGGAGGGAGTCGCGCATATTTTGGAGAGTGTTTCTCGGGCCGTGTTGGGACGCCGTATTTTGGTTTATCTGACCGACGGGCGGTTCGTAGGTTTGGAGGAGGCTCGGCAAGAAGCGTATTTGGCGGCGGCGTCAAACTGGCGGGCGCTCTCGCAATTCGTGGCCAGATTCAGCGCCGGGCGACCGGCGGTGCTGGTTGATATTGGCTCCACCACCACCGATATCATTCCCATCGCCCATGGGCGCCCGGCCACGACTTCGCGCACCGATACGAACCGGCTGCAACGCGGCGAGCTGATTTATACCGGCGTTTCTCGAACGCCGGTTTGCGCCGTTCTGCAACAGACGAACTATCGCGGCGGGCGCTGCCCCTTGGCTAAGGAGTGGTTCGCCACAATGCACGATGTGTACCTTGTTTTGGAAGACCTGCGGGAAAATCCGCTCGCTCGCGATACCGCCGATGGCCGTCCTCAAACCATGGCGGCGAGCGTCGCTCGGCTGGGCCGCGCCCTTTGCGCCGACCAGCGGGAATTCGATCTGCGCGATGCCCGCACGCTGGCCCGCACTGCCGCCGTGGCGCAACAGGAAGAACTTCTGCAAGCTTTGCGGCAAGTGGTTTCCGGCCAGGCGAATTTTCAGATGGCGGTGCTTTCCGGCGAGGGAGAATTTCTGGCCGACCGACTCATCCAACAAGCCCAACGCGCAGGTATGCTACCGCCTGATTTGGCAATCGTTTCGCTGAAAGATAAAATCGGCGAGGCGGAATCTCGCTGCGCGCCGGCTCATGCTTTGGCGGTGTTGGCGGAGGAGCAATTCCCATTGCCATGAACCACTTACGCGTGGTGAAAGTTGGCGGTAGTTTACTGGAATGGCCAGGGCTGCGCCCTGCGTTGGATTCTTGGTTAGCGAGCGATCCGACGCCCGCCGTTTTGATTTGCGGGGGAGGGCGCCGGGTCGAGGCGGTGCGCTGTTCGTGGCGAGTGCGGAAGCTCACCCAGCAGGCGGCGCACTGGCTTTGTATTGAGGCCATGGAAACCACCGCCCGGTTACTGGCTGAAAATATCAGCGCCGTTCTGACCGACGCCCGCCAAGAATCGGAGTTGCGTCAACAGGCCCGGCGGCATGGCCGAGTGGTTGTTGATGTCGCGCCTTTCCTGCGAAATGTCGAACCGATCATGGCCGGCCCTGCGCTGCCGCAAAACTGGAGCGTCACGAGCGATTCCATTGCCGCCCGCCTAGCCCAATGGCTACAGGCCGAACAACTCGTGTTGTTGAAATCGGCCGACCCGCCACAAGGCGACTGGCAAAGTTGGGCCGATGCCGAGTATGTCGACACATGGTTTCCCCGAGCGGCCGCCGACTACGGCGGCGCTGTTAGGGCGGTGAACCTGCGAAGCCGAGCATTCGACCAGCGCCCATAGCCGCCGGCGAATCAGGGAGTTTTGTCCAATCCCCAGATACTATTGTTTCTGACCACGCAGCATTTGCACGCCGCCCCACACCACCAAGCCAGCGCCGAGCGCCATGATCGCGGGTGAGCTATTGGCGCCGATCAAGGCCAGCTTTCCGGTAGCGCCGCCAATAATAAACACAACTCCGATTACTACGTTCCACATGATCATTTCCTTCGCGGAAGGCGCCAAGCAAAAACCCCGCGCGAGTAATTCGCTCAGGCGGATACCGTCAACAGAAATAGCGAATGTAAACTTCCTCGCATGCGGCGTCAATGTTTTCTTCGTTTTCTTCCAAAAATCCCCAATTGCAATCCAGACCGTACGAAGACGTATACGATGGAAGCGTCGTTATCGAGCGCTCGTTTTATACCGCGAACGGTTGCCCCCTCCGCGGGAATGACCGTTTGCGGATTCACTCGCTTGCGCTTCGTGCTGGTATTAGGTGCATTGCGTTTTTCTTGATTGCCAAAAAGCCCGGCATTTTCAAAATGCCGGGCTTTTAACCCGGTAGATTTTCATCCGCCGCTCCCCCAAGGAGCGTTCGAGGAACCATTGTTCGATCGTCGCCTTTCACAGAGCGAAAGACGACGATAAAAAATTGCGGCAACTTACCGCCACTGCAAGGGAGATTTTTATGTCGATCCTCACGCGTGTCATGATTTGGGCGGTGTTGTTTTCAGCGGTGGGTTGCCGAACCGGGATTGGGCAAGAGCAGGTAAAGGAGAAAGCGAAGAGGAAGGAGAATCCTCATCAACTCCAACTGCAAACCCACAAGGTGATTGTTTTCAAGGATGGATACGCCCTGATCGTGAAACACGCCACCGCCGTGACCGATGAAAACGGCGACGTGTTTACCCACGAAGCGCCCGACGCCGCCGTGCTGGGTTCGTTTTGGTCGGTGGCGGAAAAGGGAGAAATGTTGTCGTTGAAATCCGGCTGGGAGACGATCGAATCGCGGAAAAACGTACAACTCCCCTGCGCCAGCCATTTGGAAGTGCTGGAGGCGAACGTCGGCAAGCGGGTGCGGGTCGTGCGCAGCAGCGGGCTGACCCACGAAGGCGTGATCGACCGCGTGCTGATGCGTCCCATGGCGGAACAGCCTTTGCGCCTGCCGCCCAACGATCCGTTTCTCCATTTATTTAGCGCTCGGTCCGATCTGCTGAGCCCTCCAACAATCCCCTCGCCAATAAACATCATCAACCAACAGGGGCAGTTCTTCATCTTACGCAGTAACGAACAAGACGTGCTTCTGCCGATTTCCGATATTCGTACGCTCACGATCGATAAAATGAACACGACCGTTGCGCGGGAGGTTCGGCGAAGCGAGCGCGTCAAACGGATTACCTTTCGTTTCGCCGAGCCGAATCAGCCTTGTGAATTGACGATCATGTATTTTCGGCCGGGCGTCCGCTGGATTCCCACCTATCGCATCGATCTTCATGAAAAAGAAGCAAGGAAAGGGACGGCGAAAGGGACGGCGAAAGGCGGGGCGAAAGGCGGGGCGAAAACGGCCAACATCCGCCTGCAAGCCGAAATCCTCAACGAAGCCGAAGATTTTGACGCCCCGGTCGACGTGGTTGTGGGTTCGCCGAATTTTCGTTTCCGCAACACGCCCAGTCCGCTGGTGTTGGAAAACACCATGCGCAACGCGCTGGCGCAAGCCGAACCGCAACTCATGGGTCAGCTTCGCATGGGAAATAACCTGTTCAACGCGCAGTTCCAACAACGCAGCGGCGAAAGCAGTCGGCCGATTCCCAATCGGGAGGCGAATGCGCCGGCGGCGCAGGTCGTGTTGCCCGCCGAACTCAGCGCCGGCGGCGTGCAGGAACTTTTTGTGTACCACCTAGCCCGGCTGCATCTGAAGAAAGGCGAGCGGGCGTCGCTGCCTCTGTTTGCCGCCGAAGCGTCGTATCGAAATGTTTATACCTGGGAGGTTCACGTTCAGCGAAACGCATTTACAAACACGCCCGCCGGCGCGGCGGTCCGCTCGCCATTGCGTCTATCCACGAACCAGGTTTGGCGGCAGATCGAACTAGCCAATCGAACGCCATTCCCCTGGACCACCGGTCCGGTGATGATCATGCAAGACGGCCTGCCATTGGCTCAAGAGTTGCTAACGTACACATCAGCCGGAGAGGGCGTGCGCGTACCGCTCACCATTGCAGTCGATTTGAAGGGCTCCTTCGCGGAAGAGGAAGTTCGCCGCCAATCGAACAAACTCCATTGGAATGGAGACCAATACGCCAGGATCGATCAATTGGCGAAGGTCGTGCTGCGCAACAACAAAAACGAGGATGTTGATGTTGAAATCACGCTGCGCATGGGCGGCAAGATCGACGCCGCCGAACCCGAAGGCAAAACTCGCGTTAGCGGGTATCTGGCCGACGACTGGCGCAACTATCGCGGCGACGGGGCGGTCAACAATAGTTCGCGGGTGCTCTGGAAAACACAAATCAAGGCCCGCGAAACGGCCAAGTTCCGCGCGGAGTATCATTATTTTCTCCGCCAATGAGGCCTTGGTTGGGGTTCGGCGCATCGTCGTTCATCAGCCGAGCAACTGCTTAACTTCGGCAAATTTTTCCAAGGCGAAGTCAAGATCTTCCCGCGTGTGGGCGCCCGATATTTGCGTGCGAATGCGGGCTTTGCCGCGCGGCACGACAGGGAATGAAAAACCGATCACGTACACGCCGCGCAGCAGGAGTTCGTCGGCCATGCGGGCGGCTAATGCGGCGTCGCCGAGCATGATCGGCGTGATCGGGTGTTCGCCGGGAAGCACATCCAACCCCAACTGTGAAACACCTTGGCGAAAATAACGCGTGTTGCTTTGAAGACGATCTCGCAGTTCGGTCGAGTCGCCGAGCATTTTCAACACTTGCAGCGAGGCCGCCACGATTGGCGGCGCCACCGAATTCGAGAACAGATAGGGCCGCGAACGCTGCCGCAACAGTTCGATGATTTCCTTGCGTCCGCTGGTGTAACCGCCACTGGCGCCGCCGAGCGCCTTGCCCAGCGTACCGGTGAGAATATCGATGCGGCCCTGCACGTTGTGGTGTTCGTGCGTGCCGCGACCGGTTTTTCCCATGAAGCCGACGGCGTGGGAATCGTCGACCATCACTAGGGCGTCGTACTTATCGGCCAGATCGCAAATCGCGGGCAGATTCGCCAGGTAGCCATCCATCGAGAACACGCCATCGGTGGCGATCAGGCGAAACCTTGCCGATTGGGCCGCCTGCAATTGTGTTTCCAAATCGGCCATGTCGTTGTTCCGATAACGATACCGCCGCGCCTTACAAAGCCGAATGCCGTCAATAATACTGGCGTGATTCAATTCGTCGGAAAGGATGGCGTCTTGGTCGCCGAGCAGCGTTTCGAAGAGTCCGCCATTGGCGTCGAAACACGAGGTGTAGAGAATGGTATCGTCGGTTCCGAGAAATTGGCTCAGCGCCGCTTCCAATTCGCAATGGATCTGTTGCGTGCCGCAGATAAACCGCACCGAAGCCAGGCCGTATCCCCAGCGGTCGAGACCGGCGTGCGCCGCGGCAATTACCTCAGGATGTTCGGCCAAACCCAGATAGTTATTGGCGCACATGTTGAGCACCGGCGGCGCATCGCCCACGCGCACATGGGCGTCTTGCGGCGTGCTGATCGTGCGTTCTGATTTGTAGAGTCCGCCCGAGCGAATTTGATCGAGCCGGGTTTGAATATCTTCCCGCAGGCGGCCGAACATAGTGTTTTTTCCCAGAGTTTGATTTGGAAGTTCTTTAAGATAACTTTAACATCGTGCGGGAGATTACCGTATATGGCTCACTAGGGCGAGCGGCAGATGAAAATTTACCTAATACAAGCACGAAGCGCAAGCGAGTGAATCAGCAAACGGTCATTCCCGCGTGGGTGGGTAGGTTAGCATCGCGCGGAAAATCAGTGTCGTAGCCATGCTCGCCAGAGCGTGGGATGGTTCACCGCTCACCCACCGTCAGGCGACGATGGCTACACAAATGCGACAGTTATTTTTCGAGCGGTGCTTATTTTCCGCCGCTCACCTAGATTCGACTCCCTCCGACTTTTTTCTTCGTAACCGTATATCGGTTATTCGCTGTGGGATAGACTGTTATCGCAAATTCCCGCAGCGCCGTGAACGGTTACTTTTCCTCGAATTGTGGCGGCGGCAAAGGCTGGCTGTCGGAGGCGGCGGAGAATGATCTGAGAATCGTCCTGCAAAACAGCGCGGCGGCTGCTAAACTAGAGGTAATCATTGCTCCAAATTGAGGACTTTTGCATGTCGTTCGGCCGCTGCCCCTATTGTTCCGACGAAATTTTGCTCCCCGACAAGGCCGCTCCCTTCTCGCGCGTTCAGTGCCCGCTATGCCGGGAGGAATTCGTGCTCTCGGAGGTTTTGGACCGTTTGCCGCCCCGGTTGATCGTGCTGGATGCGGAAGACTCCGAAGATTCCGAAGGTTCCGAAGATTCCGCCGAAATACTCCAGCCCGCCCCCGCCTCTCTGACCACGATAGCGCCGGATACGTCGTCGCCCGAAGATTTCAAAATAGCTCCCCTCGAAAGCGATCAAGACAGTAGCGGGCCAGAAGGTAGCGGGCCGCAAAAACCGGCGGCGCCTGTACAATTCGCGATCAACGCCGGCGATGATTACGAAGAGCAACCGACCGGCAAACGCATCGTCACTGGTGGGAGGAATAAGAAGAACCCGCTGGTCGAGGTGGTGAAAATAGCGTTGGGCGGCGTGGCCGGAATATCGATCGCGCTGCTGATTCTTTTATGGTTGCCGGGCAAGTGGCAGCGAGATCCTTTCAAGATCGGCGCGAAAATCGGCCAGTACGCGCCTTTCATCGTCCCCGCCAATTTTCGCCCTGGCTGGAAAGCGGAAGACGATATCGAGTTTGACGAAAACGCCGCTGACGACGCGGGCTTTGCCGCCAGCGCCAAAAAATTTGAAGAGGCGCTCGCCAATGCACAGTCTGCTCCAGAAGATCTGCCCGGTTTTTCCAACGCCTTCCAACATCCTCCCGACCCCGCCGACAATTCCTCAGCCGATACGGCGCCGACCGCGTCGAACGAGGCGCCGCCATTGCCGGGGCTGCCTTCCGAACCAGAATCGGTAACCGCGCCAGCAGATGCTCCGGCAGCGCTGGCCGATGAACCAGCGGCGCCACAACCGGTCGATCCTCTCTCGGCGGCGAACATTCAATTAGACCTCAGCATCGGCGCCAAGCCGGCGCCGGCAAAGCCCGATGCTTCCTCCTCCGCGTCCGCTGAAAAACCCGCCGCCCAAAAACCAAACGCCGCGGAACCGAAAAGTGAAACGGAGGAGGCGTCCGAAAAAAAGAACGATAGCGGGGAAGGGCCTTCTGTTTCCAACGATGCCGCCGCTCTGCAAGCCGCCTTGGAAACGCTCACGGTCACACAGCAGGAGCTTGTTACCGCGACTGAGGAGAATCTTGGCGCCGCCGCTGATGTTTATTACCGCGCCCTGGCGGCGCTGGGCGAAGTGCTGGCGGTGACGCCCGACGAGAACAATGACGATGTAAAACAGACGTTGGCGAGAATCGATGACGCGTTGGGGCCACAAGTGCTTCAAGAAAAAAAGTACGCCCTCGCTATTCGCGACTTGGGTCTGAAGCGGCTGACGGACGCCGAAAATCACACCGGCGTGGCGCTGATCGGCTCGATTCAAGCGATTGAAGCATCGGGCGGCCTGTTCCTCACAACCTTAAAACTGTTTTCGTCGGAAAAAACGGTCACGCTCCTGCACCAGCAAGATCCTGGCGAGCGTTTTGCCGTTGGCGCGCGTGTGGTTGTGGTGGGCGAGTTGTATCCTCACGCTGAGGAAGCTTCGCCGGAATTTCCAAAAGACGCGCCGCCAGTAGTGCTGTATCCTCGCGTGGTCGTGCTGGCCAAGTAGTCTTTAGGACCCATTCTCTTATAGTCGCGTTTCTCTCCGCGAATGAGCGACATTAATTTCCCGAGCGCTCCTTGCCTGCCCTATGGAATCTATTCTTCAACTCGGGGCGGGGGAGTTGGCGGCGCGCATCGCTGGCGGCGAACTGTCGTCGCGCGAGGTGGTCGGCGCGTTCATCGCCAGAATTGAATCGGTCAACGGCGCGGTCAACGCGGTCGTGACGCCCCTGTTCGAGCAAGCGATGCAGCAGGCCTTGGCGGCCGATGAGGCCCAGCAGCGTGGTGAACCGCTGGGGCTTTTGCATGGCGCGCCGATAACCATCAAAGATTCGTTTCACGTCGCCGGCGCGCCGCATTCCGTGGGCCTGACGCACCAAACGCGGCGGTTGGCCGAGCAAGACGGCTCCATCGTGGCCACTCTGCGCCGGGCGGGTGCGATTATCGTGGGGAAAACCAACGTCTCGCAACTGATGCTTTTTCACGAGACCGACAACCCCGCATACGGCCGCACCAACAATCCCTGGGACTTGGCGCGAACGCCCGGCGGCAGTTCGGGAGGCGAAGCGGCCATTCTCGCCGCGGGTGGTTCTCCGCTGGGCATCGGCGGCGACATGGGCGGCAGCATTCGCACGCCTTGCCACTTTTGCGGCGTGCATGGCATCAAGCCGACCAGCCGCCGTTTTGCCAAGAGCGGCGCGGTCGTATGTTTGCGGGGCATGGAGTCGATCCAATACCAACCCGGCCCCATGGCGCGGCGCGTGGCCGACCTCGAACTGGCCCTGCGCGTTCTCTCGCAACCAGTCGGACCGCCCGACGCCGAAATGCCGCCGCTGCCGCCGCCCATTGCCGCCGACTGCAACGTTGCCGCCATGCGCATCGGCTACTGGACCAACGACGGTTTCCACTCGCCCACGGCGGCTATCCAACAAGTGGTGCGCGACGCAGCAGATATACTGCGAGCCCAAGGCGCTACCGTGTTTGAAACGGCGCCGCCCGATGTCGAACAGGCCATGCGCGTTTATTTTGGACTCGTCAGCGCCGACGGCGGCGACAGCCTTCGCCGCCTGCTGGCGGGCAGCGAAGTCGATGTTCGCGTGCGAAAGCTCTTGAAACTGGCGAGCATGCCCAGCGCCGCGCGGAAGGTCGCCGGGCCGTTGTTGCGGGCGTTCGGCAAACGCCGCGTCGCCCGCCTGCTCGAATGGGCGGCGCCTTTATCGGCCGCCGGCTATTGGCGGATGGAGTACGAACGCCAGCAGATGACCGATCAATTCGTCGCCCGGTTGCACGCCGAGCGGCTCGATGCGATTCTCTGCCCGCCGCACGCGTTGCCCGCCTTTCCGCATGGCGAATCGGTCGAGGCGATGTCGGCGGCGAGCTATAGTTTTTTGCCCAACCTGTTGGGTGTTCCGGCGGGAGTCGTGGCGGCGCGAACCGTTGAAGTTGCCGCCATCCCCCATTCGTCGGACGACCGGAATTCCACGAAGCCGGCCGACGCAACAACAACACTTCCGCTAGGCGTGCAGGTATTGGCGCCGCACTGGCGCGACGACAGCGTATTGGCCGTGATGGCGGCGTTGGAATCCGCCTTTGAAGAACAGCCCGAATACCCGCTGCACACGCTCGTCGGCTGACGCCCGGCCTTCTCTTGCCCGCCAG